>JBEILM010000117.1:0-12168 GCA_040379205.1 Gemmatimonas sp.
GGCACTCGTGGCGTTCTCCGGTGCCGTGCAGGATGGCGGGCAGACGTACACCGAAGCCGGCATGAACGGCTTCCCCGATACCCAGACGGCCAGGACCTTCGCGCAGGCGCCGTTTCGCTTTCTGATCGTGGCCAACAAGTTCCAGACCGGTTTCGATCAGCCGCTGCTGCACACCATGTACGTGGACAAGAAGCTCGGTGGCGTGAATGCCGTGCAGACGCTGTCGCGTCTCAATCGCACGCACGCCGCCAAGCGGGATACGGCCGTGCTCGACTTCGCCAACGAGGCGGCGGAGATCCGGGCCGCGTTTTCGCCGTATTACGAAACCACGCTCCTCTCCGAAGGTACCGACCCCAATCTGCTGTACGAGATGCAGATGCGGTTGGCGCAGTTTCCGGTGTACACCGAATTCGAGGTCAATGCCTTCGCCGCCGCGTATTTCGACGGCAAGTCGGGGCAGGATCGCCTGTACGCGCTGCTTGCCGCCCCCAAGGCGCGGGCCCTGGCCCTGCCCGAAGAGGAGCGCACCCGGTTCCGCGGCCATTTGGGGGAGTACAACCGTCTGTACGCATTTCTCGCGCAGATCCTGCCGTTCCGTGACGCTGACCTCGAGAAGCTGCACGTGTTTGCGCGCTACCTGCGGCGGTTGCTCCCCGCCGAGCGCGACGCGCTGCCGGTGGAGGTACAGCAGGCCATCGATATGGAATCGTATCGGCTGCAGGAAACGGCTACGGGTCGCATCGTGCTCGACCGGCGCCCCGGTGTGCTTGACCCGCAGGGCACGAAGGAGAGAGCGCCAGACAAGGCCGAAGAGCAGGAGACGCTGTCGCGGATCATCGCCGAGCTGAATGAGCGGTTCGGGCTCAATCTGGGGCCGGAACATCGCGTGACGCTGACGCAGATGATGGAACGGCTCGACGGCGACCCGGCGCTCGACGCGGCGAGCCGGGTGAACAGCCGGGAGAACGTGCGGCTGACCTTCGATCAGAAGGTGGAGCAGGTGATCCAGGAGATCGTGGACTCCAACTTCGCGCTGTACAAGCGCATCACCGACGACCGGGTCTTCGGCGAAGTCCTGAAGAACGAGCTGTTCGAGGCATATGTCCGTTTACGGGAAAAGGGGAACGCGTAGGCGCGACACCCGTCGCACCCCTCGCGACACCCGACGCGCGACAGCTGTCGCGCTCGCGACACCGCCTGCCCGCACGATTCGTCGACGGTTCCGGTCATCTGCCTGTGAATGCACCAGTTACGGCGGCGGCAACTTCTGCCGCCGCCGCTGGCATCGGCATTGCCCTCTGTCCCGATGGTCGCCGGCTCGCCTTCCCGCCGGACGACGTCCCGAGACCGGCATTCCCACCGAGGCACACGCACCATGGCATCAACCGCCCGCCCCGACCTCAGCGCTACCCTGCCGCAGGGCGCTGCCCAGTACGCGATCTCCATTCCGATCAAGTCCCGCTACGACAACTGGATCGACGGCGGCTTCCGGGCCCCCGTGCGCGGCCAGTACTTCAGCAATCCCACGCCCATCACCGGCCAACACCTGTGCGATGTGGCGCGCTCCACGGCCGAGGATGTCGAACTGGCGCTCGATGCCGCGCACCGCGCCGCGCCGGCCTGGGGACGCACGTCGGCGACGCAGCGCGCCATCATCCTGAACCGCATCGCCGACCGCCTCGAGGAGAATCTGGAAGCGCTCGCCGTCATCGAGACCATCGACAACGGCAAGCCGATTCGCGAGACCAAGGCCGCCGACCTGCCGCTGGCCGTCGATCATTTCCGCTACTTCGCCGGCGTGTTGCGCGCCCAGGAAGGGAGCGCCGGTGAACTCGATGCCGACACGGTGGCCTATCACTTCTACGAACCGCTCGGCGTGGTGGCGCAGATCATCCCGTGGAACTTCCCGCTGCTCATGGCGGTGTGGAAGCTGGCGCCGGCGCTTGCCGCCGGGAATGCGGTGGTGCTCAAGCCCGCCGAGCAGACACCGGTGGCGATCATGGCCTTCATGGAACTCATCGCCGACCTGCTGCCGCCAGGGGTGGTGAACGTCGTGCAGGGCTTCGGCGTGGAGGCGGGCAAGCCGCTCGCGCAGAGCAACCGGGTGGCCAAGGTGGCCTTTACCGGCGAGACCACCACCGGCCGGCTCATCATGCAGTACGCGGCGGAGAATCTGCTGCCGGTCACGCTCGAACTCGGCGGCAAGAGTCCGAACATCTTCTTCCCCGACGTGATGGAGGCCGACGACGCCTTCTTCGACAAGGTGCTCGAGGGGTTCGCGATGTTCGCGCTCAATCAGGGCGAGGTGTGCACGTGCCCGTCGCGGGCGCTGGTGCACGAGAGCATCTACGACCGGTTCATGGAGCGTGCGCTCGACCGCGTGGCGCAGATCCGCATGGGGCATCCGCTCGACCCCGGTACCATGATCGGCGCCCAGGCGAGCAACGATCAGCTCGAGAAGATCCTCAGCTACTTCGACATCGGCGCCAAGGAAGGCGCCACGGTGCTGGCCGGTGGCAAGCGGGCCATGCACGACGGGGAACTGGCCGGCGGCTACTACGTGGAGCCGACCGTGCTGGCCGGACACAACGCGATGCGCGTCTTCCAGGAGGAGATTTTCGGTCCCGTGGTGTCGGTGACGACGTTCAAGGACTTCGACGATGCCATGGCTATCGCCAACGATTCGCTGTACGGCCTCGGCGCCGGCGTGTGGTCGCGCGACATGAATACGGCGTATCGCGCCGGCCGTGCCATCAAGGCCGGACGGGTGTGGACCAACTGCTACCACCTGTATCCGGCGCACGCGGCCTTCGGCGGCTACAAGCAGAGC
This sequence comes from Gemmatimonas sp., assembly GCA_040379205.1. GTDB lineage: Bacteria > Gemmatimonadota > Gemmatimonadetes > Gemmatimonadales > Gemmatimonadaceae > Gemmatimonas. The sequence continues at coordinate 2,831 of JBEILM010000117.1, forward strand.
GGCATCGGCCGCGAGAATCACAAGATGATGCTGAGCCACTACCAGCAGACCAAGAACCTGCTGGTGAGCTACAGCCCCAACGCGCTCGGCTTCTTCTGAGCCGGCTCGTGCACGACGTCGTGACGCCCGATCCGATGGATACACCGGTGGCCCGTGTCAGCGTGACGCCGGCTGCCGCAGCCCTGCTGCACAAGCTGCAGGCGCTGCACGGTCCGCTGCTGTTTCATCAGTCGGGCGGCTGCTGCGATGGCAGCACACCCATGTGCTACCCCCGCAGCGAGTTCCGCATTGGTGCCCGGGATGTCTACCTGGGTGCCATTGCGGACACGCCGTTCTATATCGGCGGCGATCAGTACCTGTACTGGCAGCACACGCACCTCACCATCGATGTGGTGCCGGGGCGCGGTGCCGGTTTCTCGGTGGAAACGCCCGAAGGGCTGCGCTTCCTCACCCGCAGCCGACTCTACTCCGACGAGGAGTGGGCACGGCTCGAGGCCCAGGGCGAACCGCCACGGGGGCCCCAGGCGTAGGCGCGGGTCAGCGGTGTGCTCTTCACCGGCTGCCGCGTCGCGGGTCGGCGATCAATCGGACAGGCCCACACACTTCGCGCTGAGCGTCCACAGCTTTTCGCCCAGCGCCTGGTCCTGTGCGCGCGCCGTGAGCTGCTGCGCGAAGGCTTCGCGCCCTTCTTTCTGGCGATTGCCCCAGCTCCAGTGCACCCCGCTGCGCGCTCCGAACGGCGGGTCGGCCACCACCTGCGCGAGGCGATCCCCCGCCAGCTCCTCGGTGACGTAGCCCTTGGTGATGTTCTTCTGGAACCACGGAAAGATCACTTGGAAGGCCCGGGGCGTATGGCGGAAGAGCGGGGTCTCGGCCACACACCCCGGGTAGAGCGTGTTGAACACGATGCCGGTGCGTGCGTGATGGCGCCGATGCAGCTCGCGACCGGTGATCATGTTGCACAGCTTGCTGTCCTTGTACGCCTTACCCGGCTTGAAGGCCTTGCCGTCGAGCATGGCGATCGGCGCCTGGAAGCCAGCCTCCAGCCCTTCCAGGTTGCCCAGATTGGCCGGCGCCGGGATGGGGATCTTGCCGCCGAACTCCTCGGAGTTGGCCGTGACCGTGCCGAGGATGATCAGGCGCCGCGACGGCCAGGTGCTGCGCTCGAGATTGGGGAGCAGCAGGTTGGCGAGCAGGAAGTGGCCGAAGTGGTTGGTGGCCACGCTGATCTCGTAGCCCTCCGGCGAGCGCGCCGGCTGCTCGAGGCGCGGCAGGTATACTGCCGCGTTGCAGACGAGCGCGTCCAGCGGACGTCCGGCGGCACCGAACGCGTCCACGAAGCCCCGGATGCTGGCCTGCGACCCCAGATCGATGGGCAGGATGGTGCGCCGGCTGGCAGCGATGCCGAGCATGTCCGCAGCCGCAGAGGCCTTGGCCACGTCACGGCAGGCCATGATCACGTGCCAGCCGCGGTGGGCGAGAGCGGCCGCGCCGTACAGCCCGACGCCGGACGACGCGCCGGTGATGATGACGGTCGGAGAGGAGGTCATGGTGGTCACGATAGGGGAGTAAGTCACTCGACAATATCGGCAGGGTCGGCCGACGTCACCAGATGGGGTGGGGCCATGGACCGCTTGCCGCTCACGGTCAGGGGTGCGATAGTCCGCCCATGACGGCTCCCACTGCGAGTCCCACGGCGGCTTGCCCTCGGGATGATGAACTGGACCTGTTCGGCCTGACCCATCCCGGGCTGGTGCGGACCGCCAACCAGGACCAGTTCCTGCTCTGTACGGTGCACCCGCAGGTGGTGGTGCATGGCACCAGCCTGGCCGACACGTCGGCGATCACGCTGCGCGGGCAGCGCGTGGCCACGATCATGCTGGTGGCCGACGGGGTGGGCGGCAGCGCCGATGGCAGCGAGGCCAGCCGGCTGGCCACGGTGGCGGTGACCGAATACTTCGCCTCGGCCATGCGCTGCTGGCACGCGGCCGGCTCGGCCAGTGAGGAGGAGTTCACCGAGGCGCTGCGGTCGGCCGCCATCGAGGCGCACCGGCGGGTGAAGGAGCAGGCGGCCGTGCAGCTCGATGGCCGGAAGATGGCGACCACCCTGTCGGTGGGCATCGTGGTCTGGCCGTGGCTGTATGTGGTGCAGGTAGGCGATAGCCGCTGCTACTACTACGACGAGGGCGTCCTGCGGCAAGTCACCCGCGATCAGACGGTCGCGCAGGAGATGATCGATCGCGGTGCGCTCACCCCGGAGCGGGCGCAGAACTCGCCGCTGCACCACGTGCTCTCGAGCGCCATCGGTGCCGACGAGGCGCTGCCGGAGATCTCCCGCGTCGACGTGAGCAAGCGGGGTGGCATCACGCTGGTGTGCAGCGACGGCCTCACCAAGCACGTGTCCGACGACGAGATCGCCGCCGAGTGTGCGCGCATGACCAGCTCGGAGCAGTTGTGCCGCTTGCTGCTCGAGCTCGTGCTGGCGCGCGGGGGGAGCGACAACGTGACGATCGTGGCGGGGCGGGCGATTCCGTAGCGTCTTCCGAGGTCGTCAACAGCCCACACGGAGGGCACGGAGAACAGTGAGGGCCCTGAGGAGGACTGCCACGGCAGTTCTTCGTGCCCTCACTGTTCTCCGTGCCCTCCGTGTGGGCTGTTCGACGATCCAGCGGCCTAGGTGATGACCGTCGGGGCGTTACGCCCGGTTCGCTGCACGATTTCCGCCACCCCGAGCGCCGCCCCCACGAGCGACGCGAGCGCTGCGGCCGTTTCCATGCCCAATCGCGAAGCATCGGTCTCGCGCGATTCGATGTACACGCGAATCGTCGCGCCCTCGGTGCCCGTGCCCGACAGACGGTACACGATGCGGGCGCCGTCGTCGAAGAGCAGGCGAATGCCCTGTTTCGCACTCACCGACCCGTCCACGGGATCGGTGTAGGCAAAGTCGTCAGCGGCGCGCACCGTGCGCCCGCCCAGTGTCGTGCCGGGTAACGCGGCGAGCTGCCCCCGCAGATGCGCCATCACGCCGTTGGCCGCCTCGGTGGGCACGGCTTCGTAGTCGTAGCGCGTGTAGTAATTGCGCCCGAAGCGCGTCCAGTGCTCGCGCACGATCTGCTCGACACTCTGCCCGCGGGCGGCCATCACGTTCAGCCAGAACAGCACGGCCCACAGGCCGTCCTTTTCGCGCACATGATCGCTGCCGGTGCCGAAGCTTTCCTCGCCGCAGAGCGTGATGCGGCCCGCGTCGAGCAGATTGCCGAAGAACTTCCACCCGGTGGGCGTCTCGAAGCACGGAATGCCGAGGCGCTCGGCCACCAGGTCCACGGCGGTGCTCGTGGGCATGCTGCGGGCCACGCCGGCCAGCCCTGCGCGGTATCCCGGAACCAGCGTCGCGTTGGCCGCCAGCACCGCCAGGCTGTCGCTGGGCGTGACGAAGAAGCGCTGGCCGAGGATCATGTTGCGGTCACCGTCGCCATCGCTGGCGGCGCCGAAGTCGGGGGCCTGCGTTCCGAAGAGCTCCTCGACGAGGTCGTGGGCGTAGGTGAGGTTGGGGTCGGGATGCCCACCGCCGAAATCCGGCAGCGGTACGGCGTTGATGACGGTGCCGGCCGGTGCGCCGAGCCGCCGTTCGAGGATGTCGACGGCGTACGGCCCCGTGATGGCGTGCATGGCGTCGAAGCGCAGGCGGAACCCACCGGCGAACAACGCACGAATGGCGCCGAAGTCGAAGAGCGACTCCATGAGTGACGCATAGGCCGCCACCGGGTCGACCACCTCGAGCGTCAGGGCGCCGAGCGGCTGGGTGCCCACGGTGTCGAGATCGAACGGCGGGAGATCGGCGATGCGATACGCCGTGAGCGCGGCGGCGCGCGTCGCCACGGCGTTGGTGTACGACTCCGGCGCCGGCCCGCCGTTGGCGGTGTTGTACTTGATGCCGAAATCGCCGTCGGGGCCACCGGGATTGTGGCTGGCCGACAGGATGATGCCACCCGCCGCGCCCTGCCGGATGAGGTGCGACGCCGCCGGTGTGGAGAGCAACCCGCCGCGCCCAACCACGAGGCGTGACACGCCGTTGGCGGCGGCCATGCGCACGATGGTGTGAATGGCCTCACGATTGAGGAAGCGGCCATCGCCGCCCACCACGAGCGTGCTGTTCGCCGGCAGCGCCGCTTCGTCGAGCAGCGCCTGCACGAAGTTCTCGAGGTAGTGCGGCTGCTGAAACACCGGCGTGCGCTTGCGCAAGCCAGACGTCCCCGGCCGCTGGTCAGCGAACGGGGACGTGGCAACGGTCAGGACGAGCATGGTCAGGATTCGGGTGAGAACCGACGCGTGAGCATCACGCCCACGTGAGGTCGACCTTCGAGAGGGGCAGTTGCCGCACGCGCTTGGCCGTGGCCTGATGAATGGCACCCATGAGCGCCGGGATGAGCGGCGGCATGGCCGGCTCGCCGATGCCGGTGGGCGGGAAGGTGGTCTTCTTCCAATGCACTTCCACGACAGGCGGCGCCTGCCGGATGCGGAGGAGCGGGAAGTTGGCCGCCGAACCGCTGGCCGTGGTCGCAGGAGAGAAGTTGCCCTGATCCGCCTTGCCGGCGGTGAAGGTGATCTCCTGGCCGTACGCCTGTCCCATGGCGTCGAGAATGGCGCCCTGCACCTGCTGCTCGGCGTGGTTGGGGTTGATGATCTCGCTGCCGACATCCCCCACCGCCCACACCTTGTCCACCTTCACCTGGCCGGTCTTGCTCACCGTGGCCTGCACGACCTCGGCGAAGTAGCCGCGGTGGCTGTAGTAGAAGGCCACGCCCATGCCGGTGCCCTTGGGCAGGCTCGCGCGTTTCGACCACCCGGACACGTCGCGTACCATCTCGAGAATGCCGATCACGCGCTGGGCGTCCATCTGCTGGGCCTGCTGCTGCGGCGTGAGCGGCGTGCTGGCGGCAATCTCACTGCGCAGCATGTCGATGCGGAACTGGATCGGATCCTGGCCCGCTGCGGCCGCGCATTCGTCGATGAAGCCCTGGAAGGCGAACGAGAGGGCGTTGGAGCGCGGGGCACGCAGCGCGCCCGTGGGCACGCCGAGTGGCATGACCGACACGTCGATCTTGAGGTTGGGCACGAAGCGCGCCGGATACTCGCCGGGGCCGATGTCGGCGCTGGACGCGAACCGCTCGCCCTGCCCGAACGTCGCGAAGTGGTTGCGGAAGGCCACCAGCTTGCCGTTGGCGTCGATGCCGGCGGTGAACTTGTGGAAGCCGCCCGGACGGAACTGGTCGTGCTGCATGTCGTCTTCGCGCGTCCAGAGCAGCTTCACCGGCACCTTGGCCTCGCGCGCGATGTGCGCGACTTCGGCCAGCGGCTCGTTGTACAGGCGGCGTCCGAAGCCACCACCGGCGCGCATCATGTGCATCACCACCTGGTCTTCCTTGAGCCCCAGCGTGTTGGCGACCAGCGCACGCCCACCTTGTGGGGTCTGCGAGGTGGTCCACATCTCGCAGGTGCCATCGGGGTTGATGCGGGCCGTGCAGTTCTGCGGCTCGAGCGTGGCGTGGTTGATGAACGGATAGCTGTACTCCGCCTCCACGACCTTGGCCGCGCCCTTGATGGCGGCGTCGTAGTCGCCGTCGGCGCGAATGGTGCGATGCGGGGCGGCCGCGAAGAACTCCCTGGCCTTGGCGGCGAACGCCGCGCTCGACTGTTGCGACGTGGGATGATCGGCCCACTGCACCACGAGTTTCTTGCGGGCCTCCTGCACCAGCCACCAGTTCCTGCCCACGATGGCCACGCCCGCCTTGAGGCCGGCGAGGTTCTCGGTGCCTTCCACCACGAAGGCGTGCGTCACGCCGGGGAGCGCCTTGATGGCGTCGAGGTTCGCGCTCTTGACCTTGGCGGCGTACACCGGCGCCTTCACGAACGTGGCGTAATGCATGTTGGGCACCGTCACGTCGATGCCGAAGATCGGCTTACCGGTGAGGATGTCCTTGACGCCGACTGTCGGGATGCGCGTGCCGATGATACGGAACGACTTCGGATCCTTGAGCGGCAGCGTTTCGTCGAGCTTGGGCGGCGTCATCGTGGCGGCCGCGGCCGCCAGGGCGCCGTAGGTGGCCTGCTTCTTCGAGGCCGCGTGGCGCACCACGCCCTTCTCGGTGGTCAGCTCGGCCACGGGCACGTTCCACTCCTTCGCGGCGGCGGCGAGGAGCATGGCCCGGCCGGCGGCGCCCACGCGGCGCTGCGGCAGCCAGTTGGTGGGCGTGGCGGTGCTGCCGCCGGCCACCTGCGCGGCGTACTTGCTCGGGTCGAAATCGGCCTGCTCCACGCGCACCTGCGCCCAATCCACGTCGAGCTCCTCGGCGATCAGCATCGGGAGCATCGTCTGGATGCCCTGGCCGATCTCGGGGTTCTTGGCGGTGATGGTGATGACGTTGTCGGCGGTGATGCGGATGAAGGCGCTCAGCGTGGGGTCGGCCGCCGGCGCCGCGCCGCCCAGGCGCTGCAGCGCTTCGAGGGGTTCGGCGTAGCTCGCCAGCAGAATGCCGCCGCCGGCGAGCGCGGTGACCTTGAGGAAATCACGACGGGAGGTCGCGCCGTTGAGTGACGTGGTCATGGCTCAGTCCTCCCCATCGTTTCTGGAGGCGCCACTGCCGCCCACCGCACCTGCGCCGGTCTTGATCGCGGCGGCGCGATGCACCGCTGCCCGGATGCGCAGGTAGGTGGCGCAACGGCACAGGTTCGTGTTGAGCGCCGTATCGATCTGCGCGTCGGTAGGCTTGGGGGTCTTCTCGATGAGCGCGGCCGCCGCCATCATCTGGCCTGCCTGGCAGTAGCCGCACTGCGGCACGTCCAGCTCTTCCCATGCCTGCTGGACCGCGTGGGCACCGGTGGGCGAGAGCCCCTCGATGGTCGTGATGACGGCGCCGGCCGCGCGCGACACCGGCAGCGTGCAGGTGCGCTGCGCCACGCCGTCGATGTGCACCGTGCAGGCGCCGCAGCGGTTGGCGCCGCAGCCGAACTTGGTACCCTTGAGGTCGAGTTCGTCGCGAAGCACCCAGAGCAGGGGCATGTCGGGCGGCACATCGACCGTGCGCGTGGTGCCGTTGACCTTCAGTGAGATCGGCATGGCGGAAAACCCCGAGGAGGGCGGAGAAAAGGCGGGACCGTCGACAACCCGTGAAATGTCGCCCTCGCGGGACGGGGAGTCCAGCGAGGAACGGACCGCGCCGGCGTCACGAGTCACCAGGCGATGCCGTAGTCCTCGCCGTGGTTGCTCGACCCGCCCCACATGGTACGGTGCTTCCGGTCGAACCAGATGGCGTTGATCGGGCCCGAGGTGCGCTCGAGCGGCCGCAGCCGGTAGCCCATCGTGCGCAGGGCGGCGCGCGTGCTCTCGGGCATGCTCGAACCGATCTCCATGAGCCCGGGTTGGGTCTCGTGGAACCCGAACGAATTCCGCATCTGGTACGAGTTGATGTTCGGCGCTTCCGCGGCCTGCTGCACCGTCATGCCGAACTCCACCACGTTGAGAAAGAACTGCAGCAGGTTCTGGTCCTGGGTGTCGCCGCCCTGCACGGCAAAGCTCAGGTACGGTTCGCCGTCCTTGAGCGCCATGGTGGGGGTGAGGGTCACCCGCGGGCGCTTGCCGGGTTCGATCACGTTGAACGGTCCATCCTCGGGGCGCGTCACGAAACTCTGCCCGCGCTGACTGAGCCCGATCCCGGTGCGCCCCGCGATCACCGCCGGCACCCAGCCGCCACTCGGCGTGATGGAGACCACCCAGCCGGCGCTGTCCGCGGCCTCGATGCTGGTGGTGCCCCCGTGAAACGCCTCACGGAGCTGCGCGTCGAACGCCGAGTCGGGGCGCACGGGGCGGTCCTGCTGTCCGCTCGGCTTCGTGGTGTCCCGGGGGAGGAAGTTGCGGTTGTCCCACTGCGCCAGCAGCGACGCGAAGGGGTTGGTTCCGCCCTGAAACGGGTAGGGATCTCCCGGCTTCGCGGCGGCGTCGTTCTTCGTCCAATCGATGCCGGCGTAGCGCGCCTTGGCGTAGTCCTTGGACAGCAGCCCCTTCATGGGCTCCTCGGGGGGAAACGCCGGGTCGCCGTAGTAGAAGTCCCGGTCGGCGAACGCGAGGTTCATCGCCTGGTACAGCGCATGCACGTACTGCGGCGAGTTGTAGCCCATCGCCTTCACGTCGGCGTGCTCGAGGATGTTGAGCGCCTGCAGCATGGCCGGCCCCTGCTGCCACTGCTGCAGCTTGCACACCTCGATGCCCTTGTAGTTCGTGCAGAGCGGCTCCTCGATCTTCACGCGCCAGTTGGCGAGGTCGGCCATGGTGAACAGGCCGCCCTCCTCGCGCATGCCGCGCACGAGCTCCTGCGCGATGTCGCCTTTGTAGAAGCGATCGTACGCCGCCATGATCGCCTGCTTGCGCGTCTTGCCCGCCTTGCGCGCGGCCTGCTCGGTGGCCACGAGCTTGCGGAACGTTGCCGCCAGGTCCTGCTGCACGAGTACTTCGCCGGGCTCGGGGGCTTCGCGCCCGCCGCTGCCGGCGTGCGGCAGCATGATGCCCGGGGCGGTCTTCCACTGCTTGATCCAGCTCTTCTGCCGCTCGATGGTGTTGGCGAGCTGCGCCTCGATGGGGAAGCCGTCGGCGAGCTGGATGGCGGGGCCCAGGACGTCCTTGAGCGACAGCGTGCCGTACTCCGCCAGCATCACCATCAGGCCACCCGGTGTGCCCGGGGTGAGGGCCGCGAGCGGGCCGAACTCGGGCGGGTGGTCATACCCTTTGCTGCGGTAGAACTCGGCCGTGGCCCCGGTGGGCGCGACGCCCAGCGCGTTGATGCCGATGACCTTCTTGAGCTTCGGGTGATAGATCAACGCCTGTGTTTCGCCGCCACAGTGCAGCGTATCCCACATCGTGCAGGTGGCGGCCAGCATGGCGGCGGCGGCGTCGACCGCGTTGCCCCCCTTCTGAAACATCATCGCCCCGGCGGTGGCGCCCAGCGGCTTGCCGGTGATGGCCATCCAGTGACGGCCATGCAGCGGCGGCTTCTGCGTGGGTCCGGTGCGCGGGTCGGCGGCGAGCACGGGCCGGCCGGTGGCGGCGTTCTGCGCCGGCAGGGCGGGAGCGGACAGAACGGCCAGGGTGATGAGGCCGACACGCAGCCGGCGACGGGAAAGGAAGGACATGGGCACTCTCAGGAGTTACGGTGCGCCGCGGCCGCCGGCCCAGAGGAGCAGCGCCGCCACGACGAGCATCACGATCCCCAGCAGCATCGGCCAGCGCGGTGCAGGCGCCGCGCGCAGTTCCGTCCGAAGCGGCAGCTCTCGCATTGCTTCTCGCA
>JBEILM010000118.1:0-12098 GCA_040379205.1 Gemmatimonas sp.
CGCGAGCAGCAGCCGGCGGTGTACGCGGGGCTCGAGGCGCGCTACACGGCGGCACTGGCCGCACGGGACCAGGCCGCGCGGGAGGCGTCGAGCGTAAAGGGTGACGCGCCGCTGCAGGTGTTCCGCGAACAGAACGCCGCCCTCGATGGCGTGCGCAAGGAAGCTCTCGATGCCACCGCCAGCGCCACCGGCGAAAGCTCCCGCGACGTGAACTACATCATCCCGCGCCTGGTGCTCGACCACCTGCCGCTCGGCTTCGCCGGCGTGTTCCTGGCGGCGGTGCTGGCTGCGGCCATGTCGAGCATTGCCGCCGAGCTCAACTCGCTGTCCACCGCGTCGGTCGTGGACTTCTACCAGCGGTGGGTCAAGCCGGAGGGCAGCGACTCGCACTACCTCGCCGCCGGCCGCGTGGCCACCGCGCTGTGGGGCCTCTTCGCGATGGTGGTGGCCACGTACGCGGCCACGCTCGGCTCACTCATCGAGGTGGTCAACCGATTCGGGTCGTTCTTCTACGGCTCCATTCTCGGGGTGTTCCTGCTGGCGATGATCAAACGCACACGCGCACTCGGCGCGTTCGTGGGGCTGCTGACGGGAATGGGCGCCGTCGCGGCGGTGAGTTTCGGGGCGCCGCAGGTGAGTTTCCTGTGGCACAACGTGATTGGGGCGGTGGTGGTGGTGGTGGGGCTGGCGTTGAGCCTGGGGCGCAGCGACTGAGTGCCTCGTGGGCGTGACGGTGACGGCGATCGGGACGGAACACCGTCGCCGTCCCCGGCCGTCCCTGCTCACTGCACCACCGGCACTCCCGATACCAAGTTGGCGAGCAGCCGCGCCGCCCCCGGCACCCCCGCCGGCAACTGCCGGAAGAGCGCCAGCGTGACGTACACGTACCGCCCCTTCCCCACCGGGGCCACGAGCAGTGCGCCGTCGTTCGCCGGCTCGTCGGGATCGTTCATGCGCAGCAGTGGTGTGTAGCGCTTGTCGATCACGCTCGGCATGTACGTCGACCGCTCCTGCACCCACCCGGCCCAGTCACTGGCACCGATACGATTGGGCGTGGTGAGCAGCGGATGTGCGGGCCGCAGCACCGTGACCGGTGCGTCTTCCATTGTCACGCGCACCGCGCGCGGCGCCCACTGCAGCGGATACGGCAACACACTAGCTAGCGCGTTCATATTCTGCGCGCCGTATTGCACCACCAGCGTCCCGCCGCGATTGGCATAGTCCAGCAGGCGCGGGTTCTGCCGCACCAGCACCTCGTTCGACTCGTACGCGCGCGGCCCCACCACGATGGTCGTGAAGCGCGACAGGTCGGTGGCGCTCAGCATCGCCGGTTCGATCTTCTCGACCGCGATGTCCAGCTGTTCAAGTGCCTCGAGGCCATTGTCTCCCACGCCCTTGATGTAGCCCACGCGAGCCCGCGGCGGCAGCGCCACCTTCACCGCCGACAGGTACATCCCCGAGCCGCCGTACAGACGCATGGGGGCGATGTGATCGTAGCTGATGAGATACGAGCCATTCGTGCTCATGGCGCCGTCGTGCAGCGCGATGGCTGCCAACTGCAACTGGCCTTCCTTCACCACACCGCGCACACGGAAAGTCACGATGGCGCTGCCATCAGGGCCCAGCGTGCGCTCGCGCTCGGCGCTGTCGGCCTTGAGTCCTTCCGGCAACTCCAGGCGAATCGTGACCTTGGCGTCGTGCGGATAGCTCGACTGCAGCCGCACCGGCACGAGCCGCTCCACCGGAACGCCGGCGCGGATGTATTCCTGGGCACTCGCCAGATTCACCGTGATGCCCGGCACCGCGCTCACCGGCACCTGCTGGTCACCCTTAATCGGGTCGGCGTAGCGATACACCACCGGCGCACTCACCGAGACCGACTGCCCCGCGATCTCGAGGCGCGCCTCCACCAGCGTGGCCCGCTGCGCCTGCTGCTGCGCTTCGTTGCGCGCGTCGATGGGGGCCTGAAACCAATCCTGCTGCTTGCGGCCGTAGGCCCGCCACCACGGCGAGTTGGAGGCGAATGCCACCGCCCAGCGATTGAGCACTGCCGCGCTGTCGGGGGCGATGGTCACGTCGCCCGTCTCACCGGGGCGCAGCCCCAACCCGGCTACCGATGCATTGCGCAGCTGCACGGGCATCGCACCACGATTGAACACCGTGACCGTCACCGGCAGCGAATCGTTCACCTCCACCTTGACCGCTTCGCGCACCGGGAAGGTGGCCCGTGGCGCCGTGGCTTCCACCACCACGCCGGCGGCGAGCACCAGCGCCTGCTCGGTGCGCTCGATGGTCGTGGTGAGCGCGTCCCACACTGCCGGCGGCGCTTCGTCAGGTGACCGCCGCGACAGCGACGACGGCGCTCCGGGGCGTCCGGCAATCAACAGCCCCGGGCCGTTGCGCCACATGCCGCGCGCGGCGCGAAAGTGCCGCAACGCGTTCGCCAGTATCGGCACCACCGGCGCCGGATCCTCGGCGCGATACATCGCCCGCGCCGCTGCTACCGCGCTGAGCGCCGAATCGAGCGCGGCCTGCGCCGACGGCGGCATCGCCGCCCGCAGTGGGGTCCAGGTGGTGTCGATCCCGTAGAACACCGAGGCCGCGCCACCCGTGGTGGCGGCGCCGGAGCGCGAGGCTTCGAGTGTGAGATAGCCCCACACCACCCCCTTCCGCTGCAGCACCCCGAAACCCTGGCTCTTGTGCTGCGAGCGGCTCTCGGCGGCGATCTCGTAGTAGCTGCGTCCCAGCAGCGCGTTGTACTCGCCGGTGTTCACGCGCACGGTGGCGCTGTCGGGCAGCTGCCGGGCGCTACGATAGAACTTCTGCGGCGTCCACGGCAGCCCGAACGCCTTGACCGGAAAGCGCACCGTGTCGCCGGCCAGGTCGTACGCCTCGCGCGCCAGCAGCCCCGACACCTGGTGATGCCCGTGCCCGTCACGCGGCGTGCCGCTGAAGAACCCGATCATCACGTGCGGCCGGAACGCGCGCACCACGCGCACCACATCACCGAGAATCGAATCCTTGGGCCAGTGCGTGTAGGTCTCGTCGGCATTCTTGCTGAAGCCGAAATCGTAGGCTCGCGTGAAGTACTGCGTGCCGCCATCGATGCGCCGCGCCGACAGCAGCTCCTGGGTGCGAATGGCCCCCAGCGCCTCGCCGAGCTCGTTGCCAATGAGGTTCTGGCCACCATCGCCGCGCGTGAGCGAGAGATAGGCCGTCTCGATGTGCCGCCCGCGCGCCAGCCAGGCGATGATGGGCGTGTCTTCGTCGTCGGGGTGCGCGGCCACGGTGAGCACACGACCGGTGGTGCCGATGCCGGCCAGCGTCGAGCCGAGGGCAGCCGCTCCACGCTCCGGCGCGACCTGTCCCCCCGCGACCGGGGCACGAGCGACAAGCGCCGCGACAAGAGTCGCGGCGCTCAGTCCCACACGAAGGCGCGATGCCATCGGCATCACGACCGCTCGCTCCAGGTCGCCCCCTGCGGCGTGAGCGCGCCACGTGACTCTGGCATCTCGCCGAGGTCCATCACGGTGGCGATGATGCGGGCCTGTTCCGTCTGATGCGCATCGGCGAAGCCTTCCGCCGGGCTCGCCCGCTCGGGGCGACCCACATAGCGCACACCGACCGCCGCACCAGCCGAGGCGCGCAGGCGCGGCTGCACGTACGTCCAGGCGCCCTGGTTCTTCGGCTCCTCCTGCGCCCACACCACCTGCTCGACGGCGGGGTAGAGATCCATGATGCGCTGGATCTCCTCGTGTGGCCACGGATACAGCTCCTCGACGCGCACCAGCGCGACATGCGGATTGCGCGACGGGGCCAGCGCGAGATCGTAATACAGCTTGCCGCTGCAGAACACGATGCGGCGTACATCGTCGCGATGTTGCGAAGCCATCGGATCATCGATCACCGGCTGGAAGCCGCCGTGCACGAGATCGTCGAGCTTCGACGCCGCCTGCGGCAGGCGCAGCAGCGACTTGGGCTGCATGCAGATGAGCGGGCGACGGTTCTTACGCAGCGCCTGACGACGCAGCAGGTGGAAGTACTGCGCCGGCGTGCTGCAGTAGGCCACCGTCATATTGCCTTCGGCGCACAGCTGCAGGAAGCGCTCGAGGCGCGCGCTGGAGTGCTCCGGTCCCTGCCCCTCGTAGCCGTGCGGCAGCAGCATGACGAGGCCACTGTCCTGCCCCCACTTGGCGCGGTCGGCCACGATGAACTGGTCGATGATGGGCTGCGCCACGTTCACGAAGTCACCGAACTGTGCTTCCCACAGCGTGATGGTGTCGCTGGCGACCACGCTGTAGCCGTACTCGAACGCCAGGATGGCCGTTTCCGACAGCGCCGAGTTGTACACCTCGAAGGCGCCCTTGGCCCCGGGGAGGTTGGCGAGTGGCGCGTACTTGCGCCCCGTGTTGGCGTCGCTCAACACCGAGTGCCGATGGGAGAACGTGCCGCGCTCCGCGTCCTGGCCGGTGAGTCGCACCGACCACCCGTCGAGCAGCAGCGTGCCGAAGGCCAGCGCCTCCGCATGCCCCCACTCGATACCGCCCTGCTCACCCATGGCCTCGCGCCGCCGCTCGAGCTGCTTGGCGAGGCGCGGGTTGGGGGTGAAGTCGCTCGGCCACTGCAGCAGCGACTCGTTCACGAACTGCAGCCGTTCGGCGGGCAGCTGTGTGGTCACCGTACGCACCGCCGGCACCGGTTCGGCGGGCCACGGCGCATGCTTTTCGCGCGCCAGCAGTGACTGCTTGAAGCGCGTGTGGATCTCGGCATAGCGCTGCGACACGCCGCGCTCCACGGCGGCGGCCTCGTCGGCGGTCATAAGCCCCTCGCGCACGAGCCGCGCGGCCCACACCTGCGGCACCGTGGGGTGCTGCCGGATGAGCGCCGTGCGCGTGGGCTGCGTGTACATCGGCTCGTCGCCCTCGTTGTGGCCGTGGCGGCGATAGCCCACGAGGTCGATCAGCACGTCCTTCTTGAACGTCGCGCGATACGCGCACGCCAGACGCATGGCGATGATGCACGCCTCGGCGTCGTCGGCATTGACGTGGAAGATCGGGATCTCGAACCCCTTGGCGAGATCCGACGCATAGTACGTGGAGCGTGCATCGTGCGGGTCGGTGGTGAAGCCCACCTGGTTGTTCACAATGATGTGGATTGTGCCGCCGGTGCGATACGCGTTGAGGTGCGAGATGTTGAGCGTCTCGGCCACGATGCCCTCGCCGGGGAAGGCGGCGTCGCCGTGGATGGCGACGGGCACCACCGTGTGCTCGTTGCGCGCCCCCGGCCTGCCGGGCTCGCGCTGCAGTGCGCGCACCACGCCTTCGATGACGGGGTTCACCACTTCGAGGTGCGACGGGTTGGGCACGAGGCGCAGCTTCACCTCGCGGCCGTCCACCACGCGCGCGCCGTTGAAGCCCATGTGGTACTTAACGTCACCGGTGGCGTTGGCATCGGCGGCGTCGTGATGCCCCTCGAACTCGGCGAAGAGCGTCTCGAACGGCTTGCCCATGACGTTGGTGAGCACGTTCAGGCGACCGCGGTGCGCCATGCCGATGACGACTTCCTTTGCGCCCTCGCGCCCGAGCGCGTCGATCATCGCGTCGAGCATCGGCACCAGCGTGTCGGTGCCCTCGACGGAGAAGCGCTTGTAGCCCTGGTAGGCGCGGCCGAGGAAGCGCTCGAGACCGTCGACTTCGTTGAGGCGCGTGAGCACCTGCTTCTTCTCGTCGGCGCTGAGGGGACGCGTGAGGATGCCGTCGCGGAAGGCGCGCCGGAACCAGTTGCGCTCCTCGTTCACCTCGAGGTGCCACACCTCGAAGCCGACATTGTTCGAGTACACGGCGCGCTTGCGGGCGATCACGTCGCGCGCCGTGGCAAAGCGGTCGTCACCGAGCGCGGCGCCGGGGATCTGGGCGAGATCGGCCTCGGTGAGGCCATGAAACTCGGGCGAGAGTTCGTCGGCGCCGGCCGGCGGCGTGCCGAGCGGGTCGAGCTGCACCGCGTAGTGGCCGAACATGCGGATGGCCTGCTGCAGCGAAGCGGCCGCGGCCACCTTGGTCAGCAGCGCCACGTCCATGGCGGCGGGCGCTGCGGCGGCAGTGGTCGCAGCGGCATGTGCGGTGCCGGCGAACAGTGATTCGGCAATGCGGAAATACTGGCGCCAGGTCTCGTCGACACTCGCCGGATCGCGGCGATACCGTTCGAATTGATCGGCGACGACGCCGTCGTTGAAAACGCTCGTGATGGCAGACATAGCGGTGAAATCTAGCGGGGCGCTCAGTGCTGGGCGGGGAGGACGAGCGTGAACAGCGACCCGTCGCCCGGGCGTGAAACGACCTCGATGCGCCCCCCCAGGAGGGTGGCCACCCGGCGGGCGATGTAAAGGCCGAGCCCGGTGCCGCGGTGGCGCCGGGCCTGGACATCCTCCAGCTGGGAGAATGGCCGGAAGAGGCGCGGCAGGTCGGCAATGGCAATGCCGATGCCGGTGTCACGCACGGCGAAGCGCACCGTGCTGCCGCCGTCGGGCCCGGGCGATCCGCGGGAGACACGCAGGGTGACGCCGCCGGTCTCCGTGAACTTGATGGCGTTCTGGCAGAGGTTGAGCAGCACCTGCCGCAGCTTCCCCTCGTCGGTGTGCAGGACCGGGAGCCCCGGCTCGACGGCCAGGATGAACTCGATCCCTTTCTCCCGGGCCAGCGGCTCGAGGTATGGGTGCAGTGAGTCGACCACTTCATCGAGCCGGACCGGCGCCGACCGCACGGTGAGCCGGTCAGCCTCCAGCGAGGCATAGGTGAGAATGTCCTCGATGAGGGAACCGAGGTGCCGCCCCACGGTGCGCAGCCGCGTGACGACGTCCCGCTGTTCGGGGCTCAGCGGGCCGAGGATTTCGTCCTCGAGCAGTTCGCCATAGCCTTCGAGGGCGGTGAGGGGCGTGCGCAGCTCGTGCGACAGCGTGGCCAGCAGGCTGGTCTTGGCGGCGTCGGCGGAGCGGGCCTCCTCCAGCAGCCGGGCCTTCCAGAGGGCCAGCGCCGCCAGGTCGGCCATGACCCCGAGACGTTCCTCGTCGACGGCGTCGAAGCGGGGGTGCCCCTCATCGCGGACGATGGACAGCACCCCGAACAGCTGCTGGTTGGCAAGCAGCGGGATGAGCAGGACGGGCCCGACGCCGAGGCTGGGAAGTAGCGAGGCGAAGAACGGCGTGGTGGCGACCGGCGAGTCGATGGCAAGGGCGCGGTGCTCGGCGGCGACGCGCCCGGTGAAGGTACCGTCGAGGGGGAAGGCCACGCCGTTGAGCGAGGCCGCCTTCCCGGCGCAAGCAGAATACAAGCCAGTATCAGCAGTTATAGACGCCACTGCAGCGCCACTCGCCCGCCCCTGCACCATGGCGAGGCTGCAAAGCGTTTCGAGAACCTTGTCCGAATTGGTTTCCGCCGCGAGTGCCCGGGCGACCTGCCGGAGAGTGCCGAGCTCTTCTGTTTTCCGGTAGTCCGAGTAGAGCAGGTCTTCGGAGCTGGCCGGATAGGCGGACGGATCGTGCGGGCTGTGCATCCGGGAACTCTGCACTGGTGCGCGTCGCTATGGGAGCGACATGGCCAAGCATGCATCCAAGCGACCGCCTGATGGCGGCACCCGTGCCCGGGGGGTGAACGGGCACCCCGACAAGCTGTGTGCGCGCTGCGGCCGCCCCTTCAGCTGGCGCAAGAAGTGGGAGCGGGACTGGGAGCAGGTACGCTATTGCAGCGACAAGTGCCGGATGGGGAAGTCGGCGGGGTAGCTCCCGCCGCCGATCAGGAGCGCGGCCCCCACTCCGCGCCCAGGGTGGTCATGAGTTCGGCCATGAGCGCGATGCCATCCCACAAGTTGCGTAGCCGCAGGTTCTCGTTGGGCGCGTGCTGACTGTTGTCGGCGTTCACAGTGGGGACCGTGATGACCGTCGCGCCGAGCTGCTCGACGAAGTGAAACAGGGGTAGCGACCCGCCGAGGATGGGCATGGTGTACGGCTCCTGTCCGTAGCTGCGGGTCATGACGCGCCTGACCGCCTGCACCACCGGCAGCGTGCTCGGCACCCGCACACTGGTGTAGCCGCTGTCGTACGTCACCAGCGCCAGCCGAGCGCGGTCGGGGCTGCGGGTGGCGGCGGCGGGATCGCGGGTGATGGTGTAGCCGAGTGACGTGAGATGTGCTTCGAGCAGCCGCCGAATGCGGGCCGGCTGCTGGTCGGGCACGAGGCGGAAGTCGATGGACACACTGGCGCTGGTGGGGACGGCATTGCTCGCGCCGTTGCCCACGTTGCCGCCGCGGATGCCGCGAATGTTGAGCGCGGGCTGCATGATGCGCTCGCCAAGTGCGGCATTGTCGGCTTCGGTGTGGGCGAGTCCGAGCGTCGCCCGCACGGAGTCGTCGGTGACGCTGAGGGCGCGGGCGAGGGCGCGATCCTGCTCGGTAATGGCCGGGACGTCGTCGTAGAAGCCGGCTATTCGAATGCGCCCATCGTTGTCGCGGATACCGGCGATGAAGTTGGCCGCCGCGACTGCGGGGTTGGGTGCCCAGTTGCCGTAGTGTCCACTGTGCAGCGCGCGGTTGGGGCCGTAGAAGGTGATGTCGGCGCCCATCACGCCCCGCACGCCGAGAACAATCTGCGGCTTGCCACTCACGTGCACCGGCCCGTCGAAGAACAGCCAGGCGTCGGCCGCCAGCTTGTCCTTGTGAGTCTTGAGCAGGTCGCCCAGGTGATTCGAGCCGGCTTCTTCCTCGCCTTCGAGGAAGAACTTCACGTTGACGCTGGGCTGCCGCCCGGCCGCCTTCATGGCATCGAGCGCGGCGAGCATGGCGACGATGGGTCCCTTGTCGTCGCTGGCCGAGCGGGCGCGGATGCGGACCTCGGGATCGATGGTGTCCCCACGCGCCGGGAGCGGCACCGCGTCGGTGGCCACACTGTTGCGGTACCGCCGGAGCTCGGGTGTGAAGGGGTCGCCGTCCCACCCGCCGCTGGCCACGGGCTGTCCATCGTAGTGGGCATAGAACACCACGGTGCGCGTGGCGCCGGGTGCCTTGATCTCACCGAAGATCGCCGGACTGCCGCCGGTGGGGGCGCGCAGTGGTGTCATGACCACGCCGCGCTTCGCGAACGCCGCGGTGATGAAGGAGACGTTGCGCGCGATGTTCGCACTGTCGCTGGCCACATTGGGAATGGCGAGCAGGGCGAACGCTTCGTCGAGAATCTCGCGCTCGTGGCCGCGCCGCCAGGCGTCGACCCGCTGGCGCAGGGGCTGGGCGGCCAGCGGGGTGGCGAGCCCGGCGGCGAGGAGGGCGAGGGGCAGGAATCGGCGCATGCCCAAGCTACGTGCGGCGGCGGCGTGGTGCTGGCCGGTGGTCGTGGGTGGCTGGATTGTACGGATGGACACGCTGCGGATTCTCACGGATGAACACCACTTGAACACGGAAACGGCGGAAATCACCGATCTCGCGGAGACTGAACAAGAACGGGTCGCATCCGCGAGATCCGTGTGTTCCGCCGTTTCGGTGCGTTATGGGTGTTCATCCGTGCCCATCCCCAGCCCTCTGCGCCAATCCCGGCCGCCGGCGCCGATCCCCGGCAGCCCCATTACCAGTTGTACGCGGCGGTAACGAACAGCGCCCGCGCCGGCAGCACGAAGTAGCGCACGCGTCCGGAACCCGACACCGCGCCGCTGCCGAACTTCTGGGTGTCGCCGAGATTCTGCCCGCGTAGCACGACGCTCATGCGCCCCAGCGTCACGCGGGCGGTGGCGTCGAGCGTGTAGTAGTCGGGGAGCACGCGGTCGGGACTGCTGGTATTGTCGAGGAAGGCACGGCTCTGGTAGCGCCCCTCGAGTCCGATCATCACGCGCGTGGTGGGCATCACCTCGATCCGATGGGCCGAGATGAAGCGTGGCGTGAGCAGCGGCTCCACGTTGCGCCGCACCACCGGCGTGCCGCGCGAGGAGTCGGTGAACTGGGCAATGTGGTTGGTGCTCCACGTGGCGTTGCCGGCCAGGACCACACGGTCGATGCCGCGATAGGCGACATCGAGTTCGAGGCCGCGACGATAGCTGCTCCCCACGTTGCGGCGCAGGATGGCCCCCGACGCCGTGGGTGCCCCGATGCGCGCGATGTCGTTGCGGAAATCCATGCTGTAGAGATTCGCCGACAGGTCGAACGCGGCCCGCGTGACGTTGAGCCCGATCTCGGTGTCGGCAAGACGCTCCGGCTTCACCCGCGTGAAGTCGCCGAAATCGGCGACATTGCCGCTGTTCAGGTCGTCCTCCCCGCCGAACAGGTCGTTGCGCGCCGGTTCGCGGCTGGTCATGCCGTAGCTGGCGAACGCCGACACGCCCCGACCGAGTGTGTACGTCACGCCCGCCTTGGGATTGAGAAATGCCCAGTCGATGCGGCGCGCCTCGATCCCGGCATTGTCACTCGGCTCGTAGCGAAACCGCGCCCAGCGCCCCTGCACGTCGGCAAACCAGCGGGCCTTGCCGGCATCCAGCGACACCTTGGCGAACGCGCTCGCGTCCTGCTTGTGGCCGGTGTTGTCGTACAGCTCGACATCGGGCTGGAGGTATCCGCGGTGCGCCCGACGGTAGGTGTTGGCGTTCACGCCGGTGTTGAGACGCACCGCGCCGCGCTGCGCGTTGTAGACGCTCGTGACGCCGTACCAGGTGTGCGCGAGGTTGAACCGGTAGCGATCGGGGAGATCGAAGAAGTCGTAGTTGCCGCTGGCCGAGTTGCGGTAGACGGTGGTGTTCACCGTGGCACCATCCGACAGGGCGCGCGACCAGGCCAGCGATACCATCTGCTGGCCGAACTTGTCGCGTTCGTCTGGCTGCAGCGGATTGAAGCGCCGATTCTGCGCCAGCTCCGCCAGCGTGGCTCCGGTGTACGACAGCGTATCGGCGAGCAGGCCCACCAGCGCCGTGAGCTTCACGATGTCCCTGTCGCCGAACCAGCCGGCGCCCAGGAAGCCCGAGCGACCCATGACGCCGCTGTGATCCCGGTAGCCGTTGGTGCGCAGGGCGCTCACGCGACCGTAGGCCGCGAACCGGCTGGCGGTGAGCCCGGTGTTGAACGAGGCCGTGGCCCGCTGGGCGCCGAACGATCCCATCTGCAGCTGGACGTCACCGCCCGCCTGCCGCTGCGCCACCGGCACCGTCTCGAAGTTGATGGAGCCGGCGTACGACGCCGTGCCTGCCGTACTGGTGCCCACGCCACGCTGCACCTGCACACTCTGCACGTTGGAGAGGAGATCGGCGAAGTTGGCGAAGTAGAGGACCTGGTCCTCCATGTCGTTGAGCGGCACCCCGTCGATGGTGATATTGATGCGCGTCTGGTCGAGTCCGCGCAGTCGCAGGTAGCTGTACCCCCACTGCGTACCCGTCTCGGTGTGAGCGATCAGGCTCGGCGCGGCATTCATGAGCAGCATGGGCACGTCCTGCCCGAAGTGCCGCTGCGTGAGCGCGGCGCGCTCGATGGTCTTCTGGGCGATGGGGGCATCGCTGCCGGCCCGGATGGCCTGCACGGTGACCCCTTCGATGCGCCGCGCTGCGGAATCGGCGCGGGCGGCGCTGTCGGCGCGCGCCTGCGCCCCGAGTGACGGAGCCGTGGCGGGGAACATGGTGGCGGCGATGGCGGCGGCGCACTGCGCGCGCCGCACGCGCCCGCAGCGCGTGAGGATGCAGGACAGCATCGTGTGGACTCCCTACGCCGGTATGAACCGGATCAGGTTCTACGGGTGTCATCTCAGCCTGCGCACACTGGTGGCGCAGGCACCCCGGTCATGTGCCCCAACGGTAATTAGCTTTGCCTCGCATGACCAGTGTCCTCGCGTCGCCCTGCACCTGGCTCGCCGCACACGGCTACGGCTCCTCGTGCGCCGAAGCGTTCGGGTTCGTCACGGGCGTGCTCAACGTGTGGCTGGTCACGCGACAGAGCCTGTGGAGCTGGCCCGTCGGCGTGCTCAACGCCGTGTTCTACGCCGTCGTGTTCGCCCGGACGGGACTCTACTCCGACACCGGACTGCAGGGCGTGTACTTCGGGCTGTCGCTCTACGGCTGGTGGTACTGGTGGCGCGGCGGTACCGA
>JBEILM010000119.1:0-11867 GCA_040379205.1 Gemmatimonas sp.
GTCTATCTCTGCGGCCAGAGCATGGGGGGCGCGCTGGCGGTCCTCCAGGCCACAGGCCGCCCCGAGGTGCCGGCGGTGGTGTTGCTGGCCCCATTTCTGGGGATGCCCGCAGCGATGCAGCGCCGCTTTCTGCTGGCCAGCTTGGCCCCGCTGCCGTACCTGCGCAGCACCGGCGGCGAACGATCCATTCACGATCCCGAGGCCCGTCGGGCCGCGCTTGGCCCGGGGCTGGTGACGCCAGCCTCGCTGCGGGCGCTGCGGCGCGTGGCGCTCGATGCCGAAGTGGTGCTCGGGCGGCTGCACTCTCCGGTGCTGTACGTGCAGTCGCGTCTGGACAATCGGATGACCGAGGCTGACGGTCTACGTCATTTTCGCGCCATTACTGCGTCATACAAGAAGCAAATCTGGCTCGAAGGAAGCGGGCACATCATCTCGGCAGACTTCGAGAAGGCGGCGGTGGCCGATCTGGTGCTGGACTGGTTCGCGCGGCATCCGGGGGCAGCCGCACCTCGCTGATGCTCAGGGGCCGAGCCTGACGCAGGCGAGGCGGGACAAACGGGAACCTTTCTTTCCGGTTTCCCCCTTCTCATGGTTCGAGGGCGGGGTGGAAGCGCTGGGAGAGCGGCTTGGCCCTGCCGACGTTCCATTCAGCCTCAAGAGAACCCATGAGAATCTGCGTCGTTGCCGAGACGGCACCACGCGAGCGCCGCGTGGCGTTGATTCCTGACAGTGTGGCCAAGCTGGTCAAGGCAGGACATGAGGTCGTGGTGCAGGCCGGGGCCGGTGTCCCGGCCCACTTCCTCGACGCCGACTACGTCGCAGCCGGTGCGACCATCGCGCCTGATGGCCCGGCCGCCCACGCTGGCGCGCACATCGTCGTGCGGGTCCAGCGTCCGTCCGACGCCGAAGTGACCCTGATCCCGGAAGGGGCGGTGCTGGTGAGCCTCATGGTGCCGGCCTCGGCGGCCGACACGGTGGCCCTGCTCACCACGCGCCGCGTGTCCGCGCTCGCGCTCGAGCTGGTGCCGCGCATCACGCGTGCCCAGAGCATGGACGTGCTGTCATCGCAGGCGACCGTGGCCGGCTACAAGGCGGTCCTGATCGGTGCGTCCATCATGCCGCGCTTCCTGCCCATGCTCACCACCGCCGCCGGGAGCATCACGCCGGCCAAGGCCTTCGTGATCGGCGCGGGGGTGGCCGGGCTGCAGGCACTGGCTACCGCGCGGCGTCTCGGGGCGGTCACCAGCGGTTTCGACGTCCGCCCCGCAGCCGCCGAACAGGTGAAGTCGCTGGGCGCCACGTTCGTGCAGTCCGACGTGGTCAGCGCCGCTGCCGAGGACAAGGGCGGCTACGCCAAGGCCCAGAGCGACGACGAAGCAGCGCGCACGCTCGCCACGATCGCGAAGCACATCCACGACCAGGATCTCGTCATCACCACCGCGCAGATCCCCGGCCGGCCGGCGCCGCGGCTCATCACCGCCGACATGGTCGCCAGCATGCGCCCCGGCTCGGTGATCGTGGACCTCGCCGCCGACACCGGCGGCAACTGCGCACTCACGCTGCTCGGCGAAACGGTGGAGGTGCACGGCGTCCAGATCATCGGGGCATCGAACCTGCCGGCCACCATGCCCACCCACGCCAGCCAGATGCTCAGCCGCAACGTGCTCACGCTGCTGCAGCATCTCCTCACCAAGGACGGCGCGCTCGTCGTCGATCTCGCCGACGAGATCACGGGCGCGATGACCCTGACGCACGACGGACAGGTGCGCCGATGACCACCACCGGATTCTTCCAGCTCTACGTCTTCATCCTCGCCGGCTTCGTCGGCTTCCTCGTGATCTCGCGCGTGCCGCATCTGCTGCACACGCCGCTCATGGCGGCCACCAACGCCATCTCGGGCATTTCGCTCGTGGGCTCGATCGTGCTGGCCGGTGGCCAGTACGGCACGCTGCCCACCATCCTCGGCGCGATCGCCGTGGCGTGCGCGATGACCAACGTGGTCGGTGGGTTCATCATCACCGACCGCATGCTCAACATGTTCAAGCGCCGTGAAGACAAGCCGGCGCCGGCCACCGCGGACGGTGGCGCATGATGGTGCCCGTGCAGGACGCCGCCGGTGGTGGCGTGCAGGAGATCGTCTCGCAGGTCACGTACCTGGCCGCTTCGGTGCTGTTCATCCTCGGGCTTCGCAGCCTGACCAAGCCCGATGAGGCGCGCCGCGGCATGCAGCTGGCGGCGGTGGGCATGCTGCTCGCCATCATCGGCACCATGCTGCACCGCGAGATCCTGACGTACACGTGGATCATCACGGGGCTCATCGTGGGCACGGTGGTAGGCTATCCGCTCGGCAAGTTCGTGCCGATGACGGCCATGCCGCAGCGCATTGCCTTCTCGCACATGTTCGGCGCGCTCGCGGCCACGCTCGTGGGGATCGGCGAGTTCTACCACATGTATCAGGGCGATCACCCCACGAATCCGGCCGCGAGCGAGTCGCGCTTCAAGATGGCGGCGATCGGGTTCGAGGTGCTCTTCGGGGCCCTCACCGTGTCTGGGTCGTTCATGGCCTTTGGCAAGCTGCAGGAGTTCATTACCGGCCGGCCGGTCACGTATCCCGGGCAGAACCTCGTCAACGGACTGCTCTTTCTCATGGCGGTGGGCTGCTTCGGCTGGCTCATCTACGAGCCGGGCAACGTGATCGCGTTCTACGGCATGGTGGCGGTGTCGTTCATCATCGGCTTCATGCTGGTATTGCCCATCGGTGGGGCCGACATGCCGGTGGTGGTATCGCTGCTCAACTCGTACGCCGGTCTCGCGGCATCGGCCACGGGCTTTGCCATCGGCAACAACGTGCTCATCATCGCCGGCGCGCTCGACGGGGCCAGTGGTTTCATTCTGTCGATCGTCATGTCGAAGGCGATGAACCGGTCGTTCAGCAACGTGCTCTTCGGGGCGTTCGGCTCCGGCGGCTCGGCGGTGAGCGCCAAGACCGCCGAGGGGCTCACGGCGCGCAGCATCAGCGC
Source organism: Gemmatimonas sp. (assembly GCA_040379205.1). Classification (GTDB taxonomy): domain Bacteria; phylum Gemmatimonadota; class Gemmatimonadetes; order Gemmatimonadales; family Gemmatimonadaceae; genus Gemmatimonas. The sequence continues at coordinate 3,021 of JBEILM010000119.1, forward strand.
CGAGGACGCGGCCATTCAGCTGGGCTTCGCGAGCAAGGTGATCGTGGTGCCCGGTTACGGCATGGCGGTGGCGCAGGCGCAGCACCAGGTGCGCGAACTCGCCGAGCTGATCGAGAAGAAGGGCGGTGAGGTGAAGTACGCCATTCATCCTGTGGCCGGTCGCATGCCGGGGCATATGAACGTGCTGCTGGCCGAGGCGAACGTGCCGTACGACCGCATGTACGACATGGACGAGATCAACGATAGCTTCGCGGAGGCCGATGTGGCGGTGGTGATCGGCGCCAACGACGTCGTGAACCCGGCGGCCAAGACCGACCCGGGCAGTCCCATCTACGGTATGCCGATCTTGCGGGTCAATGAGGCGAAGAGCATCATCGTGCTCAAGCGCGGCATGAGCACGGGGTTCGCCGGCATCGAGAACGAGCTGTTCTACGACGAAAAGACGAGCATGCTTTTCGGCGACGCCAAGGCGAGCCTCACCAAGCTGGTGAGCGAGGTCAAGCAGTTGTAATGGTCATGCAGGCGTCATTTCGATGACGCTTCCGCAGGGCTGTGCGTGCATCATGGGGCGGGTCGGTCACCTTCGTGGCCGACCCGTTCCGTTTTCGTCGGAGGAAGCATGGCCGAACTGCTGCACGGGGCGCTCACGCATGAGATCATCGGCGCCTACTACGAGGTATACAACGCCCTGCCGTGGGGGTTGCCGGAGTCGGCGTACGGTCACGCCATGTCGCTGGTACTGTCGGCGCGCGGGCTGGTGTACCGGCGTGAAGTCCCCTTCAATGTGCAGTTCCGCGGGCATGTGGTGTGTACGATGCGCGCCGATCTCATCGTCGAGCGTGCCGTGCTGGTGGGAATCAAGGCGGGGGACCGGCTGGCCGCAGCGCACGAGCGCCAGCTCATGGCGTATCTGCAGGCCACCTCGCACGAGGTCGGCCTGCTGTTCAACTTCGGCCCCAAGCCCGAAAAGCGACGGCTGATCCAGACCGAACGCGGGCCTCGGCTTGAGAACGCCTGACGCTCCGGGGATTGCTCGGACGTGTGGGATTCCACGGATCAAAACCCCCTGAACCACGGATGCAGCGGATTGCACGGAGATTGCGGATGGCACCCGCAAAGTTCATGGTGGTATCCGCGATCTCCGCGAATTCCGGGGTTCCCGTGCTTGAAGGGTGGTGATCGGTGCGATCCGCCGGTTCCCGAGTGTTCCGCACTGCAGAGGAGTGGCCGGTGTGATCCCCAAGTGTCCGCGCAATCACCGGGCGGCAGCGTGCCCGCCACAGGGTGGCGCCCGCATGGCCGCGGGCTAGCTTTGTGAGGATGCCCGGGCGCGCACGAACCTGCGTCGGGCACACGTGATCGACACCGTTTTGGAGTAGTGCATGCCAGAGTTCGGAAGCTGGGGAGCCGATTGGTGGAAGCCGGTCGTGTTCGTTTTGGTCGCAGGGCATCTCACCAACATCTGCGTGACGCTGTTCCTGCATCGATCGCAGACGCATCGCGGGGTGCAGTTTCATGGGCTGGTCGAAATGCCCATGCGCGTGTGGCTGTGGCTCACCACCGCCATTCGCACCAAGGAGTGGGTGGCCTGCCACCGCAAGCATCATGCGTTTGCCGATCGTGAGGGCGATCCACACAGCCCGGTCGTTGATGGATTGCGCAACATCCTGCTCAAGGGCGCCTTCTACTACCGCAAGGCCGTGCGGCAGCCCGGTGTGCTCGAGAAGTACGGCAAGGGCACGCCCGATGACTGGATGGAGCGGCACCTGCTCGACAAGCGGTCGAGTGCCGGCATCGTGCTGATGCTGGCGATCGACATCTACCTGTTCGGCTGGTTCACCGGCCCCGTGGTGTGGGGCGTGCAGATGATCTGGATCCCCTTCTGGGCGGCCGGCGTCATCAACGGCATCGGACACGCGCTGGGCTATCGGAATCACGACGTGAAAGACGAAAGCCGCAACATCGCGCCCATCGGTATCCTGATTGCCGGCGAAGAGCTGCACAACAATCACCACGCCGATCCGCACTCCGCGAAGTTCGCGCACCGCTGGTTCGAGTTCGACATCGGGTGGATGTACATCAAGCTGCTGTCGCTCTTCGGACTCGCCGAAGTGAAGTACGCGCGCGAAGGCGCGCACGTCCGCATTGCGGAGTAACCACCATGGCCGACGTGACCTGTACCCGTTGTGGCACCACCCGCGAAGGCTTCGAACGGCCGCCGTTTCCCGGCGCCATCGGGGCACGCATCGTGACCGAGATCTGCAAGGACTGCTGGGCGCAGTGGCTCAAGCAGCAGACCATGCTGATCAATCACTACGGGCTCAATGTGATGGACCCGCAGGCCCGCACCTTCCTGACGCGCAACATGGAGGCCTTCTTCTTCAAGGCCGGTCAGGGCGAAGACGTGGACACCAGCAAGCAGGGCACCATCAACTGGTGAAGTCGGCGGTGCCCCGCAATCGAAACGCCCCGGCCGGACACGGCAGGGGCGTTCTTCGTTGCTGCACGGGTTCGCAGATGAAGCTCAGTTCACACCAGCGATGTAGCGGGCAAGTCGCCCGCATCCCGTGCACTTCAGCGTCACGTGCGAATTCGGTGGCGGCGGATGAGAGACCGGATCACGATCGATGTGTCCGGAACAGGAGGGACAGCTCAGGGGCAGGCCAGTGCGATCGGTTGCAATCAGATGCAACGCCTGCGCTGGGTTGTACGTGTTCGGTCGTGGCTTACGCATCACGCCTCCTCGCGTTTAGTGCGCCGACCCGGTCGATCCAGGGGCAACGCCGATAACCTAAACCCCCCGGAACGACGTGGGTACCAGCCCCCGTATTATTCCGAGTACGGGTAACTGGTCAAGCGAATTTATGATGGTTTTTCATTCGGACCGACTAGTCAACATATCGTTAGGACTCACGCACTAATACCCGTGCAGCGCTCGCCTCCTGCAGCGATGACTCCTGTCGCTCCCCGGGACCGTCGCGTATCGCGATGGTCTCGAAATGACGGTGGGGCTGGTGGTGCGCCGGGCATCCGCTCAGCCCTTGCGAAGCTCGACCGCTTCGCAGAGCGTTGTAGTTACCATGGCCACCACCTCCCGTCCCCAGCGCGAATTGGCGCCGCATCCGGAAGCCCACGAGCTGCAGCTCGACGAGGCGACCGCGTCTGCCCTTCGCCTCTGGGTCATCATGTCGCGCGCCCAGGCCGCCGTTGCCCATCACGCGGCCGACGACGTGGCGCGCCACGGGCTGACCCTGGCGGAGTTCGGCATCATCGAGGCGCTCTATCACCGGGGGCCGATGCTCCTCGGCGAGGTGCAGAAGCGCATTCTGGTGTCCAGCGGCGGCATCACCTTTCTCGTCGACCGGCTGGCTGCCAAGGGGCTCGTGGAACGGCGCACCTGCGAAGCCGACCGCCGGGCCCGCTATGCCGCACTCACACCGGCCGGCTCGGCGTTGGTGGCGGAGATCTTCCCGACCCACGCCGCGGTCATCGCCCGCGCCGTTGGCGCCGTGTCCGAGGAGGACCAGCAGGTCGCCGCCGACATCCTGCGGGCCATCGGCCGAAGCGCGGCCGGTCTGCCAGCCCACGCGGAGTCGGGACGTAACGGCTGAGCCGACCGCGCCGTGGGACGAGCGGACAAGAGGCCCCTTGACGGGGCCTCTTTTTCATCTATTCCTCTCAGTTATACGATAATGGTAATCCAACCAACAAACCTCTGAGGCATTCTCCGTGCAGGGGTCCCTCGATCCCGCGCACAGCCAGATCCAGTTCGCCGTCAAGCACATGGGCATCTCCACCGTGCGCGGCACGTTTCGGCAGTTCAGTGGCACGATCGAGCACGACAACGGCACCGTGAAGAGCGTCACCGTCGACATCGACATGGCGTCCCTGAGCACGGGCAACGAGCAGCGTGACGGGCACCTCAGGAGCGCCGACTTCTTCGATATCGAGTACCACCCGAAGGCGTCGTTCACGCTCGCCAGCTTCACCCGCACCGGCGACGAAGCCACGGCCACGGGCGAACTCACCATCCGCGGGCTCACGAAGCTGGTGACGCTGACCGGCGAGATCGGTGGCCCGGCCAAGGATCCCTGGGGTAATCAGAAGGTGTCGGCCGAGCTCGAGGCGAAGATTTCGCGCAAGGAGTGGGGGCTGGTGTGGAACGTGGCCCTCAAGGCGGGCGGCGTGCTCGTGAGCGACGATGTGAAGCTGTGCATCGACGTGCAGGCTGCGCCGGCGACGTAAGGATCGCGCGGGCTGTGATTCAAAACCCCTAGGGAACAGGGGGAAGGGCATCAGGCGGGAGGGAGCAGTTACTGCCTCCTCCTCCCTGATGCCCTTCCCCCTGTTCCCTAGGGGTTCTGCTCAGCCGAAGGGATTCAGTCCTTCCACTCCGCGATGAACAGATTCGTCTCCCCCTGCTTGGTCGCCCCGCGATTGCTGGCAAAAATCAGCTGCTTGCCATCGGGCGAAAACATCGGGAAGCCGTCGAACTCGGGGTTGAAGGTGATCTGCGCCAGCCCCGTGCCGTCGAGCTTGACGGTGTAGAGATCGAAGTTGCGGCTGCGCGGATTCTTGTGATTGCTCGAGAAGATGATCCGTTGGCCATCGGGCGTCCACGAGGGACCGAAGTTGGCGCCGCCGAGCTTCGTGATCTGGCGCTGGTCGCTGCCGTCGGCGTTCATGACGAACAGCTCCATGCGGTTGGGGCGGATCATGCGCTTGCCGAGCAGGTCCTGATACGCCTTGAGGTCCTGTTCGTTGTCGTAGTGCCACGCGCGATACACGATCTTCGTGCCGTCGGGGCTCCACCAGGGGCCGCCGTCGTATCCGGGCGTGGTGGTGAGGCGCTTCACGTCGGTCCCGTCGACATTCATGGTGTAGATGTCGAGGTCCCCGTCCTTGAGGCTCGTGAACACGATGCGCTTGCCGTCGGGGCTCAGCACGCCTTCGGCCGTGTACACGCCGTAGTTCGTGAGGCGCTTCATGTTCTTGCCGTCGATATCCGTGACGTAGATATCGTACGGATCGATGCCCCACACATAGCCGGCCGAGGGGTCGGGCCTGGGCGGGCAGGCGGAATCGGCGTGGTGCGTGGCGCCGAAGAAGAGCTGCTTGCTCCCGGGCAGGAACCAGCCGCAGGTGGTCTTGCCGCCCTGCGACACCTTGGTGAGGCCGGTGCCATCGGCGCGCATGACGTACTGCTGATCGCAGGTGCGGCCGTCGCGCGTGCTCTGGAAGGTGATGTACTTGCCGTCGGCGCTGAAATACGCCTCCGCGTTTTCCCCGCCGTCGGTGAGCTGCACCAGCTTGGTGAGATGCGCCTCGCCGCTGTCGGCGGACACCACACGGCGCAGGGGTTGAGACGCCGCCGCCGACGTGCCGGCCGGCGTGCGGGTGCAAGCCGCCATCGCGGCGGTGGCGGCGGCCACGAGGGCCATTCGGATGAGAGGGGCTCGATGCATGACGCGAACCGTATGCGAGGGGGCGCGGGTCGGCAATCCGGAGAAATCCGAAGGTTCGTGCCAGCGTCCGGTCCCGATGTGCCTTACCGATGCAGGCACGGAGGTGAGCAGCTCGGGAGCACCACGAAAAAAAGAGGTGCCCCCAACCGGGGCACCTCTCTCTCGTTCTGTTCGGTTTAGCCCCGAGCCCTCTACTGGCTCACGGCCCGCTGCGGCGCGCCACCCCGGGCTTGCTGGCCGGCTCCTGCGCGGCCGCCGTGAAGATCTCCTTCTGCGTCGTGCCCTTGCGCATGATCTCCATGGCCCGGCGCAGCTGGTTGTCGTCCTTGAGGCTGCGCCGGCGCACCAGCGTGTCGCCGAAGGCGATCTTGGCCACCCGCTCCTCGATGGCGCGGTCCACGTCGGTGGCCCCGGCGTCCCACACGGCCTTGTCGATCTTCACCGTGTCGGCGGTGAGGCGCCGGTAGACCTCCTCCCGCCACGCCGGGTCGACCGTGAAGTCGGGCTGCACCTTGCCCTTCTGCAGTTCGGCGACCGCGGCCACGTGCGAGAAGTACTTCTGGAAGCTCGGCGCCAGCGCCCGGCGCAGCGTCTGCTCGGCGCTGGAGAGCGTGTCCGGCTGCACGATCACGTCGGGGGTGATGGCGCCGCCGCCGTACACCGTGCGACCACTCGCCGACTTGAACACCGGACGGGCCTTGCGCACCGAATCCGTCTCCATGGAGTCGGACATGACTTCGACAAACTGACCCTCGGCGTTCATCTTCCGATCCTTCTGGATGGAGCGCCCCGAGGGCGTGTACCACTTGCCGGTGGTGATCTTGAGGGCGTAGCCGCCATCGAGATTGTACACCGATTGCACGAGCCCCTTGCCGAAGCTCGTGGTGCCGAGCACGAGCGCGCGGTCGTAGTCCTGCAGCGCGCCGGCCACGATTTCCGAGGCCGAGGCCGAGCCACCGTCGACCAGCACCACCAGCGGCACATCGGGCGCCAGCGGTTCCTGTTCGGCCACGAAGTGCTGGAACTCCCCCCGCCCGCGCACCGAGAGCAGCTCCTTGCCCTTGGGGAGGAAGAGGTTCGACATGGCGAACGCTTCCTCGAGGATGCCGCCGGGGTTGCCGCGCAGGTCGATGATGACGCCCTTGGCGCCCCGCTTGCGCAGCTGGAGCACGGCGTTGGCGATGTCCTCGGTGGTCTGTTCGGAGAAGCGCTGCAACGGCACGTAACCGGTGCGCTCGTCGAGCATCATGCTGAACGGCACCGCGGGCACCTGAATCTGCGCCCGCTTGAAGTTCATCTTGATGGGCTGACCCATGCCGATGCGCCCGAACGTCACCGCCACCGGCGTGCCGATGGGGCCGAGCAGCAGGTTCTGCACCTGCTGGGTGTTGAAGCCGCGCGCGTTGGTGGTGTCGATGATCATGATCTTGTCCCCTTCCTGCACGCCGCCCCCCTCGGCGGGCGAGTTGGGGAAGACCTTGTTGACCGTGACGTAGTCGCCGATCTTGCTGATCTCCATGCCGATACCGGCATAACGCCCGTTGGTGTTGCGCGAGAATTCCGCCAGCTGCTTGGGCGTGAACAGCTCGGTGTAGGGGTCGTTCAGCTCCTTCACGAGCCCGCGGGCCGCCTTTTCGTAGAGCTGCTGGGCGTCGAGCGTGTCGACGTAGCGGAGCGCCACGAAGGTCAGCACCTGGTCGAGCAGCTGTGCGCCGCCGCGCGTGGTGCGCGCCTGCAGGGCAAAGCCCGAGGCGAGCAGGGGGACGAGCACGAGGCTGGCCAGGATGGCCTTGCGGTTGCGGGTCATGCGGGTCTCGCGAAAGAGGAACTCGAAAACTAGTGCCTAGACATACGCGCGGGGCACGGGAGCGTTCCGTTGGCGGAGGTGAGCGGCCCGATCGGTGCTCCCACTTCGAAGGGCGTCACGATTCCGACGTCCGTCTCCGCGCCGGGGTCACGCCCCCCGTCCGGCCGCCCGGCCGCTGATCTCCGACGCTCAGGCGTCTTCGCGCGGCCGGGCGCCCAGCACGTAGTCCACGTGCCACTGCCGCTCGTACTGCCGCATGGCGATGTCCCGAACCAGTCCGGCGCTCAGCAGCATCTCATGCGCGGGTTGCAGGACGCGCTGGAGGTGCGACGGGTATCGCTGGGTCAGCGGCAGCTGTTCGGCCAGGCGCTCCAGAGGGACCCGCCACGAGAGGCGCCCCTCGGCGCGGGCCACCTCCAGCATCCGGTACAGCCGCCGGGCCACCGGCGAGGAGAGGGCATGGTAGCGGGCAGCCGACAGGGTCACCGTATGGCGCGCGGCAAGATTGGCACGCACGGTGGTGGAAATGATGACACGGGCATCGCCCGGCTCGCCGGCGGCCAGATTCCCGAACAGGTGGAGCTGCTCGCGGTCGGCCACCCGCCGCCGCTGCACCGAGACGGCGCTGAGCACGGTGAAGCTCACATCGGCCAGCCCGTCGGGGGCGGCCCAGTAGGCGCCCACCGACTCCAGGGTGGTGCGCTCGAGCCGGCTGAGGGCGGCCCGCAGCTGCTCATAGGTGCGCCCGTCGGCGCGGCGTCCCATGGAGCGCAGGAAGGAATGGAGGGTGAACGTCACCGCCCCGTCAGCGGGAGAGCCCGCCTCGTGGTAGCGGTGCAGCAGCTCCACGTACACGTCCTGGTCGAATGTACCGGGGAGCCGGTCGCCGGGGGCCGGGATGACACGCCAGCGGCCCCCGCTTTCAGTCGTATAGGAAACGGGGGTGTCGTCGGCGGAATCGCTCAACCGGAAGAGCGGGAGCTCCTCGAGCGACTTGTCGAGGACGACTCCGCGCACGGCGGGGCGCCTGCGGGCGGCGAGGGTCATCGGGGGTGAAAGGTGGGTTGGCTGTGCGCGATGCGCCAGCCTGAGAACAGCGGCACACGTCATCCGTGTGCCGAATCCAGCCGCCTACTCGCCGAGTAGGCGAGTGTACGTCCCCGCATCGATGTTGCCCCCGCACACGATCACGCCCACCTGCTGCCCCGCCAGCCGCTCCCGTAGTGGGAAGAGCAGCGCCGCGAGTGACGCGGCGCCGGCTGGCTCAGTGACCAGCTTGGCGCTGCGAAAGAGCAGCCGCATGCCATCGCGGATCTGCTCGTCGGTCACCAGCACCACCTCGTCCACGAAGCGGCGGTTCATGGCGAAGGAGTAGGGTTCGGCGCGCGGTGCGCCGAGCGAGTCGGCAATGGTGCGCACGGCGTCGATGCTCTGCGGCGATCCGGCGGCGAAGCTGCGGTGCATGGTGTCGGCGCCCTCGGGTTCGACCACGAACACGGCGGTTTCCGGCCGCAGTTGCTTCACAGCCGCTGCCACCCCCGCCGACAGCCCGCCCCCGCCGGAGGCGATGAGCAC
>JBEILM010000120.1:0-11823 GCA_040379205.1 Gemmatimonas sp.
CCCGCGACGGCCTCGGCGTGCCCGCCTTCATCGATTCGTAATGCTTAGCTTGCCAATCATTGTGCAAACAGATATGGTGCGGCATGACGACATCCGACCCCCGATCCATGATTGATGCGGCCGGACCCCAGACGGCCCGTACTGGCAGCTATGGCCAGCCCCCCGCCGGGTTCCGCCTGCCGCCCGCCATGCGCCTCGGCACGGTCCGCCTGCAGGTGAGCGACCTTCAGCGTTCGATGGACTGGTACACGCAGGTGTTGGGGCTGCTGGTGCGCGCGCAGGGCGCCAGCACTGCCGACCTCGGGGTGCCCGACACGGAAGACCCGCTGGTCATCCTCGAACACCGGCCGGGCACCCGACCGGTTCGTCCAGGGTCGCGTCTGGGGCTGTACCATGTCGCCATCCTGCTCCCCGATCGACCGGCGCTCGGGCGGTTCGTGCGGCACCTCGCCGATCGCGGCCTGCGTGCCGGAGCCAGCGACCATCTCGTGAGCGAGGCGCTCTACCTCCACGATCCGGATGGCCTTGGCATCGAGGTGTACGCCGATCGTCCTGCTACCACCTGGCAGCGGGAGGGGCGCGAGCTGCTGATGGCCAGCGATCCGCTCGACCTGGCGGCGGTGGTCGCGTCCGCCGAGGGTGCGGTGTGGGCCGGTGCCCCGGCCGGCACGACCATTGGCCATGTGCACCTGCATGTGGGCGACCTCGGAGGCGCCGATCGGTTCTATCATGACGCGATTGGTTTCGACCGCATGGTGTGGCAGTACCCGGGGGCGCTGTTTCTCGCCGCCGGCGGCTACCACCACCACCTCGGCACCAATACCTGGGCAGGCGGCGCACCGCCCGCGGGGGAGCACGACGCCCGCCTGCTGGCGTGGACCATGGTGCTGCCGACGGCCGCCGATGTGAGCGCCCTGGCGGCCTCCGTGCAGGGCGCCGACTTCGGTGTGTCGTGGATCGAGTGTCCGCCAGATGGTCGTACGCTGTCTCTGACCGACCCGTGGGGGACCGGGCTGCAGGTGAAATCGGCCGCCTGACCAGCGGCGGGGAGCGCTTGCCGTCCGGCACCTCGATGCTAGCTTTCCTGATACCCCCCAGGGGTATCACTTCAGCCCGAGGTTCTCCCCCATGCAGCAACTCGCTCTCGAAATCGGTGGCATGTCCTGCGGCCACTGCGTGAAGGCCGTGAACACCGCGCTCGCCGCCATCGACGGCGTGACCGTCAAGCAGGTGGCCATCGGCGGCGCCACGGTGGCCTTCGACCCCGCGCGCACCAGCGCGGACCACATCACGCAGGTGGTCGAGGACGAAGGCTACCAGATCGTCGCGGCGCGCTGAGCCGCACCGCCCGCGCCGACGGAGGCGTCGACATGGAAACGGTACGGCTGCCGGTCACCGGCATGACCTGCGCGGCCTGTTCGTCGCGGGTGCAACGCACGCTGCAGAAGCAGCCGGGCGTCGTCGATGCCGGCGTCAACCTGATGATGAAGAGCGCCACAATCACCTTCGATCCGGCGGTCATCTCCGCCGACCGATTGGTGCACGCCATCATCGACAGCGGCTACGGCGCGTCGATCGCCAACGCCGATCAGTCGGCGTTCGAGGAGCAGGAAGCCCGTGATCGCGCGCAGGCGGCGGAATACCACGACTTCCGCCGCAAAGCGGTCGTGAGCGGTGGGCTCGGCGCCGTGGCCATGCTGCTCAGCGTGCCGCTCATGAGCGCCCCGTCCATGAGCGGCGCCGGCGGTCACGGGCACGGCGTTGTGGCCGATCCCTTCATGCGCTGGAGCATGACGGCGCTCGATCCGCCACTGCGCGCGCTGATGCCGTGGCTGTACGGCGTGCCCGCCTCGCTGCTGACGGGTCTCCTGCTGGTGGCCACGCTGGTGGTGATGCTGTGGGCCGGGCGGCATTTCTACACGCGCGCCTGGGCGGCGCTGCGCCACGGCGCGGCCGACATGAACACGCTGGTGTCGGTCGGGACGCTGGCGGCGTTCGCGTACTCGCTGGTGGCCACGGTTGCGCCCCGCGTCTTCACCGACCGCAGGGTCGCCCCCGACGTGTACTACGAAGCGGTCATCTTCATCATCGCGCTCATCCTGACCGGGAACAGCTTCGAGGCGCGGGCCAAGCTGCGCACTTCGGCGGCGCTGCGGACGCTGGTGGACCTCCAGCCGCGCACCGCCCGCGTTGCCCGCTTCGGCGAGGAGGTCGATGCTCCGGTGGACACCGTGGAGCCTGACGAGGTCGTGCTCGCGCGGCCCGGCGAGCGCATCCCGGTGGATGGCGTCGTCGTGTCCGGTGAAAGCGCCGTCGACGAAAGCATGCTCACCGGCGAGTCGATGCCGGTGGCCAAGCGTGTGGGCGACACGGTCATCGGGGGCACCATCAATCGCACCGGTGCCTTTCGCTATCGCGCGACCACGCTGGGTGCGGACAGTGTGCTGGCTCAGATCGTCCGCCTCATGCGCGATGCGCAGGGCAGTCGGGCGCCCATCCAGCAGCTCGCCGATCGGATCAGTGCCGTCTTCGTGCCGGTGGTGATGGGCCTCGCGGTGCTCACCTTCGGGGTGTGGTATGTGGCCGTGGACGACGCGCCGCTGGTGCGGGCCTTCGCGGCGGCCGTGGCCGTGCTCATCATCGCCTGCCCGTGCGCCATGGGGCTGGCCGTGCCCACGGCGGTCATGGTCGCCAGTGGCAAGGGGGCCGAACTCGGCGTGCTCATCAAGGGCGGCGAGGCGCTGCAGCGGGCGGGCGATGTCACCACGGTGGTGGTGGACAAGACCGGCACCGTGACCGAGGGGCAGCCGGTCGTGACCGACCTGCATGTGGCACCGGGCGCGCCGTTCACGCCTGACGATCTGCTGCGGCTGGTGGCGTCGCTCGAGCAGTCCAGCGAACATCCGCTCGCCGATGCCATCGTCCGCGAAGCGAGAACCCGCGGACTCGTACTGTCGCCGGCCGGCGCGTTTCTGTCGGTGACCGGGCGCGGTGCCCAGGGCACCGTGGACGATCACGCGCTGGCGGTAGGGAACGCCGCCTTCCTGCGCGACTGGGAGGTGGACATCACCCCGCTCGAGTCCACAGCCGATACCCTCGCGGCTCACGGCCGGACGGCGATCTACGCGGCCGTCGACGGCGCGCTGGCGGGAGTCGTGGCAGTGGCCGACCCGCTCCGTAGCACCACCCGCTCGGCCATTGCACAACTGCACGCCGCCGGGCTGCAGGTGGTGATGCTGACCGGCGACAACGTGCGCACCGCCCACGCGATCGCGCGGGAGGCGGGCATCGACCGGGTGGTGGCCGGTGTGCTGCCCGACGGCAAGGTGGCCGAGATCAAGCGGTTGCAGCAGGCCGGCGCCGTGGTGGCCATGGTGGGCGACGGCATCAACGATGCGCCCGCCCTGGCGCAGGCCGACGTCGGCATGGCCATCGGCAGCGGCACCGACGTGGCCATGGAAGCGGGCGACATTGTGCTCATGCGCGGCGACCTGCAGGGCGTCGTGCGGGCGATCGCGCTTTCGCGCCGCACCATGCGCACGATGAAGCAGAACCTCTTCTGGGCCTTCATCTACAACATCATCGGCATCCCGATCGCGGCGGGTGTGCTTTATCCCGCGTTTGGGGTGCAGCTCAGCCCCATCCTGGCCAGTGCCGCCATGGCCTTCAGTTCGGTCAGCGTGGTCAGCAACTCGCTGCGATTGCGTCGTGCCACTTTTGCCTGAGGCTCTCATGCCGGCATCCTCTTCGCGCCGGTCGATGGCGCGCACCGCGTCCGTGTCGCAACCGGCCGACGGCGCCATACCCCACGCCGTTGGCTGCGGATGCGGCACCTACGGCGAGAACGATCGCAAGGCGGTGGCCGTCGACGCCGATGCCAAGGCGCGCAACCGGAAGCGCCTGCGCCGCATCGAGGGGCAGGTCCGTGGCCTGCAGAAGATGGTGGAAGACGATCGCTACTGCGCCGACATCCTCACCCAGATCGCGTCGGTGCACGAGGCGCTGCGTGCCGTGGGGCGCGAACTGATGCGCAACCATCTCAAGCACTGCGCCTCCGAGGCCATCAGGCAAGGGCCGGCGGAGGCGGATGCCATGTACGACGAACTTGTGGCCATGATGTACCGCACCAGCCGGTAGGTACCATGCGCCCGCGCGCTCACTCGCGCGAGGCGAACAGGTCGATCTGCGGGGGGTGCGTGGGCAGGCCGAGGTGCTCGAGCGCATGACCCGTCCAGCCATCCCGATCGGTGGGATCGAGGTGGTGTACCGTCACCCCGAGGTCGGCCACGAGGCCGTCGATGATCTGATCGATCTCGAGCTGAAAGCTCGGGCTCACCGCCCGCTTGCCGTCGAAGGTGGGCGCGCCGAGCACCGGCACCTTGAACAGCGCGTGATAGCCGCGCACCCAGTCGCGCACGAGCGGCTCCAGCTCGGGTCGTCGTCCGATACGGGCCACCAGATACGCGTAGTTGTCGAGCACTGAACGGTCGCAGATCACCACCTCGTACTGCGCCGACGCCTCGATCTCCTCGGCGATCTGCGTGTGGAGGATCCACGCCTGCGCGTCGAAGGTGGTCTCCTCGTTGATGGGGAGCGGGCAGCGGCGGGCCACCTCCTTCACGAGATCCACGCCGAGGTCGAGTCGCTTGAGCTGCGCCGCGAGGTCGAAGCAGAGGGTCGTCTTGCCGACCCCGTGTGTCCCGACGAACGCCACCTTGAGGCGGTGGCGGCCGAGGGCGTCGAGCGGGAGCAGCACGGAGGAGGCGGACATGACGCAGGGATGGTAACATGAGGAGACGGCGCCGGGCATCCCTTTCGCGCGGCGCCGACGTCTGCTACCGCGAGTCCGTGTGATGTCGAGCGTCGCCGCGTTGTCGTTGTTCCGTGCGCAGGCTTTCGTGCAGGGAGAATGGATCGCCGCCGAAAACGGCGCGACCTTTCCCGTGAGCAGCCCGTCCACCGGCGAGTGGCTGGCCTCGGTGCCCGATCTCGGGCGAAACGAATCGCGGCGGGCCATCGAAGCGGCCGCGTCCGCCTGGCCGGCGTGGCGTGATCGGACCGCACGGGAACGGGCAGCAGTGCTGCACGCGTGGTTCGCGCTCATCACCGCGCATCGCGAGGAATTGGCCCAGCTCATGACGCACGAGTCGGGCAAGGTGATCACCGAAAGCCGTGGTGAAGTCACGTACGGCGCCGCCTTCGTGCAGTGGTTCGCCGAAGAGGCGACCCGCGCCTACGGCGATGTCATTCCGTCGCCGTCGCGCGATCGGCGGCTGGTGGTGCTCCGGCAGGCCATCGGTGTGGTGGGCGCCATCACGCCGTGGAACTTCCCGCTCGCGATGATCACGCGCAAAGTGGCGCCGGCACTGGCGGCGGGGTGCCCCGTGGTCATCAAGCCGGCTGCCGAAACGCCACTCACGGCGCTGGCATTGGCCGAGCTGGCCCATCGGGCCGGGTTTCCGCCCGGCGTGTTCAACGTGATCACTACCAGCCAGGCGAGCGAGGTTGGGCGTGAACTGTGCGAGCACCCGCTCGTGCGCAAGCTGTCGTTCACCGGATCGACCGCCGTCGGGCGCACGCTCATGTCGCAATGTGCGCCCACGCTCACCCGACTGTCGCTGGAGTTGGGCGGGAATGCGCCCTTCCTCGTGTTCGACGATGCCGACGTGGACGCCGCCGTGCGCGGCGCGATCGCGGCCAAGTACCGTCACGCGGGTCAGACGTGCGTATGCGTGAACCGTCTCCTCGTACACGATGCCGTGTACGACCGGTTCGTCGACACGTTCACGGCGGCGGTGGCCGGCCTGCGCCTGGGCGATGTGCACGACCCGGCGACACAAGTGGGGCCACTCGTCAGTGAACGCGCGGTGGCCAAGGTGGAGGCGCATGTCACCGATGCCCTGACGCACGGGGCACGGCTCGCCCTCGGCGGCGCGCGTCTCGATGGACTGGCGTACCGCCCGACCGTGCTCACCGAGGCGACGCCCGCCATGCGTATCGCACAGGAGGAAGTCTTCGGGCCTGTGGCCGCGATCTTCCGCTTCGGCAACGAGGCTGAGGCCATCGCCATGGCCAACGACACACCATTCGGACTGGCCGCGTACCTGTACAGCCGTGACGTCGGTCGATGCTGGCGGGTGGCCGAAGCGCTGGAGTACGGCATGGTGGGGGTGAACGAGGGGCTCATCTCCACCGAAGTAGCGCCGTTCGGCGGCATCAAGGCCTCGGGCGTGGGGCGCGAGGGCTCGAAGTACGGACTCGACGCGTATCTCGAGCTCAAGTACCTGTGCTTTGGCGGTATCGGCTCGGCATGATGCAGCTCGACGTCGCCGCGCGCCGCCTGTCGCTCGATCCGCGCCGTCCGGCGTTCTTTCAGGACCCATACGCGGCGTATGCCCGCATTCTGGCCGAGTCACCGGTGGTGTTCTGGGAAGAGCTCGGGGTGTGGTGCTTCTTCGCCCACGACGACGTGAACCGGGTGCTGCGCGACCGCCGCTTCGGGCGGGAGATCCTGCACCTCACCACGCGCGAAGCGCTGGGCTGGCCGGCTCCATCCGCACACACGCGGGATTTCGACGCCATCGACGCCCACTCGCTGCTGGAGCGGGAGCCGCCGGTGCACACGCGGCTGCGTGCGCTCATCGGGCGGGCGTTCGTGTCACGCCGGGTGGAGGCGCTGCGCCCCGGCATCGAGGCATTGGCACACGCACTCGTGGATGACTTTCCCGACGCGCCCTTCGATCTGCTGGCGGCGTACGCCACCCCCATGCCGGTACGCATCATCGCCCGCCTGCTGGGCGTGCCGGAGACCATGGCGCCGGCGCTGCTCGACTGGTCGCACCGCATGGTGGCCATGTACGGGGTGGGGCGCACGCGGGCCGTGGAAGAGGATGCCAATGCTGCCGCCGCCGATTTCGCGCGCTGTATCCGCGATACCGTGGCCGAGCGGCGCCGGCATCCGGGGGAGGACCTGCTGTCGGTGCTCATCGCCGCCGAAGAGCAGGGCGACCGGCTGAGCGAAGACGAACTGGTGTCGACGGCGATCCTGCTGCTCAACGCGGGCCACGAGGCCACGGTGCATGCGCTGGGCAATGCCGCACATGCGGTGCTGCGGAGTGGGACCGACATGGTCTCCCTCGTGGATGACGAGGCAGCGATGACGCGACTGGTGGAGGAGGCGCTGCGTTTCGCGCCGCCGCTGCATCTGTTCAAGCGCTACGCGCTGCAGGACTCGGAAGAGCACGGCGTGGTGCTGCGGCAGGGGGAGCAGATCGCGCTCGTGCTCGGGGCCACCGGCCATGACCCCAAGCTCCACTCGTGCCCCGCGCAGTTCGATCCGTCGCGTGCCTCCTTGGCGCACACCAGCTTCGGGGCGGGGATCCACTTCTGCGTGGGAGCGCCGCTCGCGCGGCTGGAGCTGCGGGTGGCGCTGCAGGTGCTGTTTACCCGCTGTCCGGGGTTGACCCTGGAGGAGCCGGCCCCCGTCAAGGACAGCTGGCACTTTCACGGACGGGACCGGCTGGTGGTGCGGCGGCGGGGGGTTGGTCCCTCCCCCTAGACGCTACACCGTCGTCCCGAACAGCCGCCCGATGCCCGCCGTGAGCGCCAGGGCCAGCGCCCCCCAGAACGTCACGCGCCACGCACCGCGCAGGCGACTGGAGCCACCGGCACCGGCAGCCAGGGCACCGAGTCCGGCGAGGGACAGCAGGGAGAGCACCGACACCACGACGATAATGCGCCCGGCGGGTACGAGCGCCGCCAGGGCCAGTGGTACCGCCGCGCCGACGGCGAAGGTGCCAGCCGAGGCCAGGGCTGCCTGCACCGGCCGCGCACTGTGCACCTTGCTGATGCCCAGCTCGTCGCGGGCGTGCGCCCCGAGGGCATCGTGCGCGGTGAGCTGCTCGGCAACGCGCAGGGCAAGCTCCGGGTCGAGCCCGCGCGCCACGTAGATGCCGCGCAGCTCCTCCAGCTCGTGTTCGGGCGCGCCACGCAGCTCGGCGCGCTCGCGGGCCAGGTCGGCCTGCTCGGTGTCGGCCTGCGAACTCACCGACACGTACTCCCCGGCCGCCATCGACATGGCGCCGGCAACGAGCCCGGCCAGCCCGGCCACGAGCACCGCCGGACGCTCGGGGTTGGCGGCGGCCACGCCCACCACGAGCGCGGCGGTGGAGACGATGCCGTCGTTGGCACCAAGCACCGCGGCGCGCAGCCAGCCGATGCGCTCGGTGAAGTGCCGTTCGCGATGCCCTGCCGTCATGGGGCCAGACCTCGGCGCGTGAGAGGAAAGGCTCGCCGATGCTCCGCCTCCAGCACGCGCTGCAGCAACGCATCGCGCCCGTAGATGTCGTGGCGGAAATGCAGCGTGCCGTCGTCGGCGGCGAACGCGGTGGCGTAGCCAATGCGCACCGCAATCGGCGTGCGGAGCCAGACCACCGTGCGGGTGCCCGTCGAGATGACCGAGTCGATTCGCGCCCGGTCCCATCCCTCGGGCGCCAGCAGCAACTTGGCCAGGTCGTGCGGACGCTGGAGGCGCATGCACCCGTGGGAGAAGGCCCGATCCGTCGACGCGAACAGTTCCTTGGCCGGTGTGTCGTGCATGTACACGTTGTAGCGGTTGGGGAACATGAAGGCCACCTGCCCCAGGGCATTCCATGGCCCCGGCACCTGCTGGATATTGCGCCCGATGCGGATCATGTGATTCCGCTCGAGGTAGCCGGGATCCTTGCGCACCTTGGGCTCGATCTCCTTCGCGGCGATGCTCGGGGGCACGTTCCACGCCGGATTGAACACGATGTTGGTGAGCGTGTCGGTGAACATCGGCGTCTTGTGATTGGTTGCCCCGATCACCACCCGCGTCTCGAACACCATGCGCCCGCTGTCGATCACGAAGGCCCGGTAGTCGGCCAGGTTCACCGCGATCCAGCGCTCGCCCCGCACCACCGGCAGCCAGCGGGCACGCTCCATGCCCAGGGCAACCTGCCGGATGCGCGTCGCCACCGGCACGTTGAACGCGTCGCGCGTGCGCGCGCCGAACACCGAATCGGCCGAGAGACCGTGCCGCGCCTGAAACCGGGCCACCGCGGCGGCGAGCGTGGCATCGAACGCCTCACCGTTCACGAACGCGGCCTCGAGGTCGCCCCGCTGCACCAACAGGGCACGCAGCTCCTGCACACGCGGACCGGCGTCGCCCATGCGGAGCGTTGGCCCACTGCCGATGCGTGTCCACGCCTGGGTGGCGGCAATGTCGCGCAGCCGGGCCAGAGCATCGCGCAGCCTGGTGTAGCCCAGCGAGGTCGGTGCCACCGCGAGCATCGCCTGTCCGGCATCGGGCGCGTCGGCCCACGCTGCGAGCAACGAGTCGGCAGGGAAGGGGCGTCGCGGGAAATCATTGTCCCGATGCACCGCGCCCGGCATGGCGATCCCCCACCCGAGATCTTCGGCGAAGCGCAACGCGACCAGTGACAGCATCACGTCGGCGCGCGCGCGTGCGGCCGCGGTCGTGCCCGTGTTCACTGGGGCCGCGTACGTCGCACCATCGAGCCCTTCGGCCGGAGCCTGGGCGAATGCCTGCCGCACCTGGTGGCCGCGCCACAACCAGCCGGTGTCGGCGGTCCACGCCGGCGCGAAGTCGCGCTGTGCGTAAAAACGGCGCGCGCCGGCGAGCAGGCGCGTGTCGTGCGCGCCCGTGACGGTGGTGGCCAGTTCGCGCAACACGGCGTCGACCGGCGACGCCACCGTCTGTCCCGCCACCGTCTGTCCCGCCACCGTCTGTGCGACCGCCGTCGGTCCCGCCACCGGCGACACCGCCATGCCCCACACCAGCGCAGCCCCGCGGCGGGGCCACTGCGTCCACGAGAGCCTCATGCTCGAAATCTACCCGGCGCGCGCGCCATATTCCGTGGTCGAATCCCTCACACGAACTCCCTCCGGCCCCGCCCCATGTCCCTCCTCCGGGTCCGGGTCCTTGCCGCCCTCGCGCTCACCGCGCCGTGCGGTGTGCCGTTTCGTGCGCTCCCGGCCCAGGACCGCTCCCCATCGCGCTCCATGGTCCAGTCCCACCTCGGCGTGGCCGCCAGCGAAAGTGTGCTGGCCTCGCAGGTCGGGGCCCGTATTCTCGAACAGGGTGGCAGCGCGGTGGATGCCGCCATTGCCATGAACGCCATGATGGGCCTCGTGGCGCCGATGAACGACGGCATCGGCGGCGACCTGTTCGCGATCTACCACGAGGCGAAGACGGGCAAGCTGTACGGACTCAACGCCTCGGGGTGGGCCCCGAAGGCGCTGACCGCCGAGTACCTGCGAGCCAAGGGGCACACCCGTATGCCGTCGCGCGGCATCGATGCCGCCACGGTGCCGGGGGCGGTGAAGGGGTGGGAAGCCTTGCGGTCGCGCTTCGGGCGGCTGTCGTTCGCGCAGATCCTGACGCCGGCCATTCGTTACGCCAACGTGGGGTTCCCGGTGGGCGAAGTGGTGAGTGTGTACTGGAAGGACAGTGAGGACGTGCTGCGGCGCGATTCGGCGACGGCGCGGACCTTTCTGCCGAATGGCCGGTTGCCGCGGGTGGGGGACATGGTCCGCAACCCCGAGCTGGCGTGGGCCTATCGGCAGATCGCCGCGCAGGGAGCGAAGGCGTTCTACACGGGGGCCGTGGCGTCGAAGCTGCTGGCCAGCTCGAGGTCGCACGGTGGCACGCTGACGGCGGCCGACCTCGCCGACTACGAGGTGGAGTGGGTGACGCCCATCTCCACCACGTATCGCGGCTGGACGGTGTACGAACTGCCGCCCAACGGACAGGGCATCGCGGCGCTGCTCATGCTGAACATCATGGAGCAGTTCCCGTTGGCGTCGATGGGGCACAACTCCACCGCCGCGCTGCACCACATGATCGAGGCCAAGAAGCTCGCCTATGCCGACATGCAGCGCTACGACGCCGACCCGCGCTTCGCGACGGTGCCGGTGAACGGACTCCTGTCCAGGCGCTATGCCGTCGAGCGCGCGAAGCTGGTGAACGCGAGCCGCGCCAATTGCAGCGTGCCCTACGGCACCCCGGAGGGCACCGACAACGGTACGACGTACCTCAGCGTGGTGGACAAGGACGGGAACATGATCTCCTTCATCCAGAGCAACTACTCCACAGTGGGTTTCGGGGCCGGTCTTGCCGTGGCGGGTGCAGGCTTCGTGTGGCACAACCGCGGCGCCGGGTTCTCGCTCGACGCCACCAGCCCGAATGTCGTTGCCGGCCGCAAGCGGCCGCTGCACACCATCATTCCCGCGTTCATGGAGAAGGGCGACGACAAGATCGCCTTCGGCATCATGGGTGGATGGAACCAGTCCCAGGCCCACGCGCAGTTCGTGTCGAACATCGTGGACTTCGGCATGAACATCCAGGGCGCACTCGATGCGCCGCGCTTCTCCAAGGAGACGTTTCCCGGCTGCGACGAAAATCTCGAGTCCCGCATCGCGAAGGCCACGCGCGACTCGCTGGCAGCCATGGGGCACGAGCTGGTGATGCGCGGCGATTACTCGAGCACGCGCATGGGTGCCGGGCAGGCGGTACAACGCAACCTGTCCACGAAGCTCAATGGCGGCGCCTCCGATCCACGCAAGGACGGCTCGGCGGTGGCAGAGCTGCTGCCAGTCCGGGCGATGCAGCGGCGGTGAGTCGGCGCGGGGGCTACCGCGCGCCGTCCGTCTTCGACTTGAGGCTCAGCGTGAGCGAGAACCCCGCGAACTTGCTCTTCACCTGAACGGGCACCCGCTGCGCATCATCGCTGAACCACACCTGCGCCTCGCCGCCCTCGGCAAAGAGCCCGGTGGTGCGAA
>JBEILM010000121.1:0-11784 GCA_040379205.1 Gemmatimonas sp.
GACGTGGGCGCGCATCACGCCCAAGGAGCTGGAGTGGGGCGGGCGCGTGGCGTGGATTGACGCCTCGCCGCACCGGAAGGGCTCGGCCTACTATGCCACCTACCGCTACCTGCTTGGCGATTACAAGCCGTACATCTACCTTACCAACGACTACGGCAAGACCTGGAAGCTGCTCACCGACGGGACCAACGGCATTCCCGCCGACGTGCCCACGCGCGTGGTGCGTGAGGATCCCGTGCGTGAAGGGCTGCTGTACGCAGGCACCGAGTTCGGCATGTACATCTCGTTCGACAACGGCGCGCACTGGCAGCCGTTCAACCTGAACCTGCCGATCGTCCCCATCAACGACATCCGCGTGCACCGCGGCGACCTGGTCATCGCGACGCAGGGGCGCGCCGCGTGGATCCTCGACAACATCGCGCCGCTCCAGCAGCTGGGCCCCACCACCGTGAACGCGGCGATGACGGTGTTCCGGCCGCGCGATGGCCATCGTACGAACGTCGCCCAGGGGCTCCTCGGCCCCACGGTCGACTACTACCTGCCGTCGGCACCGGGCGACACGGTGCGCATCGAGATCCTCGATGCGACCGGCAAGGTGGTGAACAGCTACAAGAGCGGTGTCATGCCGCCGTCAGCCCCCCGCCGTCGCGCCGATGATGACGACCCGGAGGCCGCAATGATGGAAGGGCGCGGCGGTCGGCCGGCCACTGCCGCCGGGCCGACGCTCAACGTGGTCACGAAGAACGCCGGCATGAACCGCTTCGTCTGGAGCGTGCAGCACCAGAACGGGCTCGGGGCGCCCCCGGGGCAGTACACGGCGCGCGTCACCGCGGGCAGCACCACGCAGACGGTGCCGCTCCGCGTGCGCATCGATCCGCGGCTCGCCGCCGACGGCACCACCGAAGCCGATCTGCAGGCGCAGTTTGCGCACAACGTGAAGATGCGCGACATGGTGGCCGACGTGAACGCGCTGCTGGTGCGCGTGCGTGCGGCCGAGGCGCGGCTCAAGGGGGCCACCGGCGCCGCGGCCGATACGGCGGCCAAGGTGAAGGAGGTCAGCGAGATCGTGAATACGCAGCCCATCCGGTACGGCAAGCCGGGGCTGCAGGCCCACATCACGTACCTCGCCGGCATGACCGCCCGTGCCGACCAGAAGATTGGACGCGACGCGCTCGAGCGCTACGAGTTCCTGCGCACGGAACTGGAAGCCGCCAAGGCCAAGCTCGATCGGGCGATCGGGCCGGCCTCGCGGATGTGATGCACCCACCAGCCACGCCAGCCCATGCTTGATTCGATTCGCAAGCTGATCGGTGACAGTCTCCCCGGCACCCCGGGGGCGCACTCGCGGGTCCATCCGCACGATGTGCGGATCGCCGCCTGCGCGCTCCTTGTGGAGCTGGCCTGCGCCGACGGCGACTTCAGTGACGCCGAGCAGCACCGGATCATGGAAATTCTGCAGCGGCACTTCGGGGTCGACGCGGCCGGGGCGCGGATACTCCTCGCTGAAGCGGCCTCGGCGAACCGGGATGCTGTCGACCACTTCGTGTTCACCCGGCAGGTCGTGAAGGACTACGACCTCGGACAGCGTATCGTGCTGGCCGAGCTCATGTGGCAGGTGGTGCTGGCCGATGGGGAGCTCGATGGCCAGGAGTCATACCTCATCCGAAAGCTGGCCAGCCTGCTCGACCTCGAGCCGGCCTTCCTCGCCCAGGCCCGCCGGAAGACCGAGTAGCTCAGGGAACTTGCCGGTTGGCTGCGGTGCTAGAATTCGGGCGGTGTCCGGTCAGGACGCCGCCCGTTCCCTTTCCCCAACCCCGATGACTTCCATGACGATGTCCCGTTCGCTGGTGCGCGGCGCCTATGCGCTCGCCGCGGTTTCGCTGTTTTCGGTGTCCGCCACGGCCCAGGGTGGCATGCAGATGGGCGGCGGTCAGCGCCAGGCCCCGGCGTCGCCGCGCGACTCGCTGTCGGCCAGCATCGCCGGCGCCGACATCAAGGTGAACTACGGCCGCCCGTCCAAGCGCGGCCGCGTGATCTTCAACGGCCTTGCCGACATGAAGTGGGGCATGGTGTGGCGCACGGGCGCCAACGAGGCCACCCATTTCACCACCAGCAAAGCCCTTGATTTCGGTGGGAAGGTCGTACCGGCCGGCACGTACACGCTCTTCACGCAGCTCGAGCAGAACGGCAAGTGGGAGCTGATCGTGAACACGCAGACCAAGCAGTGGGGCACCGACTACGACAAGGCGAAGGATCTCGTGCGCATCCCGATGACGGTCACGTCCACCAACCCGGTAGTGGAGAAGATGGAGATCACCGTCAAGCCGGCCGGGAAGGGCGGTGAGATCGCCGTGATGTGGGACACGTACAAGGCCGTGGCGGGGTTCACGGTCAAGTAAACCCCACTTGGCCGTCGAGTCGCGATGGCTAGTGTCCGGAAGCGCCGGCGTCGCGGTCCCTCGGGTCCGCGGCGCCGTACTTTTTCCTGGTGGCCGGGTCCACCGCAATGGAGTGCGCCGTCCCCTGCTGGCCACCGACGCGTACCGTATGGCCGAGGGCGCGCAGCGCCTGCAGCACCGGCTCGGCAAAGCCGGTCCGCTCGACGGTGATGGCATTGGGCAGCCACTGGTGGTGCAGGCGCGGCGCGTTGACCGCATCCTGCACCGGCATGCCGAAGGCGGTGAGGTTGAGCACCACCTGCAGCACGGTGTTGATGATGGTGCGGCCGCCCGGGCTGCCGACGACGGCCACCAGCTTGCCGTCCTTGGCCACGATGGTCGGCGTCATGCTGGAGAGCATGCGCTTGCCTGGGCGCGCTACGTTGGGCGCCGTGCCGATCAGCCCCGTGCTGTCGGTCAGCCCCGGCTTCCCGTTGAAGTCACCCATTTCGTTGTTGAGCAGGAAGCCGGCGCCGTCGACCACGGCCCCGAGGCCGTAGCCTGCTTCGAGCGTATAGGTAACCGACACCGCCATGCCGTCTTTGTCCACCACCGAGTAGTGCGTCGTTTCGTCGCTTTCGTACCCTTCGGCCACATCGGCCGGCGATGACGGTGACGCCTTGGACCGATCGATGGTGCGGCGCAGGGAATCGGCGTACGGCTTGCTGGTCAGGCGCGTCACCGGCGGCTTGGTGAAGTCCGGATCGCCGAGGTACAGCGCCCGGTCGCGGAAGGCGCGGCGCATGCTCTCCGCCAGCAGGTGCACATAGGGCGCGCTGTTGTGGCCCATCGTTTTGAGGTCGTATCCCTCGAGGATGTTCAGCATCGCGATCATCGCCACTCCGCCGGAGCTTGGCGGCGGCATGGAGATGACGTCGTAGCCGTTGAAGGTGCCGCGCACGGGGGCGCGTTCCTTGGCCTCATAGCGGGCGAGGTCCCGTCGCGTGATGAGCCCGCCGTGCCGCTGCATCTCGGCCTCGATGAGCCGCGCCGTCTCACCCTTGTAGAAGCCGTCGCGCCGCTGGTCGCGGATACGGCCGAGGGTACGGGCCAGGTCGCGCAGCGCCAGCCGGTCGCCGGCCGCGTAGGGCTGGCCGTCGCGGTAGTAGGCCGCCAGCGACCCCGAGTCGTTGGCCAACCGGTTGCGCACGGCGGCGAGCGACGCGGCCAACCCTGTGGGCACCACGAAGCCGGTGTCGGCGAGTCGCGCCGAGGGGTCGACGAGTTTGGCCCAGGACACCTTGCCGTACTTCCGATGCGCGAGGTCGAATCCGGCGACGGTGCCGGGGACCCCGACGGCGATATGCGAGTTGTGGTGGATGCGGGCCGAGTAGGCGCCGGCGGAATCGGCGAACATGTCCGGGCGCGCCCGGGCTGGGGCCTTCTCCCGGAAGTCGATCGTGGTGGCGCGGCCATCGGGGAACCGAATGACCATGAAGCCGCCGCCCCCGATGTTGCCGGCGGTGGGATACGTCACCGCGAGGGCGAAGCCGGTGGCGATGGCGGCGTCGATGGCGTTGCCGCCGTTGGCGAGCACATCGCGACCCACCTGACTGGCAATGGCGCTGGCCGACACCACCATGCCGTTGGCCGATTCGACGGCGCTCGGCGAGGTGGCCGGACGCGCCGTCGCCTGTGCCTGGGCGGTCGGCGCGGCCACGGGCATGGCGACGAGCACGGTCGCGCCAACGAGGAGGGGGCGAAGCAGGGGGGGCAGGGTGCGCATGGGGACGGTGGCGAGGGGCGTAGGAGAGGGACGCTCGCGCAATTGTACGCCGCGCGGCCCGCTGGCGCTGGAATGGCCATGGTGGCAACAAAATGGTGAAGGACGATAGGCCGGTTGCGATTATCGTGGCGGCCATGCGCTACCTGCTCGACAGCCTCACCGATCGCCTGCTGGCCTGCTACGACGGCGTGCGCCGCCAGCTGCCGCTGGGGCTCGAACTGTCCAGCTACATGCGGGCGCTGGCGCTCGACTGCCGGCGGGCGGGCATGCAGACGGCCTGCGACCGCGCGTTCGATGTGCGATATGCCGGCGAGGTGGTGGGGCAGTATCGGGCTACCCTGGTGGTCGACGGGCTGGTGCTGGTGGAGCCGCGCCAGGCCGCTCGGCTCACCGCCATCGACCAGCGCCACCTGCTGGGGGGCCTCCGGACCTCCGGCCTGCCGCTGGGGCTGGTGCTCAACTTCGGGGCGCGCCAGGAAAGCTGCCGAGTGGAGCTCTGGCCGGCGGTCGGCAGGGTCGCCGAATCTCGCCCGTCAGGTCCAGGGCTGGCCGGCTGAGCGGGTGCGGGGGGAGGGGAGTTGTTCCGGCTCCCGGCGCTGGTTTAACTTGCGAGGCTGCCCGGAACTCTGGGCGGCCCGGGTGCACGTCGGAAACGCCGACGGAGCGAGGAGCCCGGTGCGGGTCCCCAGCGGACTCGCCGCACCCCCCATTGTCCGGGAGCATCCGATGGCCGTCAAGATCCGTCTCCGCCGTGAAGGGCGGAAGAAGACCCCGATGTACCGTATCGTCGTCGCCGACTCGCGCAGCCCGCGTGACGGCCGTTTCATCGAGATCCTCGGGCAGTACCAGCCGCGAGGTGGCGAGAACGCGCTCAACCTGCAGGTCGATCGCGTCAACCACTGGCTGAACGTCGGCGCGCTGCCCACGGACACGGTCCGTTCGCTGCTGCGTCGTGCCGGCATCCTCAAGGCGCGTCACGAGGCCCGTCTCGCGGCCAAGCTGCAGGCCGCTGCGGTGGCCCTGCCGTCCGGCGAGGCCTGAGCTGGCCGAGTACATTGTCGTCGGCCGAGTGCGTCGCGCGCATGGTGTGCGCGGCGCCTGGGCCGTCGAGTCGCTGAACGATGCGCCGGACGTGATCTTCGCGTCCGGCGCCGTGCTTTTCTCCGGCGATCGCGAGGGGAACCTCGTGCCCGACGCGGCGGCGCCGCAGGCGCTGCACATCGAAGATGGCCGCCCCATGAACAAGGAGTGGCTGGTGCGTGTGCAGGAGGTCGCCGACCGCGACGTCGCCGACCTCTGGCGAGGCCGCTATCTGCTGGCCGATGCCGAGTCGCTGCCGGAGCCCGACGAGGACGAGGTCTACGTGGGCGATCTGATCGGCATGCAGGTGGAAGTGGACGGGCAGGGAGTCGTGGGCCACGTGCGGGACGTGTACGACGCCCCGCAGGGCTACGTGCTCGAGGTGGAGACGGCCACCGGGCGTCCGCTCGTGCCGTGGCACGAAGCGCTGGTGAAGTCGGTGAATGAGGAGACGCGCACGATCGTCTTCGCGCCGCTCGCCGGCCTGTTCGACTGACCGGCCCCGTTCCCGCGCGCCCCGCGCCGAGGCACGCCGAGATGCTGCGCATCAACATCGTCACCATCTTTCCCGAGTTCTTTGCGGGGCCGCTCGGCTTGAGCATCCCGGCCAAGGCCGCAGCATCGGGGTCGGTGGCGTACCGGTTGGTGGACTTGCGCGACTTCACCCACGATCGGCACCGCACGGTGGACGACTGTCCGTTCGGTGGCGGCCCCGGCATGGTGATGAAGCCCGGGCCGTTCTTCGAGGCCGTCGAGTCGCTGGGCGCCACGGCGCCGGTTGTGCTGCTGTCGCCGCGCGGCCGTCGCTTCACGCACGCCGACGCGATGCGCTTTGCCCAGGGGAGCGAACTCACGCTGCTCTGCGGGCACTACAAGGACATCGACGAGCGCGTGGCCTCCCATCTCGCCACCGAGGAGCTCTCGCTGGGTGACTTCGTGCTCAGTGGAGGAGAGCCGGCGGCGCTGGCCATCGTCGACGCCACGGTGCGGCTGCTTCCGGGCGCGATGAGCGATCTCGAGAGTGCGCGCACCGACTCGTTCTACGATCGCGGCATCAGCGCGCCGAGCTACACCCGCCCGGCCGAGTATCGCGGCCATGCCGTGCCCGAGGTGCTGGTGGGTGGCGATCACGCCAAGGTGGCGGCGTGGCGCGAAGCCGAGAGCCTGCGCCGCACGCGCGAGGCGGAAGCGCGGGACCGCGAGGCGTGGCGCGTGCGCGAGGCACAGATCGCCGCGCGTGAGGCGGTCATTGCCGCGGCGGAGCAGGCGGCGGCGGAGAAGGCCGCACAGAAGGCCCGCGCCAAGGCGGCGAAGGCCCGAGCCAAGGCCCGCGAGGCGTCGCGCACCCCGCCCGATTCGCCGGAGGAGCCGTCGTGAGTGTCCGCGTGTTCGTCACCGGAGGCACCTTCGACAAGGAGTACGACGAGCTCACCGGCACGCTGCACTTCGAGGCTACACACCTGCCGGCGATGCTGCAGCGGGGCCGATGCATGTTGGACGTCGCCGTGGACGTGCTCATGATGATCGACAGTCTCGAGATGAAGGAGACACACCGGGCGCGCATCGTCGAGGCCTGCCGGCAGGCGACCGAGACACAGCTCGTCATCACGCACGGCACCGACACGATGGTCGAGACCGCCCGGGTGCTCTCGGCGGCGGCGTTGCCCAAGACGATCGTCCTCACGGGCGCCATGGTGCCGTATGCGTTCGGCAGCTCCGACGGGCTGTTCAACCTGGGCAGCGCGCTCAGTTTCGCGCAGACGCTGCCGCTCGGTGTGTACGTGGCGATGAATGGCCGGTACTTCACCGCCGGCAACGTGGTGAAGAACCGCAATGTGGGTGTGTTCGAGGAGACGGTCGGCGAGCCCGACGGCAACGGTCAGCCGGGCATGGTCGGCTTCTGACGACAGCGAGCGGCGGAAGCCTGAACGGCGGTACGACCAAGCATGCAACGTCTGACAACGTTATCGGGAGGCGGGTGACCTCGCCCCGGAGAATGCTGATAACGTCGTTACACGTTACGCGGCGAGTCGTACCGCCGTTCACGCTTCCGTAGTCAGCGTCACCGCCGCGGGGTCGCCTTCACCACGGACATGGTCACACTCGACGGTGTGCCCCTGCCATGGTGCACGGCGTTGCGGGCGATCACACCCTGTGTCTCGGTGACGTTGTCGCCGCCGGTGTTGAGGTTGCGGTCGAAGCGCGGGAAGTTGCTGCTCGACACCTCGATGCGCACCCGGTGGCCGGCCTTGAACACATTGCTCGTGTTGAGCGGGCCCAGCGTCACCTTGTACACGGTGCCGGGCGTCATGCGCGTCTGCGGCTTGTCGTAGCCGGTGTGGTATCGCATGCGCTGGATGGTTTCGTCGAGGTTCCAGGCCCGCCCCGCCGTGTCCACGTCGATGAGCTTCACGGTGAAGTCCGTGTCCTTCGCGTCGCTCGACACGTACAGGGTCACGCTCACGGGGCCGGAGACTTCCATGGCTTCCTTGAGTGGCTCGCTCGTGTACACCAGGATGTCCGGCCGCGTCTCACGGACCCGTTGGTCGAATGAGCCCGCCTGGATGGCGGTACCGGTGCAGCAGACATTACCGCCATAGCTCTGCACCGGGTTCATGGGATCGTACGTGAACGTGTCGCGCTGGGCACGCGAGGGTGCCTTGGGCACGAGAGCGCCGCCGCCGTTCATGGTGTTGGCAGGGCCATTGCTCGAGAGATACCACGTGACCGGAGTCGCGTCGCGCGGTGGCCACACGTCGCTCGACTGCCACCGGTTGCTGCCCATGGTGAAGTAGCGGATGCGCGGCAGCGTGTCGAGCAGGCCGGTCTTCTCACCCTTGAGGAAGGTATCGAACCAGCCATAGGTGAGCGCGTCGTAGTCGAGGCGGGCGTCCCCCATGCTGCGCTCGCCCACCACCGTGTTGGGGGTGGCCCGCGTGTAGGCACAGTGCGCCACCGGTGCAATGACCGCGAACTGCTGCTTCGCCACCTCCGGCGAGGCGGCCTTCATGCCGTGCTGCCAGAGTGCGATGTTGGGGCCGACCGACACGTCGTACCACGACATGAACCACAGCGCCGGGGTGTCGAACGGCATGTCGTCATGGTACAGGCCGCCCTTGTACCAGCTCGGGTCGTTGGGCGTCCGGTAGATCATCGCGCCCTTCGTCGCCACCGGCATGGTGTCCGCGTAAATGCCGCGCGGGCCATCGACATTCCGCATCAGGTCCTTCATCGGCAGATGCCAGAGCGCCTTCGCCCAGTCCACCCGCGGCTGCTGCTGCGCGAGGTCGAACGACTTGCGCAGGCGCGTCAGGTCGGCCTGCGAGAGATCGGCGGGGAACATGGGGCGCTGGGTGTTCTGCTCGCCGTACAGCCACGCGATGAACAGCATCTGCACGGCGCCGCCACGGTACCAGTTGCCTTGCTCGTACCAGTTGCCGATGCGCCCCACGCCGGCGCCGTATCCCTGCGGGATGATCGCCCCCAGCCCCTTCGGCTTCGTGCTGGCAACCGCCATCTGGTACTCGGCCGTGCTCGAGCAGCCGATGAGCCCCACCTTGCCGTTGCTCCAGGGCTGCTTCGTGAACCAGTCGATGGCGTCCGTACCATCGGTGATCGGCGGGCCGAGAATGTCGTACTCGCCTTCGCTGTAGAAGTGGCCGCGCTCGTTCTGCAGCGCGTAGGCGTAGCCCCGCTTGATGGCCGTGAGCGCGGCGCTCACATCGCGGGGCGCCCCGTTCCGCACATCCCACCAGTTCATGTTGTAGGGCGTCTTGCTCAGGATGAGCGGGACGGGGCCGGAGCGCGACTTCGGGACGTAGATGTCGGTCATGAGCCGCACGCCGTCGCGCATCGGCATCAGTACGGAACGGTGCACGTCGGCCAGTCGCTGCAGCTCGGCCTCCTGAGCCTCGCGAGTGGCGATGAGTTGCGCGTTGGGTGGAGCCGGCTGCGCCATGGCGGCGGTCGAGAGCAGTCCGGCGGCCAGCGCCATCGCCATCAGCGTCGTGCGGAGGCGGGCGGTGTGGTGTGAGACGGGGGCGTTCATCGCAGGGCGTGAGATGGGATGGAAGTCAGCGCGCCGGGGCGCGGCTGGGGAGAAAGACGCTGTAGGCACCACGCAGGTCGCCCGCCTTGAAGGCGAAGGCCTTGTCCTGCGGAGAGTTCTCTCCTTCTCGAAGCGGCGTTATTGCGCAGCCGCCTCCGGGTCGGCCGCGTTGGCCGGGTTGCGGTGCTTGAGAGCCACCTGTCGCATGGTCCAGCCGTTGCTGCCGGCCACCTGCTGCATGGTCTGGCTCACCGGGCGGCAGACCTGGTTGAAGGCCGCCTGATCGGCCGGGGCGCCCGATTGGCGGAACGTGGCCGCCAGCCCGGAGCGCAGCGCGTCGATGCGTTCGATCTCGGTCACGGCTTTCGACAGGGCATCCCCCGGCAGGGGGTGCGGCTGGGCCCGGACGGCGGCGGGAACGACGAGGAGCAGGATGCCCATGGCACCCTGCCGGACTGGCAAGCGGGTCACGTGCGAATCTCCGGTAAGGGCGCCGAGCGCGCCGCACCGAAATTGCCTGGCCCGGAGAGCCACGGCCACCGCGCGCCGCCCCACGGCGGTGTCAGGGAGTCCCTGACGGCCCGCGCTACTGGTTCCCCTGTGGTACCGGGCCCATCTTGCCTGCACCAGCGGTGGCGCCGGTGACTCGGCGCCTCGAGCCAAATCATTCAGGACCCATCCGCCACTCCCCAGCATGGCCAAGATCAAGGTTGTGAACCCCGTCGTCGAGATGGACGGCGACGAGATGACGCGCATCATCTGGCAGTTCATCAAGGACAAGCTGATCCTGCCGTATCTCGACGTGCAGCTCGACTACTACGACCTCGGTATCGAACATCGCGACGCGACGGGCGACCAGGTCACCATCGACTCCGCCGAAGCCACGAAGAAGCACGGCGTGGCCGTGAAGTGTGCCACCATCACGCCCGATGAAGCGCGCGTGAAGGAGTTCGGGCTCAAGAAGATGTGGAAGAGCCCCAATGGCACCATCCGCAACATCCTCGGCGGCGTGATCTTCCGCGAACCGATCATCATCTCCAACATCCCGCGCCTCGTGCCGGGGTGGACCAAGCCGATCGTGGTGGGGCGCCACGCGCACGGCGATCAGTACAAGGCCACCGACTTCAAGGTGCCGGGCCCGGGCACCGTGACCATCACGTACACGCCGGCCGACGGCAGCGAGCCGATGCAGTTCGAGGTGGCCAAGTTCGGCGCCGACGGTGGCGTGGCCATGGGCATGTACAACTTCAATGACAGCATCCGGGACTTCGCGCGGGCCAGCTTCCGCTACGGGCTGCAGCGCAATTACCCGGTGTACCTGAGCACCAAGAACACCATCCTCAAGGCCTACGACGGCCAGTTCAAGGATCTGTTCGAGGAGGTGTTCAACGCCGAGTTCAAGGCCGAGTTCGACGCCCGCGGCATCACCTACGAGCACCGCCTCATCGACGACATGGTCGCCTCGGCGCTCAAGTGGGAAGGCGGCTACGTGTGGGCGTGCAAGAACTACGACGGCGACGTGCAGTCGGACATCGTGGCCCAGGGCTTCGGTTCGTTGGGGCTGATGACGAGTGTGCTGCTCACGCCCGATGGCAAGACCATGGAAGCCGAGGCGGCGCATGGGACGGTTACGCGCCACTACCGCGAGCATCAGAAGGGGAACAAGACGTCCACCAACCCCATCGCGAGCATCTTTGCGTGGACGCGCGGTCTCGCGCATCGCGGCAAGCTCGATGGTACGCCCGAGGTCACCGCGTTCGCGGACACGCTCGAGCAGGTGTGCATCGAGGCCGTGGAAGCGGGCGAGATGACCAAGGATCTGGCCATCCTGATTTCGAAGGACACGTCGTACATGCACACCGAGGCGTTCCTGGACGCGATCGACCGGCGGTTGCAGGCGAAGATGGCGTAGGCGGCGGCTGAGGGGCGGAACGGCAGTAACCCCAAGGCAACAGGGGGAAGGGTGTCAGTGTGAAGTGAGCAGTTGCTGCCTCCTCCTTTCTGAAACCCTTCCCCCTGTTGCCTTGGGGTTACCGCCCAGCCACCATACCGCAACGCGCGCGCACCTACCAGCGGGAGAAGCGTGTCCAGACGAGCAGCATGCCGCACCGCGGCGGTGGCCCGAAGTTGTACTGCAAGGGCGCGCTGCTGCCGTCCGGGAAGTACTCGATGGCCGCCACGTCGCGCATGATCATCGACTCCATGCGAATGTTGGCCACGGGCTGCGCACCGGCGTCTGCCTCGGACAAGGGAATGGTCGTGGTGTTGCCCCACACGGCGCTCGGCACCCCGTCGATGACGATGGTTGGCGAGCCGCACTGGTATCCCCGGGTGTTGCGGATGGTAAGGCCGGCGGCGCCATTCCGCGCCTGCAGTCCGGGAAGCCGGCTCAACGCCGACACCATGTCCGGGCGCATGCCGAGTTCCTTCTCACCCACGAAGTAGCCGAAGCCCTGTCGTCGGCGCGCAAGAAACTCGGCCTGGTCGCGCCC
>JBEILM010000122.1:0-11728 GCA_040379205.1 Gemmatimonas sp.
GCGCGCTGCTCTCGCGAGCATCGCTGGAACGCGTGGTGCGCGAGGCCCCGGGCGTGGTGTTCCTCGACGAGGCGTACGCCGAGTTCGCGGGCGTGTCGGCGGTGGACCTCGCCATGCAGGTGAACAACCTGCTCGTCATTCGCACCATGTCCAAGGCGTTCGGTCTGGCGGGGCTGCGCGTCGGGTACGCCATCGGCACGCCGGCGCTGGTGCGCGACGTGGAGAAGTCGCGCGGGCCGTACAAGCTGAACGCGATGGCCGAACAGGTGGCACTGGCGGCACTGCGGCACGACATGGGGTGGGTGCATGCCCACGTGGCGTTGGCGGTGGAGAACCGTGAGCGCCTCGCGGCGGCATTGCGTGCGCGTGGGTTTGCGCCGCTCGATTCGCACGCCAACTACATCTGCGTGCCGGTGGCCAGCGCGGTCGCCGTGGGACAGGCGCTCCGCGAGCGCGGCGTGGCCGCGCGCCCCTTCGCCGCGCTCCCGCACGTGGGTGACACGCTGCGCATCAGCGTGGGGCCGTGGGAGCTGCTGGAGCAGTTCATGGCGGCGTTCGACGAGGCCGTGCATTCCGTGAACGGCGGCGGTGCGGCATGAGTGACACGCCGCTGCGGGTCACGGTGTTCGACTACGGCGCCGGCAACTTGCACTCGCTGGTCAAGGCGCTGGAGGCGGGCGGCGCCATGGTGCACGTGGAGACCGACGCCGCCGCAGCAGTGCGTGACACCGACGCGCTGATTCTCCCTGGCGTGGGGGCGTTCGCGCCGGCCGCCGAGCGACTGGCCGCAGGGCGTGAGGCCATGCGCGACGCGCTGCTCGGCGGGCTGCCGGCATTGGGCATCTGCCTCGGCATGCAGCTGCTCTTCGACGCCAGCGACGAAGGCCCGGGCGCTGGCCTCGGCATCGTGCCGGGCCGCGTGACGAAGCTGACCGCCGAACGGGTGCCGCAGATCGGGTGGAACCGCCTCGATGACGTGCGTGAGCCGTTGCTCGAGGCGGCACAGCTCGACACGGCGTACTATGCCAACTCGTTCGTCTGCCGCCCCACGCCCGAAGGCGAGGCGTTCGTGTCCGCGTGGAGCGAACACGAAGGCGACCGCTTCCCGGCCAGCATGCGTCGCGGCACCGTGTTCGGCACCCAATTCCACCCCGAGAAGTCGAGCGCGCCCGGTGTGGCGTTCGTACGCGAGTTCCTCTCCTTCGCCTCATCACTCCGGAGCACGCCATGATCGCCATTCCCGCCGTCGACCTGCGTGCGGGCAAGTGTGTGCAGCTCGTGGGTGGCGACTACGACGCCCAGAAGGTGCAGCTCGACGATCCGCCATCGGTGGCGCGCGACTGGATCCGCACCGGCTTCAACCGGCTGCACATCGTCGACCTCGACGCGGCCACCGGGCGCGGGCACAACACCGAGGTCATTCGCGACCTGCTCCGCGACGCGGGGGTGCCGGTGCAGGTGGGCGGTGGCGTGCGTCACGATGCGCGCATTGAACGGCTGCTGGACGAGGGAGCCGACTGGGTGGTGGTGGGTACGCGCGCCGTGGAAGACGAAGATTGGCGCGGGGAGATGGCGCATCGCTATCCGGGGCGCCTCATCATCGCCGCCGACGTGCGCGAGCGCTCTGTGGTGACCAAGGGGTGGGCGGAGACGTCGCGCCTCAACGTCGTCGACTTCGTGGAGGAGCTGAACGGCCTGCCGCTGGGCGGCGTGCTGGTGACCGCCGTGCACCTCGAGGGCAGAATGGAAGGCACCGACCTGCCGCTCATGGAAGACGTGGCCGAGGCCAGCGCCTGGCCGGTGTATGCGTCGGGCGGCGTGACCACGTTGGATGATATGCGAGCGCTCGAGCATCGCGGCCTGGCGGGCGCGGTGCTGGGCATGGCCCTGTACACCGGCACGCTCGATGCGCGCCGCCTGGCTGAGGAGTTCGGCGCATGACCGTCGTGGTGAGAGAGTCGAAGGAAACGCAGATCCGCGTTGCGCTTGGCGAGCCGGCGCTGCAGAGTGAACAGGGCGCATCGATCGAGACCACCGAGCCGTTCCTCGACCACATGCTCGTGGCGCTGTCCAGGTACTCGGGTGTGCCGTTCGACATCCGGGCCAAGGGCGACCTGCGCCACCACCTCATCGAGGACGTGGCCATCGCCCTTGGGCAGGCCTTCGCCGCGCACACGCCGGCCACCTGCGCCCGCTACAGCGAGCGCACCGTGCCGATGGACGAGGCGCTCGTGCAGGTGGTGCTCGACATGGGGGGGCGCCCGTACTACCGCGGGCCGCTGCCGTCGCACCTGTACGATCACTTCTTCCGCTCCTTCGCCGACAACGCGAAGGCCACACTGCACGTGCGTGTGCTGCGCGGCACCGACCGGCACCACATCATCGAGGCGGCGTTCAAGGCGCTCGGCTTCGCCCTGCGCGAAGCGCTGGTGGAGTCGGGCAGGGTGTTCAGCACCAAGGGCTCCGTGAAACTCGAGATCAATCCCTGATGCTGACGCGACGCGTGATCGTCTGCCTCGATGTAAAGGGCGGACGCGTGGTGAAGGGCGTGAACTTCGTGGGGCTCCGCGATGTCGGCGATCCTGTCTCGCTCTCCGAGCGCTACGAAGCCGAAGGCGCCGACGAGATCACCTTCCTCGACATCTCGGCCAGCGCTGAGGAGCGGGCCACGCTGCTGGAGGTGGCGCGACGCACGGCCGAGCGGCTGTTCATTCCGCTCACCATCGGCGGCGGCGTGCGTACGGCTGACGATGTCGCGCGGGCGCTGCGCGCCGGTGCCGACAAGGTGTCGCTCAACTCGGCGGCGGTAACCAATCCCGAGGTGCTCACGGCGGCCGCCGACCGCTTCGGCGCCCAGTGCGTGGTGGCCAGCATCGACGCCAGGCAGAGCGCCGATGGCATCTACAAGGTCTGGGTGAAGGGCGGCCGTGAAGAGACGCCGCTCGAGGCCGTGGCGTGGGCGCAGGAGTGCGTCGCACGCGGTGCGGGGGAGATCCTGCTCACGAGCATCGACCGCGATGGCGCGCGCACCGGCTACGACCTGGCCATCACGCGGGCGGTGGCCGATGCGGTGAACGTGCCGGTGATTGCCTCGGGTGGCGCCGGCAACGCGCAGCATCTGGTGGACGCCGTTGGGCAGGGGCACGCCGACGCCGTGCTCGTGGCCGGCATTCTGCATGACGGGCTCACCACGGTGCACGACCTCAAGCAGGTGATGCGCGATGCCGGGCTGCCGGTGCGCGAAACGGTGGGGGGGGCATGAGTCGCGAGTCCCAGAGCACCCTGCTGCAGGCGGCGGCCGATGTCGCGGAGTATGCGGCAGGCGTGGCCATGCGCTGGTATCACACCAACGTGCAGGTGGAGATCAAGGGCGATGGTTCGCCCGTGACCATCGCCGATCGGGAAGCCGAGCGCGCGGCGCGCGCGTGGCTGGAGGAGCGCTTTCCGGAGGACGGCCTCTTCGGTGAGGAGTTCGGCGACGTGCGCCCCGACGCGAAGCGCCGGTGGATTCTCGACCCCATCGATGGCACCAAGGCGTTCGTGCGCGGCGTGCCGCTCTGGGGCACGCTGGTGGCATGCTGCGAAGGCGATACGGTGCTGGCCGGTGCGGCGTGCTATCCCGTGGTGAAGGAACTGGTGGCCGCGGCGCCGGGCGAAGGGTGCTGGTGGAACGGGGCGCGGGCCACCGTGTCGACCGTGGGTACGCTGACGCAGGCGACGGCCCTCATCACCGACGATCGCTTTCTCGAGCGGCCGCATCGCCGGGAGCCGTGGAATGCGCTCGCCTCACAGGTGGCGGTGGCCCGCACGTGGGGTGACTGCTATGGCTACCTGCTCGTGGCGACGGGGCGCGCCGAGATCATGGTCGATGACATCGTGAACCCGTGGGACGCGGCCGCCATCTATCCGCTCATCACCGAAGCCGGCGGCCGCTTCAGCGACTGGCGCGGGCGCGATACGGCGTTCGGCGGTGACATCATCGCCACCAACGCGGCACTCGCCAACGCGGCACGCCGTCCCCTGCTGGAAGGCTCCGGAGTACAGCCATGACCGCCCCGTTGCTCGACCTCGACACGCTCAATTTCACCAAGGGCAACGGGCTCGTGACCGTGGTCACGCAGAATGCGCACACCGGCGCCGTGCTCATGGTGGCCCACGCCGACCGCGAGGCGCTGGAGTACACGCTGCGCACCGGCGAGATGCACTATCACTCGCGCAGTCGCGGCCTGTGGCACAAGGGCGGCACCAGCGGCAACGTGCAGCGCGTGGTGTCGCTCACCACCGACTGCGATCGTGATGCAGTGCTGGCGCGTGTGCTGCCGGCTGGTCCGGCGTGTCACGAGGGCACCACCTCGTGCTTCCGCGACGAGGCGCTGCGCGCCGACGTGCTGAGCGCGCTCGACGCCACGATCGCGTCGCGGTCGGTGCTGACCGTGGCCGACGGCGAGAAGCCCAGCTACACGCAGACGCTGCTCGGCGACCGCAACCTGCGTCTCAAGAAGCTTGGCGAGGAAGCGGTTGAGCTGGCCACGGCGTGCGTGGACGGCGACCGCGAGCGGGCCACCGAGGAGGTCGCCGATCTGGTGTACCATGCCCTGGTGGCGTTGCGTGCGGCGGGCGGCACGCTGGACGACGTACGGGCGGTGCTGGCGGGGCGGGCGCGGTAGGCGAGGCGCACGCACACAGCGTGGTGATGGCGGCGAGTTACCGCGCCGTCATCCGCTGCGTCCCCACCCAGTGCTGGCCTGGTTCGAGCGCGATGGGAGTGCGCACCACCGCCGCCTCCACGCAGAGCATGTGCTGCTCGTCGCCGGGCGTAAAGTCGGCGCGCGACGACGTACCGGTTGGGCCGGGGTTCCACACCACGGCATCGGAAAAGCCATGCTTCTCGATACGCAGCGCCCGATGCGGCTCGCGCACGTCGAGCACGTCGGGCGCGCTGTAGTAGATGCGATCGAGCGGGCCGGTAATGGCGAGTTCCGGCGCCGTCTCCGACAACTCGGCGCCGCCAGCCAGCGCGTCTCGATAGGTGAGCCCCGTGAGGCCGGTAACCGTGCACGCGAAGGCGTCGCGCACCGCGAAGTACGGATGCAGCGCCGCCGTGAACGCGAACGGCGTGTCACCGGTGTTGGTCACCACCAGCGTCACGGCCAGCGTATCGCCACCCACCGCCACATGCAGGTCGGCGGCGAAGGGATGCGGCCATGCGTGGCGTGCCAACTCGGCGGTCGCCGGAGTGAGATCCCGCTCGGTGAGGCTCAGCATCACGAGCCCTTCGTCCAGCCGCAGGTCGTCGGTGACGCGCCAGCGGCTGGTGCGCGCAAAGCCGTGCTGCGGCAGCGCGCCGAATGGCCCGAACTGCGGAAAGCAGAGCGGAATGCCGCCGCGAATGGAAACGCCGGGTCCGTGGTGTGCCGAGGCGCTCACGAACAGGCGGTCGTCCGCCGAGCCGGCGGGAACCCACTGCGCGACCTGCGCACCGTCCACGTGCACGCGGGCGAACGCGCCGTCGGGGGCGCGCAGGTCGAGATGCGGAGCGTCAGACATACCGCACGTTACAGCTCCCAGCCTCTGCGGTAGGCACGCGTGAGGTACTGGTTGGCATCGGGGGCGTTGGTGAACTGCATCGCCGAGCCATCGTACAGCACCTTGCGCCCCTGACCGGCGCGCAGCGCGGCGATGCCGAGCAACATGGTCTCCGTGAGCGGCGCCGCCTGCGAGAACGGCGAGCTGGCCGTGGTTTCGCCCTTGGAGGCCTGAATCCAGTTCTGCTCGTGCGACACGGTGATGCGCGGGATGCTCTTGGCCACGGCTTCCGCCTTCTTGGCCGTGCCGTCCGGGTAGATGCGCGGCCGATTGCCGTACGTCTCGTGAATGAGCATGCCCTTCTCGCCGATGATCATCGCGCCGCCGCCGTCACTCCCCGGCATGGCGAAGGGCGCATCGTCGGGCATCATCGCCGGACGGGGCGGCAGCAGCCCGCCGTCGTACCAGTACAGCTTCACGGGGCCGCGCTTGCCCACCGCGGGATACTCGAACTGCGCGGTCATCGCCAGCGGATACGTGGCCGGATTCTGCGCGCCACCGCCCCACGGGCTGGAGCTCGCCGTGATGCTCGTGGGATACGTGAGCTCGAGCGCGGTGAACGCCTGGTCGATGAGGTGCGCGCCCATGTCGCCGATGGAGCCCACCCCGAAGTCCAGCCAGCCACGCCACGCGAACGGATGATACGCCGGATGATAGGGAATCTCCGGCGCGGGGCCGAGGTAGAGATCCCAGTTGAAGCCTTCGGGTGGCGTATGGTCGTTGATCGCCATGAAGTTGCGCACCGCATTGTCCACCGTACCCATGTTCCACTGCGGACGCGGATTGCTGTTGATCACGGCAGCGCCGGCCGGACGCGGCCGCGGGATGCCCTGCGCCCAGTAGCGCACCGGGCGATCGGTCCACACATGCACGTCGGTGATCCTGCCGAGCACTCCCGATCGCACGATCTCGATGACGCGGTGCGAGCCGTCCATGGAGTGCCCCTGGTTGCCCATCTGCGTCACGACCTTGGGGTTCGCGGCCGCAGCCTTGGCCAGCAGGCGCGACTCGTACACCGAATAGGCGAGCGGCTTCTGCACGTACACGTGCTTGCCGAGCTGCATCGCGGCGAGGGCGATGGTGGCGTGCAGGTGGTCGGGGGTGGCGATCATCACCGCGTCGATGTCCTTCTGTTTCTCGAGCATCACGCGGAAATCGGCGTACTTGGCGGCCTTGGTGTAGGCCTCGCCAAGCTGCACGTTCTGCGGCGTGGGCTGCCCTTCGCGCGGCTTGAGCCGGCCCTGCAGCGATCGCTCCACGTACGGGAAGTCGACGTCACACACGGCCACGATGTTCTCGGTGAGCATCTGCGACATGTTGCTCATCCCCATGCCGCCGATGCCGACGCAGGCGATGTTGAGCTTGTCGCTGGGCGCGCGGTAACCGGGGCCACCGAGCACCGCGCGCGGCACGACCATAATGCCGGCGGCGAGGGTGGCAGTGCTGGCGACGAAGTCGCGGCGGGACACGGAGTCGGACATGGCGGCGGGAGGCGGGAAGCGGTTCAGCGTGGTGTCGCGGGGCGTGCTGCAGGAATCATGATATAGCCCTCGCACCAGCGGTCGTCGAGGCGGAACGGCGGGGCGCCGGCCAGTTGCACACGTTCATGGGCGCCGCACGCCCAGTCGAGCGGGGCAAGCCCGCCCACCACGGCCTGCAGCTGGTCGTGCGTCGGCAGTCCGTCGAGCACGATCTCCGTGGCGTGTTCCAGCCGACGGACCGCCTCGGCCACATCGGCCGGCGTCGCCCGGCTCTTCCCTGGCAATGGGGCCAGCCCGAGGGCGCGCCACGCCGCCGTGGGAAACGTCTCGGTGACGAATCGAGCACCACAGGTGCCCGGGTGTCCGGGCAGCACGAACGCGTGGGCCCCGGTGAGTCGCTCGAACAGCGCGATGGAAAACTGCGTGAACGGCAGATAGCCACGCGGCTTGACGCCATCGGGAGGGAGGCCGGTTTTGCCCGGTGCCCGCACCGCCTTTTCGCTCAGGCGGCAGTGCTCCGCCTCCGTGTCCGGCGCCTTCCAGCCGAGCGGTCCATCGATGCACAGTCCCGCCACCTGGTGCCGGTCGGCCAGATCAGCCAACCAGTCGGCCAGCGCCTGCGGATCGGGCGTGCCGACAAGGGAGACCTCGAGCAGCTGCGCATGCGGCGCGCCCTCGCGCTGCGACAGCAGGGCGATGCCGCAGTCGCGGTAGTGCTTGTAGGCGAGGTCGACGGACAGGACGCGCATGCAGAGACTAAAGGTCAGAAGCGCAGCAGCCTCGCCGGCGTCACTCTGGCCGGGTCTCCGACGTACGCCCACCGCACCTGCTTCATGTACGTGCGCGCCGCCCGCTGGATGTCCAGCGGCGTCACCGCGCGCAGCTCCTGCACGAAACGCGATGCGCGCCGGAAGTCGCCCTGATAGAGCTCGGCGCGCGCCAGCATGTTGGCCTGATCGGCGTTGGTTTCGTTGTCGAGGAAGTAGGTCACGATGAACTGCTGACGCAGCAGGTCGAGCCCTTCTTCGGTGATGATACCCTCCTGCAATCCCCGCACCTGCTGCTGCATGATGGCGAGCACGTCGTCGGGCTGGGTGGTGGTCACGTACAGCCCGCCCAGCGAAAAGGCGCGCTCCACGAAGGGCGCGTTCACCGAATAAGTGAGATTGCGCCGCTGCCGCACTTCGCCGAACAGGCGCCCCGACAGTACCGCACACGCCAGCCGCAGCGCCGTGTAATCGGCGCCCGTGGCCTTGGGGCCGTGAAAGTACCCCTGCAGGTAGTTGGTGGGCAGCTGCCGCTTTTCCACCACGTACGCGCCGGGCAGATCGGCCGGCGGATCGGGGAGCGACCATGCGTATGTGCCGCGCGGCAGGCGCCCGATGGTCTCGCGTACGAGTCGTTCCACCTTGCTGCGCGACACATTCCCCACCACCACCAGCATCATGCGCGACGTCACCATCTGCTCGGCGTGGTACGCCTTGAGGTCGGCCACCGTGAGCGCCGAGAGGGTGGCCTCGGTGCCGGTGGGCTCGAGGGCGTAGGGATGGCCGGCGAAGGCGATGCTGTCGGCAAGGAAGTCGAGCAGCGCGTCGGGGCTGTCCTTGCGCTGCCGCACCCCGGTCACGAACTGCTCGCGCACCAGCTCCACCTCGGCGGGCTCGAGGCGCGGCGCCATGATGCGGTCGGCGAGAATGGCCCACGTGCTGTCGAAGCCGGTGGTGGTGGCGCGCAGCCCCATCGACGTCCAGTCCACGCCCGCTCCCACGCCGATGGCACTGCCCAGCGCCGCCATGCGGCTGCGCAGCAGGTCGCGCGGATACTTGCGTGTACCGCGTTCACTGGCCTCGAGCAGCATGAGCTCGATGCCCTGCGTCTGCGGCGTGAGCTGCCGCACGCCGCCGAGCAGGTAGAGATTCGCCGCCACGACGTTGTTGGCCGTGACGCGGCGCAAGATGACAGGAATGCCGCTCACTTCGAACTTCATGGTGAGCGAGTCGTCGCCCATGATGGCCGGACTGGCCGGTGGCTCGGCGGCGGGTCGTGCCGCAGGCCGTGTGGCCGCCGGCCGGCGCGGCGGCGCCGTGCGTGTAGCCTGGGCGTCGGCCGTGGCACTGGTGGTGAGCATCGATATGCCCCAGAGTCCACAACCCATCACCAGAGCCCGCTGCCACGCGAGCCCGCCGCCAACGTGCCGCCGTACACCCGCGGCCCGAGTCCGCCCCATCATGGCCGCACCACCGGCCGGGTGACCGGCGTCAGGAGTTCCTTCTCGGTGAGACCGATTTCGCGCCGCGCCTCGCTCGAGAGCAGCACGTTCGTCACCCGCGGCTTGCCCGCGATGTACGTGCGCGTGTAGCGCAGCAGATCGGTGATGCGCTGCTGGGCCATGGCGTCGGTGTAGCGCATGAAGTAGTCGAGGTTGGAGACGCTCCACCAGAAGCCGATGGTGTGCGCGATCTCCGACGCTTTCTCGATGCCGAAGGCGCTGGAGACGGCGCGCTGCGCCTTCACCGCTTCGAGTTCGCGCGGCGTGATGTAGGTGGGGTCGGTGAAGCGGGCGATCTCGCGTTCGAGCGCAGCCATCGCGGCGCGGTACTTGTCGGGGGTGGTCTGCCCGCTGATGGAGATGGGCCCGACCTGGTTGAGCGTGTAGTAGTTCACCCCCACGCCCTGCCACAGCCCGGTGTCGACGAGATTCTTCTGGAAGGTGGAGCCGGGCGTGTTGAGCACGTCGCTGAACACATCGGCCGCGAACGTCGCCTCGGGGTCCTTGCCCACACTGGGGCCCTGCCACTGAATGAGCACGGCGACGGCGTTGATGGGCTCCTCGCTGATGTGCCCCTTGTTGCCGTCGAGCGGCGGGATGGGCGGTATGGGGTCGGCCTTGAACGGATCCTCCCCGCGTGGCCAGCGGCCGAACACCTGCTCGGCGAGCGCGAAGATCTGCTCGGGGTTCACATCGCCGGTGACGATCAGCGCGCAGTTGTTGGGCACGTAGTACTTACGCTGGATCTCGCGCATCTGCGCCGGGGTGACGTTGGCCAGCACCGTGCGGTCACCGATGGTGTTCTTGCGGCTGAACTGCCCGGGATAGAGCAGCTCGGTGGCCTTCTGCTGCCAGTTGAAGCCCGGCTGCGCCTCGTTGCGGTCGTACTCGCCGAGCACGACTTCCTTTTCGCGCGTGAGCTCCTCCTCGAGGAAGAGCGGGTTGATGAGCGCACTGGCGAGGAAGCGCAGCCCGCCCGCCACCGAGTCCGCCGGCAGCGTGAGGTAGTAGTTGACGCGCTCTTCCTGCGTGGTGCCGTTGAACACGGCCCCCAGCTCGCCGGCGCGGTCGGTGAACGCCTCGGCCGACGGCAGGTCCTTGTTGGCCTTGAAGAACATGTGCTCGTACATGTGCGCGAGCCCGGCGTACTCCGGCGTCTGCGTGAAGGCGCCGTTGCGTACGTTGATTTCGAGCGTGGCAATGGGAACGCCGTGGTTCTCCACGACGATCACTTCCATGCCGTTGGCCAGCAGCTTGCGGCGCAGGACCTTTTCGAGCTCGGCGCGCGACTGGGCGGGAAGGGGCGCAGGCAGGACGGCCGGCAGCGCCGTGGCCGCGGCCAGCACGATCACGACCGCGCGCACGAGGACGCGCCGCAGGGAAACAGGCAGGAAGGGAAGCATGACCGAACGATAAGGGACGCTGGGCCCGGTCGGACCCGGGGGGATTACACCGAGTGCGGTCCACGAGGTCCGCTGGCGCCGGGCACCCGTCGCCAGCGTCACCCCGCCTGACGCGCAGCCGGGTGATGCGCTCACGCACATCCTTCACGAGCGGCTGCAGCGCCGGGTCCGCGTTCTTCAAGAGCTCCACGAAGTCACCGTAGCGCTGGATGGCGCGCTTGGTGTCGCCCTTGGCTTCGTAGAGTTCGCCGAGGCGGCGGTAGGCGCGGGCGATCTCGTGATACTGATCGCGCATCGCCGCAGACGGTCGCGCCAGCAGTCGCTCGTACCAGTAGATCACCGAATCCGCCTGTCCCATTCGATCGAACGCGCAGGCAAACCGCGCCCACGAGCAGGTCGAACAGCGCCCAACATCGGCAGCCCGGAAACGCGCGAGGGCCTTGGCACCATCACCCTCACTCAGCGCGAGCTCGCCGTCCACCGCGGCGCGGTCCCACTCGAGAAAGCGATTGCGGGAGTTGCGGGTGGTGCGCTCCCACTCCGTCAGTCCCCGCCGGGCGCCGGCGATGTCACCGAGCGCAATGCGCGCGGTGAGCACCGCCTGAAAACGTCGGTCGGGGATGGACAGTGTGTCCCATCCAACGGCCGCGAGTGTCGAGTCGAGCAGTCGCGTGGCGCGCGCACGATCACCCCCGAGCTTCGCGTGCCACAAGGATTGTGACGCCGCACTCCCGACCACGAAGCTTTTCTGGTTCTCCTGCGCCGCGATACGGCGCCGTGTGGCTTCGAGTGCCGACACCGAATCGAGTCGTCCCGTGAGCAGCATGGCCGAGCGCATCCACGCGTAGCCGGGGAGTTTGTCCGAATCGCTCGACGCCACCCGGAGGAGATCCTTCCCGGCCGCGCTCAGCGAATCCGCGTTCATGGATACGGACGCCATGTAGGCGCGCGCAGCGATCGTCGTCGGCTCGTTCCCACCCAGCGCCCGC
>JBEILM010000123.1:0-11482 GCA_040379205.1 Gemmatimonas sp.
CAACGTCCGCTGCTCGCTCATCTCGGGCTCCATACCGTGCAGGAAAGGGTCGCTTCAGCCGCGCCAATATTGCGGTTCGCCGCCAAGAAAAACCAGTTTTCTTTGCAGAGTTTCCCTAGGTATCCGTCGGCGTCAAGGTTCTGGATGCCGGTGCTTTGCTTGATGTGCCGAGTGTTGACCCGGATCGAGTAGAGACTTGCGTGAAGGTATGCGAGATATCGCGACACATGACCTTCAGCCACCGGCATACTCGCTACGAAGTTCGAGCAGACGGCGTCCACCTCATGATCGAACTGCACGACGGCGCCGACAGGTTGGTTCTCGCCGCCTCCAGACTTCTCCAGGAGGAGATCGCCGCAAGCAAGCCTCTTGTGGGCGAATTCGCT
The DNA here is from genome assembly GCA_040379205.1 of Gemmatimonas sp. Classification (GTDB taxonomy): domain Bacteria; phylum Gemmatimonadota; class Gemmatimonadetes; order Gemmatimonadales; family Gemmatimonadaceae; genus Gemmatimonas. The sequence continues at coordinate 387 of JBEILM010000123.1, forward strand.
CCGGGGTATCGACCGAAAGGTCGGCTCCGTAAGGCGTACCGAAAAGCGCAATCGATCGAAGTCGGCCACCCTCACACAAATGGCGTCATCGTCACCGTTTGGATCCGCCCCCCACGTACCGTTCTGACAGCTCTTGGCTGTGTTACGAAGCCGCCGCACCTCCCAATGCGCCGGCACCTCCCCGAGCCACTCCACGCCGGAGTCCTTGTACGCGGGATACCGCGGATAGCGCGAGAGACTCATCGCCACCCCTCCGCCGGCGTCCAGCGGGTGGCCATCGTGTCAGCCACCGCGCCATCCCACAGCGGACGCAGAAAGCGCTGCAACTGTTCACCCACCACCTGAAAGTCACCAGGCGCGCTGGGGAGTGCGCTGCGGTTCACATAGGCGCGCTACTGGGCCTGCCGCGCGGCATCGGCAAAGAAGGCGGCGCCAAGAGCGAGCGGCACATCGAGCGACAGCGGTGTACGGCGCCGCGCAAACGTCGCCCGCACCGACTGCACGAGAGTCGCCCCGTCGAAAGCAAAGGCGCCGGCCTTCACGTACAGATCATAGAAGTCCTTGAGGCGGCTGTTGCGCTCGCCGAGCTTCACCATGGCGTTCAACTTCTCAGCCACCACCGCCTCCGGCGGATACACCCGAATGCGTGGTGGCGGGTCACCCAACAGCGTGCGATACTCGGCCTCTTCGGCCCCCGGCACGATGTCGTTGCCGAAGCCGATATCGATCTTCACCGGAATGCACGCGCCACCCAGCACGGCGTCGACCACCACCCGCACGCCACCATACTCCTCGTCGTCGCGAATATCCTCGAAACGCAGCGTGGCGGCATCGAACGTCAGCGCCTCCACCACGTCGGGTTGGGTGCAGACCTCACGAAGCGCCTGCAACACGTCGGTGTGGTCGCTGCTGCCGTAGCCGGTGAAGTCGATGTCGCGCGTGGGACGATACACCGTACCCCACAAGGCGAACATCGTGGCCCCCTTGAGCACAAAGCGCTCACGGTGCCGAGAGTTGCCGAGCCGATAGAGAAACCGTTCGATGGCGTACCGCTGGAGCCCCAGCCGCACGTCCTGCCCGCTGGCCCGCAACGTGTCACGCAGGCGACGCCTGATGGACTCCGCCGCGCCACGATCGCCGCGCCGCGTGTCGCGATCTCCCACCGGTTCATTCGTCATGCAGCACTCCGACCCTGGTTCCGGGGTTGGCTCATACCGTGAGCGCCTCGAGATACGGCGCCATGACGGTGCGCATGCGACACACCTCGGCGGCACGGTCGATGTCAGCGATATGCACCCGTCTCGTGCGCACACCGTCGCGGAGCGCTTCCAGGGCCACATCGAGCCCGATCTTGTTGCGATAGCGAAAACAGTCGACGATGGTGCGGGCCGGTGAGGTGATACGGACCGGCACTCCCAGAATGGGCGTGGTCGTGACCCCGTAGGTGAGCATCACCCCCGACCAGTGCACGAAGCGGGCGCGGGCCGGCAGCCTGCGCGGCACGCGCGCCTTGCGGTCGATGGCCAGCCACACCTCGTGCGGCGCCTGGGTGCCGATGTTGTGCACCTGCAGCGCCGAGAGCAGGCAGACGATGGCCGTGGGGGCAGCAGCGGAGACCATTGCCACCGTCTCGAACTCACTGCTGTCGACATCCACGAGGCGGTAGAGCCCGGCGTCCACCTGCTCCACGGCCCCTGCAGCCACCAGCGCCTGCAGCTGAAGAAAGCTGATGCCGATGGGCTCGACATCCCGCGGGCGGAAATACGCACCGAGTCCTGCGGTGGCGAGGAGTTCCGGGGTGAGAAGCCGTGACATACTAAAGCATAGCAAATGTCGGCACATAACACCAGAAGCCGACATTTTCTGCACGATCTTGCAAATGTCGGCACTTGCGCATAGGTGCCGACATCTACTTCGCCCCGAACCCGCCCGTCACCTCGGCCAGCATGCGCACGATATCCGCTTCGAGCCCCCGGATCTCGCCTTCGATCTCCCCCAGCGGGCGCGGCGGCGTGTACCGGTAGAACCAGCGATTGAAGTTGATCTCGTACCCCACCAACCCCACCAGCCCGTCGGCCGCGTCGCGCCTGGCGGTATCGATCCAGGCGTCGGGCACGTGTGGCAGCACCTCGCGCTCGAAATAGCGCCGCACGCTCGCCGGCACCCGGTCGTCATCGGCCGGATCGTCGCCGAGCGCCAGCGGTACGCTCTCGGTGTCGCGCAGTTCCGGGTCGGGCTCGGGGAGTCCGTTGGCGTCGCGGCAGATGGCAGCCTGCGGATCGCGCTCGCCGAGGGCGGACAGAATGGCCTTGCGTATGGGTGCGGCCAGCTTGAGGCGGTGGGTCCTGGCCGCCGCCGACAACATGGCATCGAACTCAGCACGGCCCGTCACCAACGCCGCTGGCAGGTCGGCCAGCATGGCCCGGATCTGCTGCTGCAGCTCACGCCCGGCCGCTTCCTCGAGGGCCTTCGCGTCTCCCCGCTTCTTCGACTGCGCCAGCGCCACGAAGGCCCGCTCGGTCTCCAGCCGCTGCAGTCGCTCGGGCGACACCTGGAAGTTGAGCCGCAGCGGGCGCTCGATGGTCACCTTGCGATAGCCGAAGTGCCGCGTGGGGAACACGCGGCTCACCACCACGTCTTCGGTTTTACCGTCGCGGTGCACCGCGCGGGTGTCGCCGTCACGACGCGCCGACACGAGCGCCAGAATGTCCCGCGCGCGTTCGAGAGGAATGCGTCGCCGCTTATCGCCACGGCTGCGATCCATGTCCACCCAGAAACCGGACGCATCGACCAGCTGCACGGTACCACGATGGGCCGCCGGCTTGCGGTTGGTCACGATCCACACGTAGGTGGCGATTCCCGTGTTGTAGAACAGCTGCTCGGGCAGCGCGATGAGCGTATCGAGCAGGTCGTGCTCGAGCACGTAGCGGCGGATCTCACTCTCGCCACTGGTGGCGTCGCCGGTGAAGAGCGGGGACCCGTTCATGATGATCGCCATGCGCGACCCACCGTCGGCCGGCGCCTTCATGTGGGCGAGCATGTGCAGCAGAAAGAGCAACTGTCCGTCGCTGATGCGCGGCACGCCCGGTCCAAAGCGTCCGGCGCGCCCGCGATCGTGCTCGGCGCGCACGCCGATCTCGTCGCGCTTCCAATCCTTTCCGTACGGCGGGTTGGCAATGAGGTAGTCGAACCCCATGCCCCGGTGCTTGTCGTTGGAGAGGGTGCTGCCGTATTCGATCCGGTCGGCATCACGACCGGTGGGGTCCTTCATGAACAGGTCGGACTTGCACACCGCCCACGTTTCCGGGTTCACCTCCTGCCCGAAGAGATGCAGCTCTGCCGTGGGGTTGATGGGTGGCTGAATGAGTGCGCCCTTCTCGGTGATCCCCACCGTGACATGCTCCTTGGTGAGCATGAGCATGCCGCCGGTACCGCGGCACGGATCGTACACGCTGCGCACCCCCCCCTGCTGCTGCATGGCGGCTTCATCGCCGGCGAGCATGAGGTCCACCATGAGGTGCACCACGTCACGCGGCGTGAAGTGCTCGCCGGGGTTTTCGTTGAGCGCTTCGTTGAACTTGCGGATGAGCTCTTCGAAGATCGTGCCCATAGTCGCGTTGTCCACGCGATCGGGGTGCAGGTCCACCGCCTTGAACCGCTCGAGCACCTGGAAGAGCAGCCCGGCCTCGTCGAGCTTGGCGATGGTGTTGTCGAAATCGAACCGTTCGAGCACCTCGCGCATGTTGGCGCTGAACCCGGCGATGTAATTGCGCAGGTTGGCCGCGAGGTGTGGCGCATCGGCCAGCAGCCTATCGAAATCGTAGCGCGACGTATTGTAGAACGCATACCCTGAGGCGCGCCGGAGCTGCGCGTCGAGATTCTCGAGCTTTTTCGCGCTGAGCTCCGCCTGCTTGGCGAGCACCCGCTCCTTGGTGTCGGCCAGCACCCAGTCAAGGCGGCGCAGCACCGTCAGCGGCAGGATGATGTCCTGGTACTTGCCGCGCTTGAAGGTGTCGCGCACGAGATCGGCGACACCCCAGAGAAAGCTGACGATCTGCGATTGTTCCATGGCCCCTGAGCGGCTGTTGCGAACGCGGACATGGTGTCCACCTTCGCAAGATGTCGAGCCGGACTGACAGCGGCCACCCTGTGCCGCTCGGTGCGTGCCGAGCGCTCAGCGAGCTCCCGAACCGCCTCGCGCCATTACGCTGGGACTGCCAGCGACGCTTCGGCCCGCGTCCCCCGACGCCGCCACGCCAGCAGGCGTCGCAGGCTGAGCATGAGCCCCGTGTACACCAGCACTGCACCGCCCAGCGACACCAACCCGGCCAGCGTCTGTCCCCAGAACCCGAGCACCTCGCCGGTGTGCGTGAAGCGCATGATGCTGCGCGCGCGGCGCCCGGTGCTCTGATCGGCAAAGGTCTTCCACTCGGGTGCGTCGCCGGTACGCGACACGGTGAGGGTGGCCCGCTTGTGCGGCTCGCCGCCCATGCCGCGGTCGAGCGTGTACACCAGCGGCGCCTCGGCCGACTTGGGCCACGCCAGCGACAGGGCCCGCCAGTCGGGCATGCGCTGCGCCGCGAGCGCGTACACATCACCCACCAGCGGCGCCGACGGCGCCTCGGCGCCGCGCTCGGCCGCCGCGGCGGGTGTGCTGCGCGGCGGCGGCGCTTCGCCCACGGCCTTGTACACGAGATCACTGGCCCACGGGAACGAAATCACCGCCCCACTGGCCACGATGAGCGCCAGCGGTACCGCACTCCACACGCCGATCACATTGTGCCAATTGAAGTCGCGCGCCTTGGCCGAGGTGGTGCGACGGAACCAGAGCACGTTCCGCATGGCGCTCCAGGTGAGATTGCGGGGCCACCAGAGCACCACGCCGGTGAGCACCAGCACCAGAAACGCGAGATTCGACCAGCCGGTGATGGCCTTGCCCGTCTTGCGCGACTCGTCCTTCATGGCGAGGTAGCGGTGCCAGTCGGTGGCCACCTGGAACACCTTGCGCATGGTGGCGTTGCCGGTGCCCACGACGGCACCGGTGTAGGCGCTCAGGTACTGCCGCCCTTCGCGCCCGAACTGCACCTCCACCGGCATGTCCGTGCCGTTTCGCCAGACGACCGTGGTGGGCGTCCTGCTCTCGCGCGCGGCGACGAGCGCCAGCAGCGAGTCCGGTGTCAGGCGCACGGCGCCGGGCGTCGGGGGGGCCGCGTTCACGCCGCGCAGGTCCGCCCAGAGCGTCATCTGCTTCTGGTAAGTGAGCAGCACGCCGGTGACCGACATGATCAGAACCACGGCGCCGGCCACGACACCGGCCACCAGATGGGTCCAGAAGAGCACAGGGCGAAGGGGACGCATGGCGAAACGCGCGTGATGGGTGAGAATGCTTCTCAATAAGAACATCGTACGCTAGACGCTGATACCCGACCATGTCAATCGGAATTGGTGAACCGCCCGACCCGTTCGTTTCGCCGCGGGCTTGGCCAGATTCCGGCATGTCCCGCCACCTCCTCACCCTCCACGCCGGCCCTCAGGCGCTGGCCCTGCTCCGCGAACGCGGGTTGCGGGCCGAGGATGTCGAGATACTCCCCGGCGCCTCGGGCGGTGCCAAATGGCTCGCCATTGCCGGACTCGACCGCTACCTGTTTGGCACCTTCCTTCAGGCGCCGCGCTCAACACCGCTGCACGGTATCGGCAGCTCCATCGGCAGTTGGCGACTGGCCTGCCTTGGCCAGCGCGATCCGCTCGCCGCCCTTGCCCGGGGCCACGAGGCGTATCTCCATCGGCAGCGCTACTCGAAGCGCCCTGGTACGCGCGAAGTCACGGCCGTACTCGCGGGCTGTCTCGATCACCTGCTTGGCCCCTCCGGCGTCGAGGAAATCATCAGCCACCCGACGTTGCGAGTGCACGTCATCACCGCCGAAGGGCGCGGCCTTGCCGCGAGTTCGCGGCGTCTGGTGCTCGCGACGGCATTGGCCACGGCGGCCGCGGCCAACCTCATGTCCCGCCGCACGCTCGCCCTGCAGGTACGGCGCACGATCTTCCACTCCGCCGGCGATACGTCACCGTTCCTCCACCTGCGTGACCTGCCCACGGTGCACCGGCCGCTCACGGCGGCCAACGCCCGTGCAGTGCTGCTGGCCTCGGGCTCGATTCCCCTGCTGCTCGACGGGGTGCACATCCCCGGCACCCCCGGTGTGCACTGGGACGGCGGGGTCACCGATTACCATCTCGATCTCGACTTCGGCACCGGCGCTGGCCTCGTGCTCTTTCCGCACTTCTACGATCACATCGTGCCCGGCTGGTTCGACAAGTCACTCCCCTGGCGCCGCGCCGGTGCCGCCAACTTCTCCCGCACGTTGCTCATCGCGCCGAGTGCCCACTTCGTGGCCGGGCTGCCGGGGGGCAAGATCCCCGACCGGCGGGATTTCTACGCGCTCTCCGAACGCGAGCGGCTCGCGCGGTGGCAGCGCGTGAACGAACTCTCGAGCGCGCTTGGGGAGGAACTCCACGAACTGATCGTCACCGGCCGTCTCACGGAGGCCGTCCAGCCGTGGTGAATGCGCTTTCGCGTTATCTGGCGTTTCGGCGCACGCTGCCCCCTCGGCCGCCACTCGAACGTCTCACGGTGCGGGCGCGCGGCCTCGACTTCGCCGTGTACCGCACGCCGCGTGTCGGCGACGCGCTGCCCCTGCTGTGCATCAACGGCGGATTGATCTACGATCACACGCTCCTCTGGCCGGCCCTCGCGCCGCTGGCGCAGCATCGCCAGCTCATTCTGTACGATCAGCGCGGGCGCGGCGCCTCGCAGGTGCCGCCCGGCATGCACGCCTCGCGCATCGAGTTCGATGCCGGCGATGTGCCGGCGCTGCGCGAGGCCCTTGGCATTCCCCGCTGGGATGTGCTCGGCCACTCCTGGGGCGGCGGCATTGCCATGCTGGCGACCGCCCTCGACACGGCGGCACAGCCGGACGCCGTGCGCCGTCTTGTATTGGTGAACGCCGTGGGCGTGACGAGCCGGTGGCTGGCGCCGCTGCATCAGGCGGGACTCGACCGGCTTCATCACGCGGGGAGCGCCGAGGCGTACGCGCGGCTCCGGGAGCAGGATGTCCGCTCGCTCGAGTCGCCCGACCTTGCCGCGCATGTGGCTTACACGCGGGCCTACTTCCCGGCATGGTTCGCCGACCAGCACTTCGCCCGCAGTGTCACGCCACCGGCCGGTGACAGTGCGACCGGTGCCGTGGTCGTCGCCCGTCTGCGGCGGGAGGGCTACGACTGGACGGAACGCCTGCGTGACCTCGCCGTTCCGACGCTCGTCGTGCACGGTGCGGCAGATGTGCTGCCGCTGTCGGAGGCGGAACACACGACCCGGTTCCTGCGGCAGGCGCGGCTGGTGCCGATCGCTGGCGCAGGTCACAATCCGTTCTGGGAAGCTCCCGACGCGTTCTTCCATGCGGTGGACGCCTTTCTTGCGGAGGGTGCACCGACTTCCTGATGCGCCGCAATGAAGTCCACCGAAACGCTTCTCGCGTGCTGTGTCGTGGGGCTCGCCTGCTTCGTCGTTGGCCAGTCGATCGGCTCGTCCACCACGACGGTGCTGAGCGAAGCCGGTGGAGCGATCGAGGCGCGCGTCTCGACGGCGCAGTCACGCGGTGACGGTGACGACGGCGAACGCCGCGCCGCCCACGGCGTGGAGCTTCTCGTGAGCGCCCGCCCTCTCCTCGTCACACCGGAGCGCCCCACGATGCCCGCCGCAGACGTGCGGCGCCGGCTGTCACTCGGCCTCGCCGGCACCTACCTCGACGAGATCCTGCTGGCCCGTGATTCCGCACTCGCCCGCTGGCCCGACCGCACCACGCGCCCGCTGCGGGTGCACGTGCACGAGGCGGAGGCGCTGGCGGCCTGGAATCCCGACTTCCTGCCTGCCGTGCGCGACGCGTTTGACACCTGGGTACAGGCGGGCATTCCGGTGCGCTTCACCTTCGTGGCCGACGCGGCCGGCGCCGACATCCAGGTCGCCTTCATCGACCGCTTCACCACCGGCATCAGCGGCAAGACGGTGTGGAGCCGCGACGGGGCCTTCTGGCTGGTGAGCAGCACGATCGACCTCGCCGTGTCACATCCGGACGGCAGCACGGTGACCCCGCCACAAATGCGCGCCATTGCCCTGCACGAGGTGGGACATCTGCTCGGTCTCGATCATTCGGCCGCTCCGGATCACATCATGTCCGCCCGCATCCGGGTGCGGGAACTGAGCGAGGCGGATCGGGCGACCGTGCGACTGCTGTACTCGGTACCGGCGGGGAATGTGAAGCAGTAACGGCGGGGACAGCCGGGTGGGGGTGGGGCGCCTCCGCCACGTGAACGCGCTACCCCGGGGCGGCGGTGTTCCTGGACTGCCGTGGCCGTGGCCGCTCCCCCCTCCCCTGTATCATCACCGACCGGGTCCCGTCGGTTTTCGAGTGCACCAGCAGTCGAACCTCACCGTCCGGGTCCCGTTGGTCTTGGAGTGCACCAGCAGCTGTACTTCACGATTGCTCATGGCCCGACGCAATGCATTCGCGTCGCGTACCGCCGCGCCGTTCACCGCCCGGACCACATCGCCCGCACGCAGCCCGGCTTCGGCGGCCGGCGTGCCGGGCGGTGCGCGCAGTACCAGCATGCCCGGTTCGAAGCCGAGGCGTCGGGCGACCTCGTCGTCGAGAGGGGCGAACTGCGCCCCGGCAATCAGGACGAGCCCGGCGCTGCTGGCGGTCCCTTGCCGAGTCGGCGGGGCCAGCAGCGTGGCCGGCGCCGTCGCGCGCAGCAAGGCCGTCACGCGGCCCGACTCGTCGTCCACCCGCGGCGCCACCAGCACCGGCAACTCGCGAGTGCGCCCGCCGCGGCGCACACGCACCCGCACCATTTCGCCGGGTGCCAGCAGTTCCGGATAATTCACCGCCACCTGCAGCACGTCGCGCCCGTTGTACCCCGTGAGCGTGTCCCCCGCGTTCAGACCGGCCTGCGCGGCCGGTGAGCCCACGTCGACCGTTTCCACCAGCGGATACTCACAGTGACTGGTGAGTACGCCCTCGGGCGTCACGGTGCGCAACTGCGCGCCTGAGAGCGACAAGCCCATGTAGCCGGCAGGCACGGCACCGCGCGGAATGCGCCCCTCGGCTTCCCCGATGAACGCCGCCACCACGGGCTGCAGCGACCGGATGACTGCGACGACCTGCGGCGACATCGTCCGCATGGTGCTGTCCATGGTGGGTACCACAATCCGGAGCGTGCTGTCGACGGCCCCGAAGACGCGCGGCGCATCGATGGTCCGCCCGTCCACGACGCGCAGCGGATCACCCCGGCGTATGGTCACGGTCGGCCCGGGTGTGCCATCCTCGCGGACGTAGCGCACCACCACCTGCATCAGCGAATCCATGCCGCGCTGCACCTGCGACAGGCGCTGGACCTGCAGGTCGTCGAGTTGCCGTTCCTTCTCGAGCGTGAACGCCGCGCTCTCGAGCTCCCGCTTGAGACGCAACACCGCCATCCCCTCGGGCGCGTTCACCAGTGCCGACGGCGAAGCCTGCAGCTCTGCACAGGCGTTGACCGGGGCCGCAGAGCGGATGCGCACTCCACTGCGCGATCGCGTCTGGGCCGCGAGTTCCGCGCTCGCCAGACAGGAGACCCCGCCCGCGAGCATCGTGATGCCTGCCCGCCATGTCGATAGCCGCGTCATCAGTAGCGCTCGATCGTCTTGTCCACGCGCAGCGTACCACCGAGCTGCTGGAGCGTGGCCTCACGCGCGGTGTAGGCGGCAAGGAAGTAGTGGTTGAGCATGGGATCCTGCGGCGCATCACGCAGCGCCGCCCGCGAGGCGGCCATCATCTGGTCGAGCGCCGCCAACCGGGCCCGGTACACGTCGGAATCGCGTACCGTCGTGTCGTTGGCGGCCAGCCACAACGAGGCCCGCTCGTAGTCGCGCTGCGCCCGTGCGAGCTCGGCAGTGGCCTGCTCCACCGTCGCGTAGCCGTCGGAGGCGAGCGGTGCGTCGAGCGCCACGGGTCGCGTGGTGTTGGACACGGCCGCCGAGGCGACCGCCCCCTCGGCGGTGCCGCCCGATGAGGCGTTGTCGCTGAGGCGACCCAGCACGGCGCCACCGGTGAGCAGCACCACCGCCGCGGCAGCGCGCCGCAGGGACGGCAGCACCGCGCGTCGCGCCGGTGGCGCCGCGGGACCCAGCGGAACCGCCAACGGCTCCGGCTGCTGCAACCCCTCGGCGATCGCTTCCCACGCCACCAGACGCGGCGCGTCGGACTCGGCGTCGCGGCGCCGGAGGTCGCGGGCGAGCGCCTGCAACGCCACGTGCGCCTCCTGCTCGGCGCGACACGACGCACACCCCGCCAGGTGCGCACTCTCCTCGGCGGTCCATGGCGCCTCGTCGAACGCCGCCAGGCGCTCGGCATCGAGGTGCATCGATGCGGATGACGACGGGTCCATCGGGGGGGCTCCCTCCATCGGCTCCTGCTTATCCACCTGCATAGCTGCGATCCAGTCCGGTTGAAGTCACGGACAGCGAGTCCACGAGCGGAGCGAGCAACCGGCGCAACTTCGCCCTGGCCTTGAAAAGCTGCGATTTGGAGCCGCCGGGCGTGATACCCAGTTCGGCCGCGATCTCTTCGTGGGTGTAGCCTTCCACGTCGTGCAACAGGAATACCGTGCGCGCCCCGGGGGACAGTTGCCGTGCCGCTGCCTCGATGCTCTGGGCCAGCAGGCCCCGGTCCGCATCCTGCTCAACGACCGCGGAGTCCTCCTCGATCCCCGTTTCGGCCGCCGCCAGCCGCTTCACCCGCCGGAGCGCGTTGAGCGTACGGTTGATGGCGACCCGATGGATCCACGTGCTGAACTTCGCGTCCCCCCGCCACGACGGCAGGGCGCGAAAGATCTGGATCCAGACCTCCTGGGCGATATCCTGGGCGAGGTCGGGATCACCGGCGAGTCGGCGGACGACGGCATCGACATGCGGGGCATGCTGATTCCACAGCAGCCGCATGGCCCGCTCGTCACCCTCGATCGCCCGGCGGACGATGGCGGCATCAGTTTCCATGGGTTCCATC
>JBEILM010000124.1:0-11328 GCA_040379205.1 Gemmatimonas sp.
GCCCAGCACCTGGCTGTGGGCGCCCCCCCCGGGTCACATGTATGGCGGGGCACTGTCCACATCCGGGGGGGGGGGGGGGGGGGATCCCCCCGCCCCCGCCCGTGTCAGTTTGCCTCAGGCCGTCGCCTCAGGCCGTCGCCTCAGGCCGTCGCCTCAGGCCATCGCCCGCCGCCGGGCGTCCACCAGGCTCACCATGGCCACGCCGCCCACGATGATGGTCATGGCCACCCACGCCAGCTTCGGCAGCCGTTCGCCGCCCAGCGCTACCCCCAGCAGCACCGCGACCACCGGGTTCACGTAGGCGTAGGTGCCCACCGCGGTCGGGCTGGCCACCTTGAGGAGCCACATGTAGGTGCTGAAACCGATCAGCGACCCGAACGTGATGAGGTACAGCAGCGACAGCACCGACGCCGTGGACACATGGGCGAGGTCCAGCCGGTGCCACTCGCCCAGCGCCAGCGACAGCCCGGTGAGCAGCACGCCGCCGGTGAGCATCTGCATGGCAATGGCCAGGCCAGCCGGCCTGGCCTGCTGCGAGGTGCGGGAGTAGAGCGAGCCCACCGTCCACGACAGCGACCCCAGCGCCAGGACGGTGGCGCCGATGGGGTCTACCGCGCCGGTGCTCGCGCCGCCCGCCGGGAGCACGAGCAGCCCCACGCCCACCAGCCCGATCACCACCCCCGCCACCTGCGCCACCCGCGGCCGCTTGCCCTGCCAGGCTTCGCAGAGCACCAGCCAGAGCGGCACCGTGGCCACGATCACCGACGTCAGCCCCGAATTCACTCGCTGACTGGCCCACGATACGGCGCCGTTGCCCACGAACAGCAGCAGGGCACCCACGATGGCCGAGTCCCGCCATTCGCGCCGCGTGGGCGCGGCGGCCCCACGCCAGCGGGTGAAGGCGTACAGGCCGCTGCCGGCCACCAGAAAGCGCACCGCGCCCATGAGGAACGGCGGGATGGTGGCCACGCCCCACTTGATGGCCAGATAGGTGGAGCCCCACACCACGTAAATGGTGAAGAACCCGGCAATGAGCTGCCAGCGCGTCGCAGCAGGAGACTCGGAGGCGCGGGACGTTGGGCTCACGAGGGGGCAGAGGGGGACAGGGTGGCAGGCGCCGGCCGCAGCGCCCGGAGCGCCGCGTCACCGGCGGCCAGACCGCCGACGAGGATGTACAGGTAGAACGTGTAGAAGCGCCACCAGAGCAGCGACGCCACGAAGATCCCCTCGGGGATGGCGCTCGACAGCGTGGCCGCGAAGGCCCCCTCGATGAAGCCGCCGCCACCGGGCGCCGGCACCACCACGCCGCCATAAAACAGCGCCAGCGGCCAGAGCACCAGCGGCGCCAGCGTGTCCATGGTGAGCGGGAACGACGGGTCGGCGAGAAACACCAGCATGGGCAGCGTGGCCACCTTGAACAGCACGTGCAGCACCGACCCGCCGAACGCCAGCAGCAACAGCGCCGGGTTGGCCGTGCGCAGCGACTGCACCGCGCCCCGCAACGACTGCAGCCCGCGCCGCACGGCCTGCCAGCGGGCCTCGCTCACCCCGAGCCGCCCCACCCACGCCGGCGCCGGTCCGTCTCCGGAGCGGCGGGAGAGCACCCAACCCACCGCCCCGGCCCCGAGCACCACCGTGCTGTAGCCGCCCACCAGCGCCAGCAGCCCCGACACCGATGCCCCGCGGCCGTGGAAGGCCACCGCCAGCACCGTGCACACCAGCAGTAGCGACCACATCTCGAGGAACAGTTCGAGAAAGAGGACCAACACGCGGCCGGCGGCGTTCGTGCCACTTTCGGCCAGGACCAGGAACCGCGACGGTTCCGCTCCCGCACGGGCCGGCGTGATGGCGGCCGCGAAGTCGCCGGCCAGACACACCCGCAGCGCTGTCCCGAAGCGCAGCGGAATGCCGCAGGCCCGCGCCGACGCGTGGATCTTGAACGCCCGGGTCAGGATTTCGGCGGTCACCGTGGCCAGCGCCGCCGCGTGCACCGGCCACGACAGCCACGGCATGCCCCCCTCCGGCCAATTGGGCACGACCACCCACGCCGAGGCGCCGATCATGAGGGCGAACGACAGGATGGTGACGAGCCAGCGCGACGGGGACATGGCGGGCAAGATAGCCGCGACCGCTGGCGCGCCCCACGTCCGGCGCGTCGATTATGGGGATCCTGCCCCTCATCCCTTCCCTTTCGCCCCAAGAGAGGCCCGCCGTGAGCACTCTGTCCCGCCGCCAATGGCTTCGTACCACCGGACTCGGACTCGGCGCCAGCGTCGCCCTGCCCGGTCTGCTCCCGGCGTCGGAGATGTCGCGTGTGCTCGGCGGGGGCGTGGCCTACGCCGACATGCTGGCCCAGATGGAGCGCGATGTCACCACCGCGCGCCGGGCCGCCGGCCCCATCCGGCTCTGCTTCAACGAGAACCCCTTCGGCATGTCGCCCAAGGCCAAGGATGCACTCACCCAGGGGTGGGCGCAGCACACCTGGTACATGCCGCCGGTGCGGGAGGAGATTCGCGAGACGTTCGCGAAGTACGTGGGCGTGCCCGCAGATCACGTGCTGGTCACGCAGGGCTCGAGCGAAGTGCTGTCCATCCTGGCGATGGCCTACAGCATGGAAGGGGGCGAGATCGTGGCCCCCTGGCCGACGTTCGAGGACCTGCCGCGCTGGGGCGAGACGCTGCGCGCCAAGGTCCACAAGGTCCCGCTCGACCACAATCTCGATCACGACCTGTACCAGATGGACGCCAAGATCGGGAACAGCACGAAGCTCGTGTTCGTGTGCAATCCGAACAACCCGACGTCCAACCTGGCCGACGACCAGGCGCTGCGCGACTTCGTGTCCAACGCCGCACGCCGTACGCCGGTGATCGTCGACGAGGCCTACTTCGAGTTCGTCGACAAGCCGGGACACCAGTCGATGGTGGACCTCGTGCTCAAGGGCGAGAACGTCATCGTGTCGCGCACCGCCAGCAAGATTCACGGCCTCGCCGGGCTGCGCTGCGGCTTCGCGGTGGCGCGTCCGGACATCATCAAGCGCCTGTCGCAGTACGTGACCGGCGACCCGAACGTCTTCGGCCTGCAGGCGGCGAATGCCTCGCTGCTCGACGTGGAGTACCAGAACTTCGTCAAGCAGAAGAACCGCGAGGGGCGCGCCATGCTGCTTGACGCGGTGGCGAAGCTGGGCAAGAAGGCGGCCCCGTCGCAGACCAACTTCGTGTTCTTCCAGACCGGCCGCCCGGTGCAGCAGCTGCAGGACTATTTCCTGAGTGCAGGCTTCCTGATCGGCCGCGCGTTCCCGCCATTCACCGACTGGGCGCGCGTGAGCATCGGGACGCCGGAAGAGATGAAGCGGTTCGTGGCGGCACTACCGGGGGCGTTGGCGTAATGGCGAGGACTACGTGCCGCGCGGCTTCGCGCGGCGCGTGGCTTCGGCGGCGAGGGGATCGTCGGGCCACGGATGCCGCGGGTAGCGGCCGCGCAGCTCCTTGCGCACCTCGAAGTAGCTCGACTTCCAGAAGCCGGCGAGATCGCGGGTGACCTGCACCGGCCGCTGCGCCGGTGACAGCAGATGCAGCGTCACCGGCACACGCCCGTCGAGCAGCAGCGGGGTACTCGTCCAGCCGAACACCTCCTGCAGCTTGACGGCCAGCACGGGCGCCGAGGGGTCGCTGTAATCGAGCGCGATGCGCGAGCCGCTCGGTACATCGAGATGCGTGGGCGCGAGGCGGTCGAGGGCGGCACGCTGCGCCCACGGCACCAGTGAGGCGAGCGCCGCGTGCCAGTCGAGCGCCTCAAGCCGGGCCCACGTGCGCACGCCGTCGAGGAAAGGCACCAGCCAGTCGTCGAGCGTGGCTTGCAGGGCGTCGTCGGCCACGTCGGGCCACGTCGCATCGTGATGGTGCACGAACGCGAGCCGCTCCCGCAGGCCCTTCGCGCCGTCGCCGAGCGGCCATGCGCTCACACCGACGCGCCGCAACTGCACGACGAGCGCTGCCGTGACGGCCGCAGGGTCGGCATCACGCCATGGCTTCTCGCCCAGCACGAGCGCGCCAAGCGCGGTGCGCTCCACGGCCTGTACGGCGCGCCGATGGTCGTCCCACCACACGACGGGTTCGCGGGTAACCTGCTCGCCGAAGTCGGCCAGGATGTCCTCGAGCGTGAGCGGTGCCGCCCGCGCGATGCGGTACTCCGGCGGTTGCCCCTCGAGTTCGGCCACCGCGAGATAGGGCGCGTCGTGCAGGCTGTCCTGTTTGGGGAGCGCGGCGCCGCTGCCATTGCGCAGCAGATAGCGCGGCTCCGCCCCCGGCCGACGCTGCGCCACACGGTCGGGGAAGGCGAGCGCGAGCAGCACCCCGGTGTCTGCGTCGTCCCATAGGTTCGCGCCCGCGTCGTTCGGGCCCGCGTCGTTCCCGCTCGCGCTGTTCCGGCTCGCGCTGTTCAAGCTCGCGCCGTTCAAGCCCGCGCCGTCCCGCAGCCGCCGCGACAGCTCCTCCGCCGCCGCCCGCACCCGCCGCACCGCATCCCGGTCGGCGCGCGCGCCATACATCCCGATCGCGCCGCCATCGCCCCCGCGCTGCAGCAGTTCGGTGCGCAGCCGCAGATCGGCCGGCGTACTGCCGAATCGTTCACCGCGCACGATGTCTCGCTCCTCGAGCAGTGCCGCAATCGCAGCGCCGAGCGCCAGCTGCCCACGCTCGGCCGCCACCAGCACGAGGTGCGCGAGTCGCGGCTGCAGCGGCAGCGCCGCCATGCGCTTACCGTGCGTCGTGATCCGGCCGGTGGGGTCGAGCGCACCAAGCTGGGCGAGCAGCGTCCGCGCCTGCGCGAAGGGGCCGGGCCGTGGTACGTCGAGCCACCGCAGCGGCGACGGATCGGCAAGGCCGGCGTCTGCCAGCTCCAGCGCCAGCGACGACAGGTCGGCGTCGATGATCTCGGGACGCGAGCTGGCCAGGAATCCATGCTCCTCGTGGATGTCCCACAACCGGTAGCAGACGCCGGGTGCCACGCGCCCCGCGCGGCCGCGACGCTGATCGGCGGAGGCGCGGCTCACCCGCACGGTGTGCAGCCGGGTGAGGCCCGCAGTGGCGTCGAAGCGCGGGACCCGCGAGAGGCCGGCATCGACCACCACGCGCACACCTTCCACGGTGAGACTCGTTTCGGCCACACTGGTGCTGAGCACCACCTTGCGCGCGCCCGCCGGCGCTGGCGCGAGGGCCGCATCCTGCTCGGCCAGCGGCATGCTGCCGTGCAGCACATGCACCCGCACGCCAGCCGCCGCAAGCGCCGCGTCACCTTCGAGGCGTTCGGCGACGCGGCGCTGCTCGCCCATACCAGGAAGGAACACCAGCACGTCGCCCTCGCACTCGGCGAGCGCCTCGCGCACCACCCGGCTCGTGGCCGCTTCGAGGCGCTCGTCGCTGCGCGGTGGGCGGTGGTGCGTGGTGACCGGGTACATCCGACCCGCGCTGCGGACGACGGGCGCCGCACCCTGTGCGTCGGCGAGCAGGGCGGCAACGGCATCACCATCGAGCGTGGCCGACATGACCAGCACCCGCAGGTCGTCGCGCAGCTGCTGCTGCGTTTCCAGCACCAGTGCGAGGCCCAGATCCCCCTGCAGCGAGCGCTCATGGAATTCGTCGAAGAGCACCGCGCCGTAGCCGTCGAGGGTGGCGTCGGCGGAGAGCAGGCGCGCCAGCACCCCCTCGGTGACCACCTCGATGCGGGTGCGCGCCGACACGCGCGTTTCACCGCGGACCCGGTAGCCTACCGTGCCACCGACCGACTCACCGAGCAGTCGCGCCATGTAGTGCGCGGCGGCACGTGCGGCGAGGCGGCGGGGCTCGAGCATGACGAGGCGCTGGCCGGCCAGCCACGGCTCCGCGATGAGCGCCAAGGGTACCCGCGTGGTCTTGCCGGCACCGGGTGGCGCCTCGAGCACGGCTACGCTACGCGCGGCGAGCGCGGCACGGAGGGCGGGGAGGGCCTCGTCGATGGGGAGCGGGGCATCCGGGACGCGGAGCATGGCCAACCAATCTCGCCAAGAAGTCGCTGACCACCGACCCCACCGACGGCCAGCTGAACCACTCACCCTATGGCGCCCCGCGCGACTCACTCCCTCCGTCGACCTGCGGTTTCCGCGACGCCTTGCTGATCACCCACACCACGACCGCGCCCTGCGTGAGTCCTATCACGATGTTGACGAGACCTCCGGCATGACCGCGACGCGCATGGCCGATGAGGTACAGAACGAACACCGCCGCGAGCGCGCCAACCATGAGCAGGAGCTTGGTGCCACCTGGATAGCGGGCATTCATGAACATGGGGTTGTTACCTCGACCACAGTAACGTACGCCGAGACCGCGCCAGCGCCCGCAACAGCGCCGGTGAAGACAGCCTTCCAGGCAAGAGCCGTTCCGAGTGCGCTGATGCCGAGTGCTGAGCCTATCGCTCCCACAAACGCTGTAGCGTCAGCATCGCGAATGGTCCGGCCCTTTGCCTTCTTCTGTTGGTCACTACAGGTGCCATCCATGTCGGCTTCAGCATCCAGCGAGGCGAGATACGAGCCACGAACCAAAGACGCATGCGTTGCGAGCATTTCGCGCTCGGCAACATTGAAGGCGCTTGCCGTCGTCGCCATCAAATTCGTCAGCGTTGCATCGAGAGACGCCATGGAGGGAGAGGACACGGCGGCCTGAACGATCTGCTGAGAAACCGACAATGCAGCCGCAGAGATTGCGTATGTCTGCTGGCTTGGATCACCGACCTCGCCCCCGCAGTTTCCCGCGCAGGGTAGCTCCGAGTCTGTTGTGGCAAGCGCGAGAAGGTCATCCGCGACCCACGTCTCGCACTCGTGTGTTGCGGGTGAATGTACCCGAACGGATCCTGCACGACCACGATGGTCAGTCCCTGCAGATGAGCGAAAGAGATACTCCGTGATGGCGGTCCGGATTGAGCCCGGTGCGCCGGCCTGCAGGCTCGTTAGGCCATCGAACACAGCTCGGCAGCGTGCAGCCGGGTCTGCATGGCGCCGTCCTCCAAGACGCGCGAACACGCGGTCCATGGCGCTGTTCTGTAGTGCTCCATCTGAGTTGCTGAGGAAGGCAGCTTCGCCACTGACGGCAGCGATGGCGCTCTTGCTTTCGTCAGCCCCGAGCACCTTGTCCGCCCGCGAGTTACACGCGGCGAAGAAAAACTGCACTAACGATCACCAAGATCTTCCCAGGCATTACAACCCCCGTGTTTACGGTTTGCCCCAGCCAATAGTCCTGCCCTTATCGAACGTATTCTTATGCGACTCAACTGTCAAGTCGAAGAACCAGCACATGACCATGATTGCGATCGAAGACACACCGCACAGCACCGAGCCAAGCAAGCACAAGAGTGGTACACCGCCGCTCACCGCCGCCGCCTGGGACTGCCGTCCAACTGCTGCTGCAGCCATTGCTGCGCGCGCTCCAGCACCTCGTCCCCGCCGTTCCGGTACCCGCGCACCGAGAGCCGCGCATCGACGACCGGGGTGATCCCGATACGCTGCCACTGCGACCCGTCGGTGCGGCGCAGCTCCATCGCCGGCACCGTGATCGTCAGGCCGCCGGGGAGCGGCACGTTCACCGCCTCGGCGGGCGAGCCGGCGGTAGCCGTGCCGATGAACGTCACGCCCGTCGTGCCCTCGAGCGCGAGGGCCAGACGCTCCATGGCCCCCGTGGTGCGTTCGTCGACCAGCGCCACCAGACGGCCGCGAAAGTGACCGGCGGTGTCGCCGTGCAGCACCCGGGCGCGCGTTTCGCGCTCATCCGGGCACTGTGCAGCCGCTTCACGCAGCGTGGGCGCGAGACAGGGGAGCGACTGATAGCGGTGCAGCTCCTGCGCCACCACCGCCAGCGGCCGCTCCCGCACCGCCTGCAACACGCGCGCAGCCACCTGGCTCAAGTCGGCGAGCGGGCCGCGCAGATCCAGGATCCACGCCCGCGCCACGCGGTGCTGCTGCAGCGCGTCGTCCACCGTCTGCTCGGTGAGCCGGTTCACGTCGATGTACGCGATGTCGTTGGGCAACACCAGCGATGCACCGCGCCACGGCCGTTCGACGGTTGCCAGCAGCGGCACATACTCGGTGCGGCGTGGCACGGCCAGCTGTCGTTCGCGGCCGGTCACGTCGCGCAGGCGGAACAGCGACGTCCCGACGGCGCCGCGAGGCAGCAGCGTCATGAGCTGATGCTGCCGTGACCATTCGTTGGGCGCCGACACGAGGCGGCGCCGCTCGAGCAGCCACGCGGGAATCGGGAATCCATCGGCGGCCACCACCTCCTGCCCGGGCTCGATGCCGAGCGCCCGCGTGACCGAATCGCGCACGACATCGGTGATGATCACCCGGCCGTCGGCCCAGCGCACACGAAAGGGCACACTGGCCACGCCCAGCAGCGAATCGAGGCTGGCCCCGCGCAACGTCACCTGGGCATCGTCGAACGAACTCGCGAACGACAGCAGCGCCGCCGCGTACTCGCCGGGATAGCGCGCCGATTCCAGACGCGGCAGGGCGCGCTCGAACACGTCGTCGGCATCGTCGTCGTACAGATCACGATGGGCGTGCCGTGCCCGCATGGCGCTCCACAGGCGGGCACCACCCAGCACCCTTGCGCCCATGAACGGGTAGGGATCGGTGTCGTAGTACGTCGGCAGCGGTGCCGGTGCGCGCACCACCGGCAGGCGCGACGCGCGCGCGAATCGGCCGCTGCGCAGCATCGTCAGCGCGGCTTGCCTCGCCGGCACACTGTCGCCCACCGCCACCGATGCCGCCACGAGGGTGTCGGCGGTGAGGCCAGTGCTGCCGTCGAAGTGCACGAGCTCTCCCGCGCGCAGCCGCACCCGCAACCCGAAGCCGATGGGGAGCGTCACCGTCGGCACCAGCGCCTCGTCACGCAGCGGGGCGCCGGTGGATACCGAATCGGCGATGACCGTGGCCCGTGTGCTGGCCATGAGGCCGAGCACCGCCCGGGGAAACACCGTATGGGTGGTGGCCAGCACCACCAGGCGGCGCGAGGCGGGGGCGTGCGGCATGACCAGCGCGCCGTCGCGCACACGCCAGGCGTCGTCGAAGCGCCACCCCTGTGCGGTCTCCACCGCGCCGCCCACCCGCCGGGTGCGCACACTGCTGTGCGTGAACGGCACCGCCGCCAGGCGCTCCACCACGCCGCTGCGCGCGAAGAAAGCCTCCACGCTGTCGAGGTTCGCGCCGGAAGTTGCCGTGCGCAGGTCGAGCACCACTTTGGCCGGCACTTCGGCCAGCGCCGCGCGCAACGACGCCTCGCTGCCGTCGCGATACCGCGTGCTGGTGGGAATGGTGAGCACGAGGATGCTGTCGCTGGTGCGTTCGGCGGCGATCGCGGCCGGTTCGGCACCGATCGCACTGCCCCTGCCTGCATCCTCACGCTCGACCGCCGTGAGCGGATCGTTCAGCGCCGCCAGGAATCGCGCGTACGCCACCTCGAGAGCGGCCGCATCACCGGCGCGTCGCACCAGCGTTACGGCGCGAATGAACGCCGAGTCGAGCGGCACACCGCGCACGGCGGCGGCGGGATGGTGCAGCGACGCCAGATGCCACACATACGACAGACGCAGCAGCCGCGCGATGCCCGCCGAGTCCGAGGCTTCAGCAACCGGCTCCGGATCGGCCGGCGCGTCGGGGAGCGACAACCGCACCTGGGGCGGCGGGGCGTCGTCCACCGTGGGAGGTACTCCCTGGCGGCCGCCGGCCGAGAAGGCGGTGGTACACCCGGCCAGCGCCGCCAGGCCGATGGCCATCGAGCCGACCAGGAGTCGGGAGAACGTCGGGCGCGTCATATTGCACAAGATAGGCGGCGGCCGTCCCGCCGTCGCGATCCCCTCCGCCACCCGCGCCGCATGTCATCGGACCTGGCCACCGAACGCCTCTACTACGACGACGCCACGCTCGCCCGCTTCAGCGCCACCATCGTGGCCCTCGGCGGCGACGGCCGCGTGGTCTATCTCGACCGCTCGGCCTTCTACCCCACATCGGGCGGGCAGCCGCATGACCTCGGGGTGCTGGCCGATGTGCCGGTCGTCGATGTCGTGGACGAGGACGCGCGCATTGCCCATCACCTCGCCGAGCCGGTGGGGTTGCCCGTGGGAGCCATGGTGGTGGGGCAGGTGGACATGGGGCGGCGTGTGGATCACATGCAGCAGCACACGGGCCAGCACCTGCTCTCGGCGCTGCTGGCCGACCGCTACGGCTGGCCCACGGTGAGTGTGCACTTCGGCGACGCGGCAAGCACGGTGGACATCAGCGGCGTGGAAGGGCTGTCCACCGCCGACCTCACGCGCATCGAACAGGAGGCGAATGCGCTGCTGCGGGAGAACCGGGTGGTGAGCGTGTCGTATGAGGACGCGGCCAGCGCGACCGATCTGCGCAAGGCCAGCGACCGTGAGGGCACGCTGCGCATCGTCACCATCGAGGGGCTCGACCGCAGCGCCTGCGGCGGTACGCATGTCGCGCGCACCGGCGAGGTGGGCGCCCTGCTGCTGCGCCGGGCCGAGAAGACCAAGGGGCACACGCGGGTGGAGTTCCTGTGCGGCGAGCGTGCCGTGCAGCGCGCCCGGGAGGACGCCGAGCTGCTGACAGCGGCCGCGCGTCCGCTGTCGGCGTCGCCGCAGGAGCTGCCGGGGTTGGTGGAGCTGCTGCAGCAGCGACTCACCGACGCCGAGCGCGAGCGCCGGCGGCTGCAGCAGGAGCTGGCGCGCCATGAGGCGCGGGAGCGATGGGCGGAGGCCCTGCCCGACGCGCAGGGCATTCGGCGTCTCCACATCGCGGTGGAGATGCCGGTGAAGGAGGCCGAAGTGCTGGCCCAGCAGTGTGCCGCGCTGGGCGCCTGCGTGGTGTGCGTCACCAACGCCGCGCAGGGCGGCGTGCTGTTCGCAACGAGTGCGGACAGCGACCTCGAGGCAGGCCCCGTGCTGCGCACGGCGCTGCAGGCAGCGGGCGGCCGCGGCGGTGGCTCTCCACGCGTGGCCATGGGGGCGGTGACCGATCCCGCCCGGCTGGGCGAGGTGCTGCGCGCCCTCGGCTTCTGACGGCCGGCCGATTGCCCGCGCGGGGGCACGGAGGCACTCTTCGGACGCCGCCGGCCGCGTCGGCGTGCCCCTTTTGTCTCCCGTCCCCGCGCCATGCCCATTGCCCGCCCGACCGCCGACGAACACGCGCCCTTTTACCTGACCTACATCGATGCCGCCGCGGCGGCGATGACCGCTGCCGGCAGCGGCGACATCGTGGCGTTGCTGGCGTCGCAGCCGGCGGCCTTTCGAGCGCTGCTGCAC
>JBEILM010000125.1:0-11211 GCA_040379205.1 Gemmatimonas sp.
GGGGGCGCCGGGGGGGGCGCCCGCGCGGCGCGGCCGGCCCGGCGGCCCCCCCCCCCCCACCCCGGCCGGGGGGGGCGGCCCCCCCCCCCCCCCCCCCCCCGCCCCGTATGGTGAACTGTCCCCCTACTTCAAGGAGCCAGTCGGTGCGCACCCACATCAAGGTCGTCGGCCTCGTCAATCTGCTCTACAGCGCCATCGGCATGCTGGCCGCTGCCGGCGTGCTGTTCAGCGGCATCTTCGGGTCGCTGGCCACCTTCAATCCGCTGGTGATGATCGTGGGCACCGTCACCGGCGTCATCGCCGCCGCGGTCATCGGGACGATCAGCCTGTTCGGCCTCATCGCCGGCTTCGCGCTGCTCAACCACCAGCACTGGGCGCGTTACGTCATCCTGATCGTGTCGGCGTTCCGGCTGTTCAAGTGGCCGTGGGGCACGCTCTTCGGCGGCTACTCCATCTGGGTACTCACGCACGCGGAAACGAAGCAGCTGTTCGACATGAACAGCTGAGACCGTGCGACGCTGAGACTGTGAGACGCCGAGAGTCGAGCGGGAGAACCGGGACGACGAGAGAGCCTTGAGACGCTGAGCCACGCAGGAGTCGAGAGTACCGAGCGCTGCATCCGCTCGGTGGTGGCGCCGACGGGTCGGTGCCGGGTGCGGCCGATGGCGGTGGCCGGTGTACCGGGCGGGAACGCGCATGGGGAGGCGTGTTGTGGATACCCTGTCACGCAAGGATGCTGTAAAGGTGCCCGGTGGGCCCACCTGCGCGCGCTCGTCGCTGCCGCCGGGGGTGCGGCTGGTGATCGCGTTCGGCGTGCTATTCGGGGTGAAGCTCGTGCTCCCGCTGTTGCCGCTTTCGGCCAGCGCGGAGGTCGTGGTCCTGCTGCTGGTCGCGAGCTTTTTCATCTGGCGCTTCTGGTGGCATTGCAACCCCGACCGTCGGGGGGCACTGCTGCTGGCAGGCATGCTGTGGGCCGCCGGTGCGCTCAAGCTGGCACTTCAGTAAAAGCGGAGATGCTCCACTCGGGCGCCGTCCCGTCCTGAACCCTGCCGAAACGCCCCCCGCCGCGGAGCCCTCCCGCGCGCGCCCGCGGACGCCAGCGCTCGGTACTCTCACCGTCTTTCGTCGCTCACCCTCTCAATCCTCTATCGTGGTCCCGATTCCGACCTCTCGCATACTCATGTCTGAGACCTGAGCGCTGGCGTCTCTGTAGTCGGGGCGGTAGCCTCCGGGATCATGGCCACGCTCGCCGCTCCTTCACGACCCCGACCGCAGGACGCCGCGCCCCCACCCCACCTGAGCGCGCCGCAGCGCGACACGCTGGCTGCGCTGGCCGTCTGCCTCATCGAGGGCGCGCCGCCGGCGCACGAGACCATCCCCGACCTCGTCGCCCGTTGCGACCGTCGCCTGGCGTCCCTGCCACCGCACCGCCGGGCGGCCATCGGACAGGCGCTCGATGCCCTCGGGTCGCGCCTCACGGTCGTGCTGGCCATCGGCCGCGCGCGTCGGTTCGCCGACCTCGCCCCCGCCGATCAGCTCCGCACCGTCACGGCCTGGAGCGAATCGTCGCTCGGCCCCATCCGCGCCGCCGTCCAGGCCGTGCGTCGGCTTGTGCTGTCCGTGCACTATGCGCGCCCCGAAGTCGCAGCGGCCATCGGGTATGCCGGGCCACTGCACCGTCGCACGCCGCAGCGGCCGTGGGAGGGGCCGCTGCCCATGGTCGACGTGCGGGCCAATGGTGAACCGGTGGCCCGCGGTCGCGTCGTCTTGCCCGGGATCATCGAGCCCGACCCGCTGCCTCCCGGCGTCGTGCCCGCCACGACCATCACCGCTAACACCCATCGCACCGCCGACGCGGTCGTCATCGGCACCGGCGCTGGCGGCGCCGTCACCGCGGCCCGTCTTGCCGAGGCCGGGCTGCAGGTGGTGATGCTGGAGTCGGGCGGTTGGCACACGCGCAGCGACTTCACGGAGGAGGAGGCCGAGCTCACCGAACGGCTCTACGCCGACGGGGCGCTGCGCACCACCGATGACGGCGCCGTGGCGCTGGTGCAGGGCCATACCGTGGGCGGGTCGACCACGGTGAACTGGATGATCATGCTGCGCACCCCCGACTACGTGCTCGAGCAGTGGGCGCGCGAGTCCGGCGTGGACGGCATGTCGCCGCGCGAGATGGCGCCGGTGTTCGACCGCATCGAGCGGGAGGTGCAGGCCGGGCTCGTGCCCGAGGACGCGCACTCTGCCAACAACCGGCTCGTGCTCGACGGCGCCCGGGCGCTGGGCTGGCGGGTGCAGAGCGGGATGATCAACGCCCAGGGGTGCGTACGCTGCGGCTACTGCGGCGTGGGGTGCCGCCACAACGCCAAGCAGTCCACGCTGCTCACCTACCTGCCGCGGGCCCTCGCCGCCGGGGCGGTGCTCTACACCGACGCAGCGGCCGAGCGCATCGAGGTGCGCGAGCGCGACCTCGGCTTGTCGCAGCAGGGCACCCCGCCACGCAAGCGTGTGCACGCCACGGTGCGCGGGGCAACCGGCCGCACCCACACGCTGACGGTCGACGCCCCGATCGTCGTGGCCGCCGGTGGCGCCGTGGGCACGCCGGTGCTGCTGCAGCGATCCGGGCTCGGCGGCGGCGGGGTGGGGTCGTGGCTGCGGCTGCACCCCACCACCGGGGTGTTCGGGGTGTACGACCGCGACATCGTGTCCAGCACCGGCATCCCGCTCACCACGATGTGCGACGAGTTCATCCGGTGGGAGGGTACCGACTACGGCTTCTGGATCGAGACGCCGCCCATGCTGCCCTCGTTCTCGGCGGCCGCGGTGCCGGGGGCGGGGCGTGCCCATGCCGCCCGCATGGCGCAGCTCAACCGGCTCGGCGTGTTCGTCGGGCTCACGCGCGATGGCGCCCAACGCGACGTCTCGAGCGGGCGGGTGACGGTTACTCGCCGCGGCGACACGTCCATCACCTATCGCCTCACGGCCGAGGACCAGCGACGCGTGCGCGCCTCGCTGTCGGCCATGGCGCGCCTGCACTTCGCCAACGGCGCCACGGAGGCGGGGACGCTGCACGCCACCCCGCGGGTCATCCGGGATGTGCGCGACGCGGACACCCTGCAGGCGGCCCCGATCGGACCCAACCAGGTGGCGCTCTTTTCGGCCCATGTCAACGGTACCTGTCGCCTGGGCACCGATCCTGCCCGGTCGGGGGCCACGCCCGATGGCGAGCGACATGGGGTCCGCGGCCTGTACATTACCGACGGCTCGTTGCTGCCGACCGCACTCGGCGTGAATCCCCAGGAAACGATCATGGCCGTGGCGTCGGTGCTGGCCGATCGCATGGCTTCGCGTCATGCCGGTGTGGGTGCCAGCTGATGACGCACCCTCCGGCTCTGATCCCCGCATCCATTCCGACATGAGCAAGGGCGACAAGAAACGACGACGGGCTCTCGAGGCCTACGGCACGCTTCAGCGGGCGGCCGCCATGGCGGCATCGCACGTCGAGCAGGCGGTGCACACTTTCGGCCTGTCGGCTTCGCAGTTCGGCGTGCTCGAAACGCTCCACGACCGCGGCCCCGTGCACCAGCAGGAGCTGGCCGAGGCGCTCGGGCGCAGCAAGGCACAGATGACGGCGATCATCGACGCGCTGGAGGCGCGCGCCCTCGTGCGGCGCGAGCGGCACGCGGTCGACCGCCGCTTCATCTCTGTGTACCTCACCGACGCCGGACGCGTGCTGTTGGCGGAAGCGGCGCCGGTGCGTACCGACGCCGTCGTGGCGCTCATGCGCGAGCTGAGCGGTGAGCAGCGCACACGATTGACGCGGTTGTGCCGGCGGTTGCTGCGGGTGGTGGATCCGACAGCGGAGGACGGCAGCGACGAGGACGCAGACGAGGCGGAACCACAGGGCGGCAGGGTGGAGGAGGTCAGGGAGGAGGGGGCAGGTGATGCTGCCGCCGACGTACTCCCGAACGAATCCGCTGACGCGGACGCCGCCCACGCCGACGTTTCCCACCTCTGACGCGCCGACACTCGCGGCGCGTGTTCTTCACTTTCTTCACTGACCGTCATGGCCGGCCGCCACTTCCTTCAGATCCCGGGCCCGACACCCGTTCCTGACCGTCTCCAGCGGGCGATGCACCGCCAGATGGAGGACCATCGCTCCGCCACCTTCCCGGCCTTCACGCGCTCCATTCTCTCGCGGCTGCCGCATGTGGTGCACCAGACGCGTGGTGAGGCGTTCGTCTTTCCGGCCACCGGCTCGGCCATGTGGGAAGCCGCCCTGGTGAACACGCTCAACCCCGGCGCACGCCTCCTGGCGTCGCGCTTCGGCCAGTTTTCGCATCTGTTCATCCAGACCGCGCGCAACCTCGGCTACACCGTGGACGTGATTGAGGAGCCGTGGGGCGAGGTGGCCGATCCGGCGAAGATCGAGGCCGCGCTCGCGGCCGACACCGCGCACGAAATTCAGGGCGTGCTGTTGGTGCACAACGAGACGGCGACGGGCGTGACGAGCGATGTGGGTGCAGTGCGCGCGGCGATGGACCGCGCCGGACACCCGGCGCTGCTCTTCGTGGACGGGGTGAGCTCCATCGCCAGCCTCGACTTCCGCTTCGACGACTGGGGCGTGGACTGCGCCATCACCGGCTCGCAGAAGGGGTTCATGCTCCCCGCCGGGCTGGGCATACTCTACGCCAGCGAAAAGGCGCTGGCGCGTGTGGACGCCTGCACCACGCCGCGCGCGTACTTCGACCTGCGCGCGATGCGCACCAACAACGCGCAGGGCTATTTCCCCAGCACGCCGGCGCTGTCGCTGCTCTTCGGGCTCGACGAGGCGCTCACCATGCTGCTCGACGAGGGTATGGACAACGTGGCGGCGCGGCACCGCCGCCTCGCCACCGGCGTACGGGCGGCGGTCAAGGCGTGGGGGCTACGCGAGTGCGCGAAGCGCCCCGAGATCGCGTCCAACTCGCTCACGGCGGTGGTGGTGCCCGAGGGGCACGATGCCCGCCGGGTCATCGACCTCGCGTTCTCGCGCTACAACATCGCCCTTGGCTCGGGGCTCAGCGAAGTGGCAGGCAAGGTGTTCCGCATCGGGCACCTGGGCGACATGAATGCGCTCACACTGGCGGGCGCACTGGCCGGGGTGGAGATGGCGCTGTGCGATGCCGGCATCGAGGTCACGCTGGGCAGCGGTGTGGGTGCGGCCCTGCAGTACTGGCGCGTGCCGTCGTGAGTGCGTCGAACGTCCGGGTCGTCGTCACCCGCAAGATGCCGGCCCCGGTGGAAGCGGCCGTGGCCGAGCGCTACGACGCGCTCCTCAATCGCACCGACGTGGCGCTCACGGCCGAGCAGCTCGTGCAGGTGCTGCAACAGGCCGACGTGGTGGTCACCACCGTCACCGACAAATGGCACCCGGGCATCTTCGACACCACCGGCATTCGCACGAAGCTGCTGGCCAACGTCGGCGTGGGCGTCAATCACATCGCCCTCGAGGCCGCGCGACGCGCCGGCATCACGGTGACCAACACCCCCGACGTGGTCACCGATGATACCGCCGACATCGCGATTGCCCTGATGCTCATGACCATGCGCCGCCTGGGGGAAGGTGAGCGGCATCTGCGGAGCGGTGCCTGGGCCGGGCTGCGCCCCACGTTCATGCTGGGGCGCACGTTGCGGGGCAAGACGCTCGGCATCGTGGGCTACGGACGCATCGGCCGGGCG
Organism: Gemmatimonas sp.; assembly: GCA_040379205.1. Taxonomy (GTDB): domain Bacteria; phylum Gemmatimonadota; class Gemmatimonadetes; order Gemmatimonadales; family Gemmatimonadaceae; genus Gemmatimonas. Next base: position 5,719 of record JBEILM010000125.1, read on the forward strand.
GTGGCGCGCATCGCGCACGACGCTTTCGGCATGCGCATCCTGTGGCACGCGCCACGCGACCCGCGCATCGACGACCCGGCCACCGCCGGACCAGCCAATGCGGAACGGGTGGCCACACTGGAGGAGCTGCTGCAGCGCAGTAATGTCGTGTCGCTGCACTGTCCGGCCACGCCGGAAACGCGGCACCTCATGAACGCGCGCACGATCGGCCTGATGCCGCCACACGCCTACCTGGTGAACACGGCGCGCGGTGATGTGGTCGATGAAGCGGCACTCACGGCGGCGCTCAAGGAGCGACAGATTGCTGGCGCCGGTCTCGATGTCTACGAGTTCGAACCGAGCGTCACGGCGGAGCTCAAGGACATGGAGCACGTGGTGCTGCTGCCACATCTGGGCAGCGCGACCATCGAAACGCGCACGAACATGGGCATGCGGGCGCTGGCCAACGTGGATGCCTTCGTGAGCGGGCAGCCGGTGCCGGACCGGGTGGTGTAGAGCGGCCCTGCCATCGGCGGCGACCGGGCGTCAGCGATCGCCGCCGAACAGGTCGCGGGTGTAGATCTTGTCGCGCACGTCGGCCAGCGCGGTGCTCACGCGGTTGGCCACGATGAGGTCGCACTCGCGCTTGAACGTGTCGAGGCAGCGCTCCACCCGGCTGTTGAAGAAGGTCGGGCTCTCGATGACCGGCTCGTATACGATCACGTCGATCCCCCGGGCCTTGATGCGCTTCATGATGCCCTGTACGCTCGAGGTGCGCACATTGTCGGAGCCGGATTTCATCACCAGCCGGTAGATGCCCACCCGCCGCGGATTGCGGCGGATGATCTCGCGGGCGATGAAGTCCTTGCGGGTGGTGTTCGACTCCACGATGGCCTTGATGAGCGTCTGCGGCACATCGAAGTAGTTGGCCAGCAGCTGCTTGGTATCTTTGGGCAGGCAGTAGCCGCCATAGCCGAAGGACGGGTTGTTGTAGTGCATGCCGATGCGCGGGTCGAGCCCCACGCCTTCGATGATCGGCAGCGCATCGAGGGCGTGGTGCGCGGCGTAGCTGTCGAGCTCATTGAAGAACGCGACCCGCATGGCGAGGTAGGTGTTGGCGAACAGCTTCACCGCCTCGGCCTCGGTGGCGGTCATGAGGCGAACGGGGGGCGCGGCCGGCGGCATCACGGCGGTCCACAGCGCGGCCACCGCCTCGGCGTCCGCCGGTGGTCCCCCCACGATCACGCGCGAGGGATGGAGGCTGTCGTGCATCGCACTGCCTTCGCGCAGGAACTCGGGCATGAACAGCGTGGGCGCATCGCCCAGCGACGCGGCGAGGCGGTCGGTGAATCCCACCGGCACCGTGGAGCGGATCACGAGCGGGACGCGCGGGTTGACGGCGCGCGCCGCAGCCGTCACCTGCTCCACGGAACTCGTGTCGAAGAAGTTCGACTCCGGGTCGTAGTCGGTGGGGGTGGCGATCACCACCAGCTCGGCGTCGCGATACGCCGCCGCCGCGTCGAGTGTGGCGTGCAGCATCAGCGCCGGGTCGCACAATCGCTGCTGCAGCTCGGCATCCTCGATGGGGGACTGGCGGCGGGTGATTGCGGCGACGCGCTCGGGCACGATGTCCACGGCGGTAACCTCGTGCTGCGCCGCCAGCAGCACGGCATTCGACAGGCCGACGTACCCGGTACCCACGACGGTGATGCGCATGTGATGCCGTGACCGTGACGAGGATGAGGCTACGCCGACAGCGCGAGCGTGCACGCCTCGTCGAGCACCACCTCGTACTCGGCGAACAGGGCATCCCAGATCACCGCCCAGCCGCGTTGCTGCGCCTCCCGCCGGCCGGCGTCGGCAATCGCCCGGCGCACCGGCACGTCGAGGAACACCGACATGATCGCGCGGCGCAGCGCGTCCGGCTGCCGCACGTCGACAGGACAGGCGGTGCCCCGATGCGCGAACTCCGTGGTCGGCCCGCTGTTGTGCGAGACCACGCACAGCCCCGATGCCATCGCTTCAAGCACCACGTTGCCGAACGTTTCCGTGGTCGACGGAAACAGGAACACGTCGGCCGACGCGTAGTATTCGGCCAGCGCCCGCCCCTCCTGTCGTCCGGCGAACACGGTGCCCGCCGGGGCCGAGGCGCGCAGCCGCTCCTCCGCAGGACCATCACCCACGAGCACGAAGCGCAGACGATCGGGGTGCGCCGCCAGCAGGGGGGCCATCGCGGCCATTGCCACGTCGATGCCCTTTTCCGGGGCCAGCCGCCCCACGTACAGCACCACGCAGCGGTCGTCATCGGCGCCGAGGGTGGCGCGCAACGCTTGCGACCGGTGGGCGGGGGCAAAGCGGGCGGTGTCGATGCCACGCCCCCACACGCGGGTGCCCGCGAATCCGTGGCTGGCCAGTTCGTCGGCCACGATGCGGGTGGGCGCGAAGGTGCGCGTGCCCCCGTTGTGAAACCAGCGCAGGAACGGCCACGAAATGGCATCAAGGCCCTGCAGGCCATAGTGACGCAGGTACGCCGTGAAGTGCGTGTGATACGACGACACCAGCGGCAGCCCCAGGGCGCGCGCTGCCTGTCGCCCCGACAACCCCACGCCGAATGGCGTCGCGATGTGCACGAGGTCGGGCGCGAAGGCCTGCAGAATGTCGCGCGCCCGTTTCATGGAGGGCGTGGCCATGCGAAGCTGCGGATACGCCCAGAACGGCCGCGCAGGCCAGCGCGCTACCCCGTCGGCGCGGCGGCTGCCGTCTTCCGGGGTCAGCACCAGCGTCTCGATGCCGCGACGGTGACACTCGTCGATGAGCCGGTCGAGCGTCCGGGCGACGCCGTTGACTTGCGGCACCCACGTATCGGTGAACAGTACCAGTCGCTTGAGGGTCATGGGACACCAGGGACGTGGTCGGGGCGGAACCGCGGACGAGATGAGGCTAGCCGCCGCGTTCCACGGCCTGGTGCCGGTAGTGTCGCCAGTCGGTCACGATTGCGGTTGTGCGCGATGGCGGTGGGTCCCGTTCGCGGCCGACGCCCCGTTCGCCGTCTCCGGCCCCCCCGCTAGCTTCCGGCATGTTCGTCGCCGGCCTCTCTCCCGAACTGCACCCGGTTCCGCCCACGCCCATTCGGGCGGGGTCGCTGCTGCATTTCCCGGAGATCCGCTCCCGCTTCCTGCCGCAGGCGCACGATGTCATCGTGTGCCTGCCGCCGGACTACGACCGGCATCCCGACCGCCGCTATCCGGTGCTGTACCTGCACGACGGACAGAACGTGTTCGACGACCTGCCGATGTCGCCGTTCGGGGTGCAATGGGGCGTGGACACCACCGCCCGGGCCCTCATGCACGCCCGGGTCATCGAGCCGCTGATCCTGGTGGCCGTCGGCAACGCCGGCCGCGACCGCATCGACGAGTACACGCCGACCCGCGACAACATGCATGACGCGGGCGGGCTGGCCGACCGCTACGGGCAAATGCTGGTGTACGAGATCAAGCCGTGGATCGACCACACGTGGCGCACGCGGCGCGGCCCCTTCGACACGGGACTCGCGGGCAGTTCACTGGGCGGGCTGCTCACGCTGCATCTGGGGCTCGAGCACCCGGCCATCTTCGGGAAGCTCGGGTTGCTGAGCCCGAGCGTCTGGTGGGATGACCGCTGGATCGTGCGGCAGCTCAATGCCAACAACGATCACCGCCCCGACCTGCACATCTGGCTCGACGTGGGCACGGGCGAGCGCCGCATGCTCAAGGGCACACGGCTGCTGTACCGCATGCTGCTGCGCAAAGGCTGGCGAGTGGGCGACGACCTGTGCTACCACGAAGCCGAAGGCGCGCTGCACGACGAACGTGCCTGGGGGGAACGCACTGGGCTGTTCCTGCGCTTTCTCTTTCCCGCTATCTCGTCGCCGCAGGTGCTCGCCCGGGCCATGTCGAGCGGCATGACCTGATCCCCACTCCCGGCCATGGACAGCTTCACCCGGTTTTCTCCCAAGGCGTTCACTTTCCTGCGCGGGATTGCGAAGCACAACCGCAAGGAATGGTTCGAGGCCCATCGCGACACGTACGAGCAGGAGCTCAAGCGCCCGCTCTCCGCGCTGATCGAGGAAATGGACGTGCACCTGGCGACGATCGCCCCCGAGATCATCGGCGCGCCGAAGAAGTCGGTGTTCCGCATCCATCGGGACGTGCGCTTCAGCAAGGACAAGTCGCCCTACAAGACGAACGTGGCGTGCTGGTTCTTCCACCGGGACGTGGGCACGCGCATGCAGACCGAGGCAGTGCACGGTGGCGCCGGGTTCTACCTGCACATTCAGCCCGGCGCGTGTTTCTGCGGCGGCGGCATCTGGATGCCCCCGCGGCCGGCGCTGGCCAAGATCCGGCAGGCGCTGGTGGACGACCTCGAGGGGTGGGAGGCGATCGTGACCAACCGCGCCTTCCGCCGGCGCTTCGGCGATCTCGACACCGAGGGGATGCTCACCCGCCTGCCGCGGGGCTTTGCCGCCGACCACCCGGCCGGCGCGTGGCTGCGCTACCAGTCGTTCACGGCCGGTACGCCCCTCACCGATGAGGCGGTGCAGAGCCCGGCGCTGCCGAAGACGCTGGCCCGGCACTACGCGGCCATGACGCCGTTCGTGCGCTGGCTGAACGACGCCCTGGGGCTGCCGCCCGCCGCCTTGCGGTAACCGCAGTGCGGTAACCGCAGTGCGGTAACCGGTCCGGGCTGCCGAGACTTCCGGGTACCGCCGGACATCGGTCCCGGCGAGATTCCCCCGGTCATGTCGAAGTCGCTGAAGCTCACGCTGGATATCCTCATCGGGGCCGTGGCCCCGGTGCTGATCCTGAAGTACGGCACGGCCCCCCTCGGTACGCTCCCCGCGTATCTCGCGGCGGCGCTGGTGCCGGTGGCGTGGGTGCTGCTCGACCTGTTCGTCATCTCGCGGCGCTTCAACTTCATCACCACCTACGGCGGCGCCTCGGCCATCATGCGCGGCGCGCTGGCGTTCTGGTACGTGGACGGAGCGTTGTTCGCCTTCAAGGACAGCGCGAGCTTCCTGCTGGCCTTCGTCGTGTTCGGCCTCACGGCGCTGATGGGGACGCCGGTAACCCGCTCGATCGCGCTGCAGGGGCTCGACCCGGACACGCCGGAACGGGCACAGCAGATGGACCGCCTGCTCGACGAACCCACCGTGCGGCGGGCCATGAAGCAGTCGGCGCTGCTGATCGGGGTGACCAACCTGGTGGCCGGCGTGATCAACTACGTGATCAACTACCGCATGGTGGTGGCGCCGTTCAACACCCCGGCGTTCAACGATCAGGTGGCCAACGTCAACGCCATCACCCGCATCGTGCTGGTGCTCCCCGACATGCTGGCGCTGTTCTTCGCTTTCAGCCTGATGTACAAGGCCATGTACGCGCTGCTCCCGGCCGAAGAAGGGGCCGACCCGGACGCGGGCGAGTTCTGGGTGCTGCTGGCTCGCCGCGAGGACGCCATGGCGCTCGTGCGCGCCGGCGA
>JBEILM010000126.1:0-10724 GCA_040379205.1 Gemmatimonas sp.
CACCGTCATCGGGTTGATGCCGAGGAGTTGGGCCAGCGCCCGCGTCGACGGCAACTCGGCGCCGGGCGCGAGCGTGCCGCTGGCCACCTGCAGGCGGATCTGGTCGACGAGCTGCCGATAGGCGGGGACGCCGCGGTGGGGATGGATGACGAGGTGCACGAGGACGGTGGAGGTTGCCGAACAAGCCGGTGGGGGGGCGTTGGTGTATTGGTGCAGTAAGACACTAAGACGGTCTGGTGTATTTGTTAACTAATACACTGGACGGCCAGCGGGGCCTGCTGTCGGCGCGTATGTTCGCCCCTCTCCGTTCCCCGCTCCTTCACCCGCCGCTCAGGCGCCGACCCGCCCCTCTCATGCTGCGGTCTTCGTGGTCCCCATTCGCCCGCTATGCCTTCCTGACTATCGCTCTGGCAGGGGGCACCGCATCGGCTCGCGCGCAGCAGCCCCCGCGTTCCGTCACCGTGCAGGCCGTCTCCCTGATCGGGGACACCCTGCGAACCTTCCCGCTGGCACCGCAGGTCCGCGCCCGCTACGAAGCCCAGCTGGCCGACGCCCGGCGCGCCTACGAACGCACGCCCACCAACGTCGACTCGATCATCTGGTACGCACGCCGCCTCGGATACCTCGGGCTGCTGCGGGAATCCATCGAGATCTTCACGCGCGGTGTCGCGCTCCATCCGGATGACCCGTGGCTCTATCGGCATCGCGGCCACCGTTACATCTCGGTGCGCGATTTCCCGGCGGCGGTGCGCGACCTCGAGCGGGCCACGCAGTTGGTGCAGGGAAAGCCCGACGAAGTCGAGCCCGACGGACAGCCGAATGCCCGCAACACGCCCATCGGCACCCTGCACTCGAACATCGGCTATCACCTCGCCCTCGCCTACTACCTGCAGGGCAACTTCCCCCGGGCGGCCGCGGTGGCGCAGCAGGAGGTGCGGGCGGCCACGAACGACGATCGCCGCGTGTCCATGGGGCACTGGCTGTACATGGCGCTTCGGCGCTCGGGGCGCGACGCCGAAGCGGCGGCCGTGCTGCAGCCCTTCACGCGGGACATGAGCGTCATCGAGAACGACGCCTACCACAAGCTCATGCTGCTGTACAAGGGCGTGCTCCCCGCCGACTCGGTGCTCCGGGTCGGGCCGGGCGGCGAGCTGTCGGTGCAGGACGCCTCAGCGGCCTACGGTGTCGCCAACTGGCATTGGTACAACGGCCGGCGCGCCGAGGGGGAAGCGCTCTTCCGGCGCATCGTGGAGGGTGGGCAGTGGGGGGCCTTCGGAACGATCGCGGCCGAGGCGGAACTCGCGCGGTTGCGCGGCCGCTAGTAGCCGCGCGCCCGATCCACCGTCCAGCGCGGCCACTCTCCACGCTCGAGCGCGTCCACGCACTCGAGAAACCCGGAGGCCGCGCCCTCGATGGTGGTGAGGCCGGAGATGTGGGGCGAGATCATCACCCGCGGGTCGCGCCAGAGCGGCGACGCGGTCGGAAGCGGCTCGGTCGTGAACACATCGAGAGCGGCGGCGCGCAGCCATCCGTGGTCGAGCGCGTCGGGGATGGCTGTCTCCTCCACGACCGTGCCGCGGCCCGCATTCAGGAGCACCGCACCGCGGCACCGCGACAGCACCTCGCGCGACACGAGGCCACGGGTGGCGGGCGTGTCCGGCAGCGACAGCACGAGCCAGTCGGCCTCGCCAACCACGTCGGGCAGGGCGTCGATGCGATGCACCGCGGTGAAGGCCGGGTGTGAGGACTCGCCGCTGCGCGACACCCCCGTGACCTGGACCCCGAGCGCCGAGAGGGACGTCGCGATCGCGCGGCCGATGTCGCCGGTGCCGAGCAGCAGGGCGCGTGTCCCGGCCACCCGCGCGATGTCGCGCGGTGCCCAGCGCTCGTTGCGCTGCGCCTCGGCGAGCGACAGCAGTTGCTGCTGCACGGCAAAGATCCGCGCCACAGCCCACTCGGCGATCATCGGGCCGAAGGACTCCGGCGAGCGCGTCAGCAGGATGGACGCGTCGAGCCCCGGGACGAGCCAGCCGTCGACGCCGGCGCCGGTGCTGTGGACCCACTGCACGGCACCCATCGACGACACAGCCGGTGGCCGCTTGAAGCCGATGTAGGTATCGGCCCACGCCAGGTCATCGGGCGTGATCTCGGTGAACGGGGCGCCGCGCACCTCTAGTGCTGGACGACGGTCCCGGATCCACGCCGCGATGCCGGCGTGGGCAGTGGCGCCGATCACGACACGACGCGGAGAGAAGGGCAGGGACAGGGACGGCGACATGGGCAGCAGGGGTCAGGAGGCGGTGCGGGACAGGGGTCGGCCCAGCGTGTCACCTACGGCATTGCAGGCGAGCACGGTGGCGAAGATGAACAGCCCCGGGAAGATGGCGAGCCACGGTTCGGTGCTCATGGTGGTCTGTGCCTGATAGAGCATGTTGCCCCAGCTCGCCGTCGGTGGCTGCACCCCCACGCCGAAGAAGCTCATGGTGCTCTCCAGCAAGATGCCGCGCCCGATCGCGAGCGTGGTGGCCACGGAGGCGGTGGGGATCACGCCGGGCAACAGGTGGCGCAGCAGCACCCGCCACCACGGTGCGCCCACGGCGCGCGCCGCCTGGACGTAGTCACACGCGCTCAGCGACTGCACCTCGGCGCGTACCACGCGGGCGGTCTCCATCCACCCCGTGCAGGCCACCAGCACGATGAGCAGGGGAACACCCGGCTCTGCGACCGCGGCGGCGAGCATCAGCAGCGGCAGGCGGGGCACGGCGAGCATCGCATCGGTGCCGCGCATCAGCAGGTCGTCCAGCCATCGGCCCGCATAGCCGGCCATGCTGCCCACCAGGACGCCGATCCCGGCACTCGCCAGCGCCGACAGCAGGCCAATGGCGAGCGACACCCGGGCGCCGAGGAGCACGCGCGTGAGCACGTCGCGTCCCAGTTCATCGGTACCGAACCAGTGGGCCACCGACGGGGCCGCGCGGCGATTGGCCAGATCGAGGGCATCGGCGGTGTACGGCGCGACGAGCGGCGCAACAAGGGCGCCGAGCAGCAGGGCCACGAGAAAGGCCGCTGCCCCAGAGGCGGGCGACAACGCGCCCGGGTGCCACCGTGGAGGCGGCAGCGGCACCGCGCGCGCTGTCACGCGACGCCTCGCGTACGCGGGTCGAGGGCCCGCACCGCGAGGTCGGCCACGATGTTGAACGTCATGACGGCCACCGCGCCGCACATGAGGAAGGCCATCAGCACCGGGTAGTCGCGCTTGACCAGCGCCTCCGTGAAGAGACTCCCCACCCCCGGCCAGGCGAACACACTTTCGGTGACGACCGCCCCCGAGGCCAGCATGGCGGCGTCGAGCAGCACCACGGTGACAAAGGGCGCGAGGGCATTGGGCAACGCGTGGCGCAGCACGAGACGGGGCTCGCTCAGCCCACGCACCTGCGCGGCGCGCACGAAGGGCTGGCGCAGCGTTTCGCGCATCGCGCGGCGCAGATAGCGCGACCAGGCAGCGCCCTGAACGATGGCCAGCACGAGGGCCGGGAGCAGCAGGTGTGCCAGACGATCGCCGAGGTCGTTGGCTCCAAACGTCTGCCGCCCGGACGACGGCAGCCAGCCGAGCCGGATGGCGAACAGCAGTTGCAGCACCAGCCCGAACCAGAACACCGGGAGCGAAACGCCCGCCGTCACCACCGGTGCGCTCGCGCGATCGAAGCGTCGGCGAATGGCGGCCAGTACGCCCACGGGCAGGGCGACGAGCAGGGCGAGCAGCGTGGACATCCCGATGAGTTCGAGCGTGGCCGGTACCCGCTCTGCCAGACGATCGAACACGGGGCGGCCATCGGCATAGCTGAAGCCCCAGTCGCCACGCAGGAACGCAAGGAGCCACGCGATATACTGGACGCCCAGCGGCCGGTCGAGCCCCATGGTACGCTTCAGCCGCTCGATGTCCTCGGGGCGCACATTCGGATTCTCGAGGTAGGCGGCCAGTGGACCGCCCGGTACCGCCTGCAGCAGGGCGAACACGACCACCGAGATCAGCAGCAGCAGCGGCACGCTCTGCGCGAGCCGCCGCAGGATCAGCGCTCGCATGGCGTACCGCGTCGGTGGCGTGCCGTCGGCGGCCACGGAGCGCCACCCATCACTGCGGTGCGATCTCCCACTGGTGCACGTTCCAGAACGGCCCCGCGTTCGTGGGGTTGCCGGTGAACCCCTTCAGCGTGACCGGCACCGCGTCCACTTTGGCCGTGTTGTACAGCACAATCTCGGGAGCGAGAGCCGCGATGCGCTGCTGGGCCTCGCGCAGCAGGACGTTCCGCTCCGGGACGCTGGCGGTGCGATCGGACTGGTACAGCAGCGACGTCAGCGCCGTGTCGTCCACGTAGTTGATGTTGCGCCCCGCCGGCGGCATGCGGTCGCGGGCGAAGAACAGCGTGAGTTCGGGGTCGGCGCCCATCTGCCACCAGTGCAGCATGGCGTCGAAGTCGCCTTTGAACCACACACTGCTGATGGAGGTGCCGTCGAGCAGGCGGAGCTGCATGTCCACGCCGATGGGGCGGAAGGCCTGCTGGAGCGACTGCGCCACGTTTTCGCGAATGGCGAAGCCCGCCTGCGTGATGAGCGTGAACGCGAGTCGCGTCCCGTCCTTCGTGCGGATGCCGTCGGCGCCGCGGATCCAGCCGGCTTCGTCGAGCAGACGGTTGGCCGCGCTCGTGTCGAAGGCGTAGCGGGTCACGTTCGGCTCGTACGCGGGCGAGAGCGGCTGGATGGGGCCGTGCACGACCTCCACCTGGCCGTCGAGCAGGGTCTTCACGAGCAGGTCGCGGTCGACGGCGTGCGCCAGCGCCTGCCGCACCCGCACATCGGCGAACGGCGGGAAATGCCGCTGGTTGAGCGTCACATGCTCATAGCCGTTGCCCACCACGCGGTTGAGGCGCAGCCCGGGCACCGGCGTGAGCTCGCGCACCTTGTCCCACGGGACCAGCGCCACCATGTGCACCTCACCCGACTTGAGCAGGTTGATGCGGGTGGTGGTGTTCGTGAGAAATCGGAACAGGATCTGCCGGATCTTCGGCTGCTCGTTGCCGCGCCAGTAGTCGGGCACGCGCTCGAGCAGGATGTATTCGCCGGTCTTCCACTCCTTCACCCGGTACGGTCCGGTGCCCAGCGGCGCGCGGCTGTAATCATGTGCCGTGTTGAGATCGCGCCCCGCCAGCAGGTGCTTCGGCAGGGTGCCCCGCACGAACTGCAGCTGGTACGGCGCGTACACCTCCTTGTAGCGCACCACCGCCGTGAGCGAATCCGGTGTATCCACGGCGCTGATGCGGTCGAACCCATCCACACTCTCCGGCTTCCAATCGCCCTTGTTGATCGCGTCTACCGTGAACTTGACGTCGGCCGACGTATGGGGCGTGCCGTCGTGCCACCGCACACCAGGGCGCAGCTTCCACGTCACGTCCATGCCCCCGTCAGGGCGCAGGACCACGCCCCCGTTGTCGACCGTCGGGATCTCGGCCGCCAGCACCGGGATGATGCGCATCTGCTCGTCATTGGTCACGAGGCCTTCCACCACGCACGACTCGATGTCCTCGAGGATGTGTGTAGCGTAGCGATTCATGGTGTCCGGTTCGCGATCGTACCCCACGATGAGCAGGTCGTTGCTGGCGCCACCACTGCGGCGCGCCTCGCCGCTGTCGCTGCTGTTGCCGCAGGCCGTGGCCAGCAAAAGAAAGGTGGCGCTCAGCGCGCGCATGCACGCGCACAAACGGGCGTGCATACTGGCGTACATACGGGAGAGTCCCGTAGCGCTCACAACGCCTCCGCCAGGAGCAGCTTCGCTGCCAGCGGCACCGGAATCGAGCCGCGGCGGAGCAGGGCATCGTGGAATCCGCGCAGGGAGAACCCGGCTCCCTCACGCGCCATCAGCTGCTCACGGAGGGCGTGAATGCCCTGCGTGCCAAGCCAGTACATCACGGCCGTGCCCGGAAACATCGAGTTCTTCACCGCTTCGGCGGTCGCCGCCGCCATCGGCATGCCCACCTCACCCACGTAGAAGTCCACCGCGTCGTCGAACGTCATTTTTCCGGTGTGCAGCTGAATGTCCACGATGGCCCGGGCCAGCATGCGGACACGGCTCTGCTGTTCCGACGCCCGCTCGAGGGTCGTGAGGAATCCCAGTTCGTCCGCCAGTTCGGTAGCGTAGCAGGCCCACCCCTCGGCCATGCTGCCGCCGAGGAACATGCCGATACGGCTGGCGCCGTCCACCGCCGCCACCGTGCCGATGCGCGAGCTGGATCGGTTGACGGCATGCCAGTTCTGCACGTGATGTCCGAGCGCGCCGTGATGCACCACGTGATTGAGTGTGATGGTGCTGTGGTTCCATTGCCGCAGCCGGCGCATCTGCTCGGCTGCCGGAAGCGTGTCGTCCACCGGCGTCACGAGGTAGTCATGCACGGTCGGCGGTTCGTACGGCGCTGGTGATCGGTAGAACAGGAAGTACAGGTCGGGCGCCACCTCGCGCGCCCACGCCGGGATCGGCACATACCGCAGCGGCCAGTCGCCCCACTCCACGAGGGCATGTTCATCGGCAAAGGCGCGGCACGCCTGCCACCGGCTGCTGTACGCGGCGAGGTAGCCGTCCACCGTGGGGTGGTCTTCGGCGAGCTGCGCGGCGAGCGCGTCGGTGCTGCCCGCCTCGTCGGCGGCCAGCGCCTCGAAGCGCGCCTGCGCCTCCGGCAGTTCGTCCAAGGCGCGGCGCAGCAGCGTCTCCGCGTCGTCTTCGCAGAAGTGGCCGCGGCGCAGCAGAATGTCGTACGCCTCGGTGCCGATGGCCATGGACGCATTGTCGTGGCGCGGCACCTGCTCGAGCCAGCCTTCGGCCAGGTCGAAGGCCGTAGCGGCGGTCTCGGCCGCCTCCTGCACCCACATCGTGGAGGCCTCATCGACCCGGTGCGCGTCGAGCCAGAGCGGCAGCCCCTGGCGCAGCAACGTCGCACCGGCGCGCGCCTCGCGTACGGCCCGCTCGATCCAGGCCGGTGGTATGGGCTCCGACAACGTCTCCTGCATGTCGCCAAGAAAGCGCGGGACCTCGTGCAGGCGCATGGCGATCGACGCCACGCCGTCCTCGATCGGGGTCGGCGGCCGCAGCATCAGTGACACGATGCCGAAGATCGCCTCGCCGGTCCACAAGGCCGGATTCCTGTCGTGAAAGAATCGACTTTCGAATTCGAGCTGCCGCACATCCATGTTGGCGCGGGCAAGCGCGGCATCCAGCGCCTCGCCATCGCGTGCCAGCAAGGCCATGTCGTCCGTGGCGGGGAAGGCATCGTCGAGTGCGATGGTGAGTGCCTCGAACTCATCCAGTTCGTCGTCGCGGGCTTCGCGCGTCCAGTCGGGCAACTCGTGATCGTGCAGCCGCATGCCGGTGAACGTGGCGTTCACGGGATGGCGGAAGAAGTACTGCTCGAGGAACTGGTCGATGGGAGAGCGCATCAGGTGGCGTCCGATTCGAGGGGGAGGCGCACCCAGCGCCGCTGGCGGAACGATCGTTCGACCGCATTGATCAGCTCCTGCACATGGGCGCCGTCGTCGAAGTTGCCTTCGTTGCCCGCCACGTCGCCGCGAATCTCGGACACGAACGACGCGGTGAGGTTGGCATAGTAGAGGGAGCGCCACGACTCGCGCGGACTCCCCCCGGGCGGATAGAACTGCTGCGGAATCTCGAGCGGCTTGAACTCCACCGTGTCTGCCGTGGCGGCCCTGAGCGTTTCGGCGATGCCGTTCTCCTCGACCATGCGGCAGATGAGCGCCCCCCTGCTGCCGTATACGCGGGCTTCGATGCCGGGATAGTTGCCCACCGTGACGAAGCTGGTCTGGATGGAGCCGATGGCGCCGTTGGCGAACTCGCCGATGAAGATGTCGCCGTCGTCGATGTTCATGCGCATCATGGTCCCGGTGGCGCGCACCATGCGCTCGGGGATGAAGTTCTTCATGGTGCCCACGACCTGCGCGAAACGGCTGCCCATGCAGAGGTGGCCGATGTCCATGATCGGCGCCCCGTAGCCTTCGAGCGACGAGACCTGCATCACCGACTGGTCGGCTTCATGATCGACCTGGCGGAGCGGGGTCTGCGGATCGAGCCACTGCGAGTTCTGCTCGTAGCCGTTGAAGATGAACGGCTCCCCGATGAATCCGTCGTCGATGAGCGCCTTCATGTAGCGCATGGCCGGGCTGTACCGGAAGGTGAAGCCGAGCTTGGTCTTGAGTCCCTTGCTGGCGGCCAGCGCGGCCGCTCGCCGCGTATCCTGGTAGTCGTAGGCCACCGGCTTCTCGCAGAGCACGTGCCGCCCCGCGTCGAGCGCGGCCCAACTGAGCGCGAAATGGGTGGCGCTGGGCGTGCAGACATCGACGAGGTCGAGATCGTGCCGGGCGATGAGCTCCTCGTGCGCGGCGTACACGTGCGGGATGCCGAACTGCTGCGCCAACGCCTTCGCGCGCTCCGGCACGGGATCGGCGATGGCGACCACCTTGCAGCGCGGATCGCGTGCGAAGCCGGGCAGATGGGCGAACTGCGCCCAGGCGCCGGCGCCCAGCACACCCACGTGCACGACAGAATCGGGGAGACTCACGGAAAGACTCGGGAGGGGTCGCCGGCGGCGGGGCCGCTGGTCGACGACGGAGGGGCACGGGGGGGATAACGTGCGGGGCCGTGCGCCCTTCGGCAAATCACCGCCGGCGCACAGACGGCCGCCGTCGGGACTTGATCCGAGCCCATCCGGCGTTTAGCTATTATGGCTCCCGGAGCGTTCGGGCGGCGCTTGCATCGTCGGCGCAGCCTGGAGGTTCACCGAGGACAGGTGGCCGAGTGGTTGAAGGCACCGGTCTCGAAAACCGGCATACCGGCAACGGTATCGTGAGTTCGAATCTCACCCTGTCCGTTTTCTGCAGGTCCAGTGTTTATCAGTACGGAGTCTCGCGCCGCCGTGGCCTGCCGCGGCGGCGCGTTGCTCTTCCCGGATGGGTGGCCGAGTGGTTTAAGGCGCACGCCTGGAAAGCGTGTTGGCGCGAAAGCGTCTCGGGGGTTCGAATCCCCCCTCATCCGCTGGCCCCGCCGCAGCGTCCCCGCTGTGGCGGGGCCTCTCAGTTGGGGAATGTCGAGCCGGCGAAACCCGTCTCAAGAAAATCCGTATGCTGGGAAACCCGGGACGGTTGACTCCGGGTGGAGCGATTCCCTCAAACGGAGCGGTTTGTCATGATGGCATCAGTTGCATCCATTCGTTTTCCCCGCTGCAGGGTCGCGGTGATTGCGTTCTTGCTCGCTCTCGGCGCCTCGCCGTCGACACTGCTGGCACAGGACCAGACGCTCATCCGGTCTGGGACCAGGCAGTTCGGTGGGTTCGGTGGCCCGATGGCGCGCGTCACCACGGTTGCCGGTGAGACCATGGTCATGGGTGGCGCCGGTGGCGCGTTCCTCATCGACCGGCGATTCGCCATCGGCGGTGCCGGGTTCGCCGGCACGCGGGCGGTGGACGTCGTGTTCGACGGTACCCGTCGGCGCGGCGAAATGGACTTCGGCTACGGCGGTGTGACCCTCGAGATCATCACGCGCCCTTCACGACTCGTGCATGCCACGTTCGGCGCGCTGCTCGGCGGCGGCTCGGTGTCGGCCTACCCCGACGCAACGCGTCCGCGCGACAGGAACGACGCGGATGACACCTTCGGCGTCGTCGAGCCTCAGGTCGCCGTGGAGCTGAACGTGACCCAATGGTTCCGTGTGGGAGCAGCCGCCGGCTATCGCGCGGCGTTCGGCAGCGACACCGACCGGCTTGCCGACAACCGGCTCAGCGGCGCCAACGGCACCCTGGTGTTTCGCTTCGGGAGGTTCTGAAGGGCGTTGTCACGGCCCCGGGGGGCGCGGATCGCTCCCGGAGCCCATGCGCTGGCTTCGCCCCTCGCCATCGTCGGCGGCCAGGGCCTCCGCTCGAACAGCACCGCCGCCATCCGACGACACGTCTCGCGCACCAGCGCTGCATCGTCCGGGTACGGCAGTGCCGCCACCAGCGCCGCCACCAGCGCCGCCTCGGCGTCCGCGCCGTGACGGGGGGGCCTGCGTGCAGTCACCGCCTGCTTGGCTGGACACACCTCGCGGCCGCCGCGTGCAGTGCCCGCTCCCGTCCCGCCGGGGTGGCACGAACACCTCTGCCTGGATTCGCCACGCGCCGTCACGGTGCCTGATCGGTGCCAGCAATGCGCACCTCGCCGTCCCGCAGCTCCGCGTGCCCACCCAGTTGCGCCGTTCATTCGCCACGCCCCAGGCCTCGCACACCGCGATCCGCTTGGGGGCGCACCCGCTTCGTGTCCGGGCGGCGCGCAACGGTCTCCGCCATCAGGCGTGCGTTCCGGTCAGCCCCGGCTGTCGGCGCGCTCATGGACGACACCGCACGCCCATCCCGCAGGTCCTCCCGCGCGACCGCGGCAGTGCCGTGCTGTGTGATCGCCGCGTTTGGGCGGGCGCGCGCCTCCCGAATGCGCACGGCATCGGCACTCTGGGCGCTCGCGAGGGTGGGGGACGGGTACAGTCCGGCAACGACGTCAACGACCAGCCGCCAGAGGTGGGGAGTCTGGAGTGCGCGCGTGACCCACGGTGCCCGATCGGACCGCGGCGGCAAGCGGCCGCCCGCGCGAACGCCCTACATGCCCGCGGTCTGACGCGCCCACCATGCAAACCACGGCGC
>JBEILM010000127.1:0-10664 GCA_040379205.1 Gemmatimonas sp.
ATTTCCTTCTCCCTGTTCCCTAGGGGTTCACCAAACTGAAACGCCCCCGCATCCGATTGGATGCGGGGGCGCCCATTGTTCAACCGGCGCAGGTTACGGATTCCGGTCCGTGCATCCGGTGAAGTTCGGGTTGTTCCTCTCGGCCTGCACCACCGGCAGGTTCACGTCGGTGCCGTAATTGCCGCCCTTGAAGTGAATCCCCTGCGGAAAAACCGTCTGTTCGGTGCGGCCATACTGCCGGATGAGGCGGCGCATGTCCCCCAGCCGCTGGCCGCGGCTGAAGGTCCAGAACGCCTTCTCCCGGAAGTGTAGGTTCACCCGCGCCGCCTCACTGCCCGGATCGGCCAGCGCCGGCAGCACCGCCGGCTGGATCTCACCGAGGCGCAGGGGCGCCGCACGCAACGCGTTGTGAATGGCGAGCCACTGCGTCACGTTGCCCGCGCGCAGCGCCACCTCGGCCTCGATCATGCGGGCGTCGATGCCGTTGGCCACGTCCACCGCCGTCAACTGGCCCCACATGGTCGTGGTGCGGGTGTAGGTCTGTCCATCCTGCCCGTTGATCGCCCCCGACGTCGGGATGGTGACCGGCAACCGCGGGTCGCGCGCCGAGGCGAACGGGATGGCGTTGCGCACGAAGATGTTGCGCGCATTGCCTTCGATGCTGTCGCCCACGCTGTACCGGCGCGAGCTCAGCCCCTGCGTCCAGATGGTGTTGTTGCTGGTGGTGTTGGAGAAGGTGTGCTGATACGTGAAGCTGGTCGGGATCCCGGCCACGAAGGTGCCGGCCTCCGCGAATGCGCCCAGCGCCAACGCCACCCGGCCACGCGCCACACGCGCGGCCAGATTCACCCGAACGCTGGCGGCGTCGGTGCCCGCCGCCGTGGCGATCGCGCTGTCCAGCGACGCGGCAGCGAACTGGAACACCTGCTGCACCGTCTTGGGGGTCTCGTTGGTCGGTTCAGCCAGGCCGTTGTTGGCGAGCGGAATACCGTTGCAGAAGTCCGACGCCAGTTGCAGCTCGGCGAACCCGCGCGCCAGATACATCTCGCCGAGCAGGGCGGTTGACGTGGGGCTGTACTGGCGCAACGACGCGATGGCCTCGTTCGCTCGTGTCCGTGTGCGATAGAGATTCCGGAGCATGCCGGTGATCGAGGAGTTGAACTCCTGGATGAACCGCTGGTCGGTTTCGTCGTTCTGGATGAACGTCGAACTGGTCGACCATTCATCAGCCAGCAAGCCGCCGAACAGCCAGGTGCTCTCGCCGCCGCCGGTGATACTGCGGAAGGTCGAGATGGCACCGTTGCCGAGGGCAATGGCTCCATCAGCGTTGACGATGTCAGTGGGATTGATGATGTCCGGGTCCGTCACCCCGAGAAGTCGGGTGTTGGCCTCAGAGCAGGCCGTGAGGGAAAGCGCGAGCGCAGTCCCGGCGCCAAGCGTTCGCCCGAGAGTGCGCCGGCCCAGCTGTCGATTCGTAGTCATGGGTCGGTACTCCTCAGAAGCCGATGGTGAAGCGCATGATGAAGTAGCTCGGCGGCGCGATCGTCTGGAACTCGCTCGGCGCGTCCGTACCCCCCGTGGTGTTGAAGCCCGATTCCGGGTCGGAGCCGCGGTAGTTGGTCCAGAGCCGCAGATTGCGCGCAGTCACCACCAGCGTCAGCGAGCGGCCGCGCACCAGCTTGCGCGAAAGCTCGCTCGAGAAGGTGTACTGGGCCGATGCTTCGCGGAGACGCACGAACGCGCCGGTCTGCAGGAAGCCGTCGAGTGTGCGGGCCGCATGCTCGTTGGCCGCGATGTTCATGGCCTGATCCACGAAGCTGGCATTCAGGTCGTTTCGTCCGCCGCAGTTCGGGCGGGTGCAACGAATCCGCTCGGTGTTGTTGTACCAGAGGCCGCCGCTGCGCCAGTCCCACATGGTCTGCACGCGCAGCTTGCGACTGAAGAAGTCGAACCCGTTGATGAGCGTGGTCATGTAGCGCGGCGTGGCATAGCCCCGGAAGATGACCGAGTCGCCCACGAACACTTCGTTGCGCGCCGCATCGGCCCAGTACGTGAGCAGCCCGTCACCGTTCTTGTCTTCCCAGCCGGTGATCGGTGCCGCCCAGTAGCCGCCGATCGGGTAACCCGCGACCGTCCGGTTGGTTGTACCCAGCTGGGGCGGCGTGTCGCCAAGCGACACGACCTTGTTGTCGTTGGCCGAGGTGGCAATGTTCACATCCCAACCGAAGGCCTCCTTCTGCACCAGCTGGGCATTCACCGCCACCTCGAGGCCGGCGTTCTTCACCGAGCCCAGATTGCGCAGCTGCGAGGCCACCGAGCCGAACGACGGGGGCAGCACCGCACTGATGAGCGCGTCCGTCGTGATCTTGCTGTAGTACGTGACATCGAGGCTCAAGCGCGACCCGAACAGCTGGCTCTCGAAGCCCATCTCGTGCTCCGCCGACACCTCGGGGCGCAGGTCGTCATTGCCAAGCGCCGCCTGGGTGATGATCGGCTGATCGACCGCGGCGATGCTGGAGATGTTGGCCGAGTAGAAGCGCAGCGCGTCGTTGGGACCCGGCTGCACGCCCGACCGGCCATACGCATAGCGCAGGCGCATGGTGTTCACGAACGACGGCGCCTTCCACCAGTCTTCTTCGGAGATCAGGTACGAGGCCGAGGCCTTGGGGTATACGATGCTCTGGAAATTGCTACCGAACGCCGAGTTCTGGTCGCTGCGCACGGCGGCGGTGAGGAACAGGCGGTCTCGCCAGGCGAGTGACTGCTCGATGAACGCGCCGAAGGTCTTCTGGTCCGTGGTGCCCTCATTTACCGACAGCTGAGTACCCGAAGCGACATTCTGCGCCCCCGGAGCCAGCTGGTTGGAGCCAGTCTCGGCGCTGGTGGACTTGAAGCCGATGTACTGGGCGCCCACCGTGGTCTTGTTCGAGAAGCCGAGCGCGTTGTACTGCGCGGTGGCCCCGAGATCGACGGTGAAGTTGTTGATGTTCACGCGGTTGAGACCACGTGAGCCGAATCGCGTGAGGGCGGTGAGCGGCGGCCCCTGGCCACGCAGCAGCAGGTTCTCGTCATTGCGCGCGGTCCAGTCGTTGCCGACGGCAGCGCGCGAGGAGAGCCAGCTGGTGGGACGCCAGTTGGCCTGCCCGGACCAGATGAAACGATTCACGTCCTGGGCCGTCCTCTCCTGCCACATGTAACCCGGCGTCCAGCCACGATACCCGTTGAGCGGGGTGCCGAGGCCGGTCACGTTGCCGTTGTTTCGGGTGCCGGGACCGCCGAACACATGCGAGCCAAGACCCGCCGTGGCATTCGACTCCAGCGAGTACCGCTGGGCCATGTTGGTAAAGTTGGTGCTCATACCCAGATCCAGCTTGGGCGAGAGCGTGGCGTTCAGGTTGGAACGCAGAGAACGGCGGCCCGACTGATTCGGACGCTCCGTCCACGGGCGGATCGGGGTCCCCTCGGCCCGGAGGCGCTCGCGTTCGAACTCCGGCAGTTGCAGCACGCCGACCTCGTTTTCATCTTCGGCCGAGACGAAGTAGCGCACGGCCTCCGTGCCGCCGGAGACCTGCACGCCCAGCTGGCGCCGATTGCCGGTGCCGAGCGGCGTGAGATCGGGCTCGTCGAAGATGTTCAGCGCGCTGGTGGAATCGGCGGTGCACTCGCCGCGGCCGACGCGCTGCAGGTTGCAGAAGGCGCGCGACGACACCGTCTCGCCCGGGCGTTTGCCCCACAACGAGTAGGCGGTGGGGTACCAGTTGTTGTCGTACAGCGTCCCCTGCTCCGCGTAGGTGTTCCAGCGGGCCGCGCCGGCGCGACCCTTCTTGGTGGTCACCAGAATCACGCCGTTGGCGGCATCGGTGCCGTACAGCGTGGCCGCCGACGGCCCCTTCACGATCTCGATGCTCTCGATCTCTTCGGGGTTGATGTCGCCGACACGACTCGGGGCGTTTCCGCCCGTTCCGCCACCGCTGCCGGTCACGGTCGAGAAGTTGGCGTTGTTGCTCGTCATGCGGATGCCGTCGATGATCCAGATCGGCTCGTTGTTGAGACTGACCGAGTTCATGCCGCGAATACGGATACGGGCCCCCGTACCGGTCTGCGTGCCGCTGGTGACCGTCACGCCGGGCGCGCGCGAGTTGAGCAGGTCATTCATGTTGCTGACCGGCGCCGACTCGGTGACCTTGGCCACGTCGATGTTCGCCGTGGCATTGCCGATCTCGATGCGGCGCTGCTCGCCGGTGGCCGTGGTCACGACGGCGGCGAGGTTCACGGCGGCGGCGGTCATGGCCACGGTGACCGTGGCGGTCTGACCAGCGGCAATGGTCACCGGCCTGGACTGCTCCGCGTACCCCACCCGCAGCACCCGCACGGTGGCGTTGCCCGGCGGGAGGGCACGGAGCGTCAGCGTGCCGTCAGGACCGGTTTGCCCACCGAACGTCGTACCCACGAGAAACACGCGCGCGGCCTCGATCGGCCGCTGATTGGCGGCGTCGGTAACCCGGACGGACAAGGTCCCCGTCGTGGTCTGCTGCGCCTGTGCCGATGGACTGGCCAGGGCGAGCAGACCCGCGAGCGCCAGCAGGGGGCGCCACGAGTGGTGCATGAGCGTGTCTCCTCGAAAGAGGGGGAGGGGTAACCGGCAGCCGCCGGGGACAACACAGCCGGCTCGATACACGAGCACGCCACGATCAACGACCGCGCCAGTCAATCGGTGCCTTCGGCACGAAATGGCAGCCGATCGTCCCGCACTGGCGCACCTTGGCGCTCGCCAACATAGTGCGCGCATCGAAGCTTCGCTCAACGGGACCGATGAGACATCCGTCATCCTTTCACCAGGTTGTCGGCTTCATGCTTGTGTGCTCACGAGAGGCCGCCGCTCGCCTCTCGCCGTCCGGCACGCCCTGCCCCATCCAGACACGCTCTGCCCCAATGCCGGTGCCGCCACACGCCGCCGATCGCTCCCGACAGCCTCCCACCTCGCCTCCGCGGCGGCCGACCGGTCTGCTGGCCCTCGGCTCGGCGGCGGTGCTCGCGGTGTACGCGGCCGGGTTCGTGCGCACGCGGGATGCCGCCGCGGCGGCGCTGGCCCGGAGCGCCCCGCGCACGCGGCCGGTGCCAGCCCCCGCCCTCGCGGGGACGGTGGATGTGGGGCCGGAGGCCGCGAGCCCCGCTCCCCGCGTGCTCGAGCGGGCCACGCCGGACGTAGCCGCCGATGCTCCCCCAAGCATTCAGGCCGTGACGCCAACGGCGCCCCCCTCACCCGCTTCCACGCCCCCGGTTTCGGCACCCACCGCGTCGATGGTGGCCACCGCAACACCGCCAGTCGTGGCCGATACCCAGCGCACTACGACACCCGTCGATACCGCGCCGGCGGCGGCCGCCGCCATCAGCCAGTGCCTCACCCGCTACTCTTGCTCGTGGATCGCGCACCTGCAGGCGCAGGTAGCCGCCCGGCAGAGCCCCGAGGTGGACAACGTCTCCGGCGCCACCGAAAGCGCCAACGCCTTCTACTACGCCGTGGTCGACGCCCTCAAGAAGGCCAGGTGACGGCCCCGTCGCTTCGCGTCGTCGAGCATGTGGCGGCGGCGATGGATACCGCCGTGTCCATCCAGATCGCCGACACCACCGCCATAGGCGAGACATCGCTGCTCGCCCGCGCCCGTCACGCCTTCTGCTGGTTCGCCGAGGTCGAAGCGATCTGCTCGCGCTTCGATCCCGACAGTGAACTCTCGCAGCTCTCGCGGGCCGCAAGGACCCGCAGATCGGCGTTGCCCGCCAGCCCCCTGCTCTGCGAACTCCTGCAACTCGCACTCGCCGTGGCCGACGCATCGGACGGCGCATTCGACCCGACACTGGGCGCGGCGCTGCAGGCCCACGGCTTCGACCGGCACTGGCGAACCGGCGCCCGGTCCGCCGCCCTCCCGTACCGGGCGGGAACGACCGGGAATTGGCGCGACCTCCAGCTCGACGTCGAGCGGCACACCATCACCTTCGCGCGCCCGGTCGTGCTCGATCTTGGAGGCATCGCCAAAGGCTTCGCCATCGATCTGGCGGCCCGCGATCTCGCCGACTGCCCCAGCCTCTCCATCAACGCCGCCAGCCCGGCGGCACACACCACCTGCTCGATCAGCACACCGGCCAGCCGGTTTCGCACGTGGCCAGCATGACCGTGCTGGCGCCACTCGCCGTATTGGCCGATGCCCTCGCCACCGCCGCGTTCGTCCTCGGCCCCGTGCGCGGTCTCGACCTGCTGGACCGCGAAGCCGTCCAGGGCCTCTGCATCGATGGCGACGGCGCCGTGCATGCTCCGCGCTGACACCGCCCATCTCCGGCGCTGGGCGCGCTCACCCAAGGGACTCTTTGCGGGCATCCTGCTGCTGCGCACCGTGCCGGCCGCGCAGCAGGCGGGGTGGGCACTCGTGCTGCCGCCGCTGGACGCGGCCATCGGTGCGTGCATGCTGCTGGACCTCCCACTGCTGCGCTGGCGCGACGGCGCCTGGAGTGTCCCCGACGGCGCGCTGCTCACGGGCTGGCTGGTGGGGGTGGTGCTCAGTCCGTACGTGGGCTGGCGCGTGGCGGCCGCCACCGGCGCGCTCGCCATCGTGGCCAAGCATCTGCTGCGGGTAAAGCGCGCCAACGTGCTCAACCCCGCCGCCGCGGGTCTGGTGGCCAGTGCCCTGGCCTTCGACACCGGCCAGAACTGGTGGGGCGCCCTGCCCGCATTGCCGCTGCCCTACCTCGGGCTGGTGCTGGCGACCGCCGTGTTCATGAGCCGGCGCCTCCACACGCTGACGCTGGTGCTCGTCTTTCTCGGCGTGCACTTCGCGCTGGCCACCCTCACCGCCTATCTCGGCGAACCGGCGCGCGTGGCCGAAGTGTTCCGCGCGCCCGACCTGCACATGGCGCTGTTCTTCGCCGGCTTCATGGCCACCGACCCGCCCACCTCACCCACGCGCCCGCGGGAGCAGGTGCAGTACGGCGCCATCGCCGCCGCGAGCGGATTTCTGCTCTACGTGGGGGTGGGCGCCGTATACTTCCTGCTGGGAGGCTTGCTGGTGGCCAACCTGTGGGAAGGGTGGCGCAAGTGGCAGCGTTACTGCCGCACCGGTGTGGTACCGAGCGCCCTGGTGAGCCGGTAGAGAAACTCCTGCCCTTCGAAGTAGCTCTTCACCGCCATGCGCTCGTCGCGGCCATGCGCGCGCGCATCCACCGTGGGGTCACTGAACAGCCCCGACACCCCGAAGGCCGGAATGCCGAGCGCGCGGAAGAACCGCGAGTCGGTGGCGCCGGTGCTCATGGTCGGGATGATCGGCATCGGCCCCCACAGCTCGCTGGTGATGCGAGTGACCGGCTGCATCACCTCGGGGAGCAGCGCCGACGCCGGCGTGGACGGGCGCTGCGACCGGATGAGCACCTGCACCGTGGTATCTCCGATGGCCCGCACCAGTGCGGCCTGCACCTCCGCCGCCGTCTCCGACGGATAGATGCGGCAGTTCACGTTCGCCTCGGCCAACTGCGGCAGGGCGTTGGTGGCGTGGCCGCCCTTGAGCTCCGTTGCCACGCAGGTGGTGCGCAGCATCGCGTTGTAGCGCGGGTCGGCCGTCACCGTAGCGATCGCCGCCGCGTCGGCCGGATTGGCCACGAGAGCGGCCATGGCCTTGCCCATCGCCGGCGTCTCGAGCTTGGCCGTCTCGGTGAAGAAGGCCCGTGTGACCTCGTTGAGCTTCACCGTGAACTGATGGCGCCCCACCTTGGCCAGCGCGTCCGCCAGCGAGGTGATGGCGTTGTCGCGACGCGGCACCGACGAATGGCCGCCGGCGTTCGTGACGCGCAGCGTGAAGTTGGTGGTGATCTTTTCGGCGGCCTGCACCCCGTTGAACAGCGGCCTGCCGTTGCGCAGCGTACCGCCACCGCCCTCGTTGATCACCACCGCCGCGTCCACGAGATCCCGGTGATGCTTGAGCAGCCAGTCCACGCCGTTGAACGGGCCACTCTCCTCGTCGGCGGTGAGCGCGATGATGATGTCGCGATCGGGCACGTAGCCTTCCTGCTTCATCCGGTACACGTTGGCCACGAAGATCGACGCCATCGCCTTGTCGTCGGCAGTGCCGCGGCCGTAGTAGTAGCCGTCCTTCTCCGTAAACACGAACGGATCGAACTCCGGCGACCAGTCGGCCTTGAGCGCCTCCACCACATCGATGTGAGCCAGCAGCAGCAGCGGCCTGGGCGCATTCGTGCCCCCCTTGCCGCGGATACGCGCCACCACATTGTGTTTGGTGGGTTGTGGCCCGCCCACGAAGATGTCCGCTTCGGGGATGCCGGCGGCCTTGAAACGGGCGGCCATCGCCCGTGCGGCCGTGGTGATGTTGCCCGTCTCCACGCCGGTGTTGATCTCGACGAGTTCCTTGTAGATCTCGCGCGAGAGCTGCTGGTGCGGCGAGAGCCGCCCGGGCGTGTACACGGCACTGGCCGGCTGGGCCGCCAGCGACGGGCCGGAACCGGCCAGCAACGTGGCGGTGAGGGCCGCAAGGAGACGAACTCGGCGCATGACGTGGCTCCGGGACGAAGACGGAAAGGCGGGCACGCTCAGGACAGGTCGGGCAGGAACACGGGCGGCGACGATGGGCGTCCGTCGTCGGCAATGTACCGCTGCAGCACCTCCTCGGCTGCCGGCAGGTATGCCTCTGCGGGTGGAAGTCCGCCGTCGAGCAGTGGGCCAGTGTCGCGGAGTGCCTGGGCAATGCCGTAGGCCAACGCCGAGAGATCACCGTGCCCGTGCACGGCATCATCGAGCAGCAACCGCAGGTGATCGGCCAGCTCTGCCGGCGATGGCTCGCGCACGGCGCCCCAGCCAATGGCCTCGAGGGCGCGCGTCAGCGCCGGCGCCGCACCGGGCCCGCCGAATGTGGTCTCCTCGAGATACCGGTCACGCAGGCGGGAGTACGAAAGCATCAGCAGGTGGGACATGCGGCCGTCGCACGCGCGACACGTTCGCGCGAGCAATGCGGCCGCTCACGGCGTACAATATGCCATGGCCACGCTCCTCGTCACTCACCCCATCGTGTCATGACGTCACTCGTCAATCTGCAGTCATACGAAGCCGCGGCCGCCGAGCGACTGCCACGCATGGTGTACGACTACTACGCGGGGGGCGCGAACGACGAGATCCTGCTGCGCGCCTCGCGCACGGCGTGGGACGCGTTGTCGCTGCGCTATCGCGTGCTGCGCGATGTGAGCACCCGCTCCCTTGCCGTACAGCTGGCCGGCCACACTCTCGATTGGCCGGTGATCGTGGCCCCGATGGCCTTTCAGCAGATGGCCACGCCGGAGGGCGAAGTGGCCACCGCGCGCGCCACGAGTGCCAGCGGCTGCGGCATGATTCTGTCCACGCTCTCCAACCGCACCATCGAAGCCGTGCGCGCGGCCACCAGCGGCCTGCTCTGGTTCCAGCTGTACATCTACCGCGACCGAGGCGTCACCGCCGATCTCGTGCGGCGCGCCGAGCAGGCGGGGTGCACCGGACTGGTGCTTACGGTGGACACGCCCATTCTCGGCCGCCGCGAGCGCGACCTCATCAACGGCTTTCACGTACCCGCCGAGTTCGAGGCCCCCAACCTTGGCGTGGACATGCGCAGCACGCTGGCCAGCCGGCACGATACCGCCTCGGCACTCGCCACCTTCATCGCCAACCACTGGGATGCCGGCATCGCGTGGCGTGATCTGGCGTGGCTGCAGTCCATCACCACGCTGCCCATCTTCGTGAAGGGGGTCGTGCGCGGCGACGACGCCGCGATGGCCCTCGAGCATGGCGCGGCCGGCGTGATCGTGTCCAACCATGGCGGACGCCAGCTCGACACCGCCCTGCCCACCGCACGCGCGCTCCCCGAAGTGGCCGAGGCCATGGCCGGCCGCGGCACGCTCCTGGTGGACGGCGGTATCCGTCGTGGTACCGATGTGCTCAAGGCGCTCGCCATGGGCGCGCACGCCGTCCTGCTCGGCCGCCCGCTGCTCTGGGGGCTCGCCGTGGACGGCGAGTCCGGCGCAGGCCGCGTGTTGGCCCTGCTGCGCGACGAGCTCGACCTCGCGTTCGCGCTGGCCGGCGTGCGCTCCCCGGCCGAGGCGACACCCGATCTCATCGCCGGCCACCTTGGCGGGTGGCCGGCATGACGTCCCCGAACACTCCCGCCGACGCGCCGCCCCCGCGTACGCCGCCGCCTGCCACGCCCAAGATGCCGCGCCGCGCCTGGCTGCTCTTTCTGGGTGTCGTGGTCGTGAACGTGCTGCTCATCCAGTACTGCGTGCCCAAAGACGAGGCCACCGCGCTGCCCTGGTCGCGCTTCCGGCAGGAGGTCGCCAACGGTACCGTCGCCTCCATCGAGGCGCGCGGCGACATCATCACCGGCCGCTTCGTGCGCCCCGTGGAGTGGAAGGACCCCGGCGACAGCTCCACGAGTGCCGCGCCGCGGCGCATCACCACGTTCACGACCACGGTACCGGACTTTGCCGACCCAGGCCTCGAGGCGCTGCTGGCCGCCAAGGGGGTGGAGATCCGTGCCGTCTCCACGCAGAAGAAGACGTCCTTCCTCGGCATGCTGTTCAGCCTCGTGCCGACGCTGCTTTTCATTGGCATCTATCTCTGGTTCTTCCGGCGCATGGCCCGG
>JBEILM010000128.1:0-10653 GCA_040379205.1 Gemmatimonas sp.
CCGGCGGTAAGCGCGTGCACCGCCCGGTCGACCTGCGGATACACCGGGCGCCAGCGCGCGCCATCCCATTGCCGCAGTCCGCGTGAGGTGGCGGCCAGCAGCGCATCGACGCCATCCGGCTGGCGCAGGCGTCGCAGCTGGTGCACATCCCCCCCCTGCAACCCTCCGGCAAAGGGCACGAACCCGCTGCCGGTGAAACGCCACGGGACGCCGCGCGCCACCACCACCAGCGTACCGTCATTGGCCATGGCGCGGCCCGGCGGCGCGAGCGACACCCGTGTGACCTGATCGCCGGCTCCGCCGGGCGCCATGGCGCCAAACGGATACGCGGTCACCGCACCGGTGGACGTCATGTGCCGCAACCCCAACTCGTGGGTGGCGATCCACAGGTCGTCGCGCCCGTTCTCCCCCCGCTCGGCATGCAGGGCCGTGACGTAGCCCGGATCGTTGGCCTTCGTGAGCGGCAGCGTCCCGGCAATGCTGTACGAGAGGCGCGAGAGATAGCCGCCGCGCGAGGAGGTATAGATGGCGGTGCCGCCCCCGTGGCCAGGAGCGGCCGAGAGCAGCGTGACCGTGCCGTGGCGCTCCCCGATGGCGGCGCGAACCTCGCTCCACCGCCCGTCGTGCCACCGCGTCACCCGTCCCGCCACGCTGCCCACCCACAGCTCACGCGCGCCGTCGGTGCGCGGCAGCCAGGCCAGGCGCGTGGCATTGCGCGGCGACCCGTCGAGACGCACGAAGGCCTCACCGCCTGGCGCCCGCCGCAGCACGAACACGCCCTCCGAGCCGGCCACGTACAGTCGTCCCGCCGTGTCGCCTGGCGAGGGCAGCAGGAACTGCGAGTCGGGGGTGCGCAGCCCCTGTTCGGGCCCGTAGAGCGTCCAGACGCCGCGCCCGTAGCGCGCCACGCCACCGGTGGAGTTGGCGACCCACAGTTCGGCCTGGCCGTCAGGCCCCGCCATCGACGCCACCATCACGCCAATCGGGGCGAAGCCGGACGGCAGGGCCAGCGGCACCATGCGTGTCCCGTCGTGGTACGACACGCCGCGCGATGTGCCGGCCACCACCCGCTCGCTGCCGTCGATCGCCGCGCTCTGCGCCAGGCTGTACACGACCGACCCCACGAGCCCGCCCCCATCGCGGTACACCTCGACCGAGTCCGTCGACCGGCGGCGCAGCAGGCCACGCCGAGTGCCGATCCACTGGGTGCCATCGGCCGCGAAGAGCAGCGAACGCACTTCCTGCTTCTCGAACTCCGGCGGCAGCGGGTCGTCGCGCCAGAGGCCGCCGGCGTACACGAACAGGCCGTTGTCCCCCCCGACCCAGGGGACGCCCGTCGTATCGAAGGCCATGGCGAACACCGTCGTCGCCCGCAGCCCGGCGGCAGCGTCGAACCGCCGTTCCGAGAGGCTCAGCAGTGGGTGACCGGCCGGCGCCACCCGCGCCAGCGAAGGTGCCGAAGCCGCCGACCCGGGCGCCACCTGCGCGCTCGCCGAGACGGCCAGCACCGCCGATGACAGCACCAGCGCCGCCCCCGCCACCACCGATGGCCTCGCCCGCGACGCCGCCATGCGCGTCGTGCTACCGAAAGTCACGCGCCGCATCCCGCACGTCGGGGTGCATCGGCGGATACGAAGGGTGCAGGGACTCGAGCGTCTCGGTCAGCATGCGCGCGATCAGGTAGTTGCGCACCGCCTTGCTGTCGGAGGGTACCACATACCACGGCGCGGCTGGGGTGCTGCAGCGCGTGAGCAGGTCGCGATAGGCCTCGGTGTAGTCGTTCCAGCGGGCGCGATCGTCGAGATCCTCGAGGCGGAACTTCCAGTTCTTGCGCGGATCGTCGAATCGCTCCTGCAGGCGTTCGCGCTGTTCGTTGCGGGAGACGTGCAGGAAGCACTTGCGGATCACCACCCCGTTCTGCGACAGCATCTGCTCGAACGCGTTGATCTGCTCGAAGCGCGGGCGCCACACGCTTTCCGGCGCCAGCCCCCGCACTCGCACCGCCAGCACGTCTTCGTAGTGCGACCGGTTGAACACGCCGATCATGCCGCGCGGCGGCACCACCTGATGCACACGCCACAGAAAGTCGTGACGCAGCTCCAGCGGCGTCGGCGGGCCGAAGGCGGCCACGCGCACACCGGTGGGATTGAAGGCCCCGTACACGGTCCTGATGACCCCATCCTTGCCCGACGCATCACGCCCCTGCAGCACCAGCAGCAGCGCATGGCGGCCGTCGGCATGGAACGCGTCCTGGAGGCCGGCGAGTCGCTCCAGCATCGCCGCCGTGGCCGCCTCAATCTCCCGCTTCTCCGGTGCGCCCTCGATGCGGGCCGCCTTGCTTCCCAGCGCGACGGTGTCACCGGCGGCGACCGGATCGAGCCGCAGCGCCGCCCAGGATCCGTTGGCCATCAGCGCTGATCCTGCCGCGCGGCGCGCCCCTGCATGTCGGCCACCGGCAGCAGGAACACGAGGTCGCGGTCCGGCGTTGGGTCGTGCTTGGTGAACGCCTCGGGGATGAGCGTGCGGAACGCGTCCACGCCCCGGGCGAAGCGCTCGCGGTCGGCCGGGGCGCCGTTCGGGTCGGGAAACTCCACGCGCCCGTGCACCACGACGCTGCGCCACATGAACAGCGCCTCCACGTGGTCCACCTCGAACGCCACCCACGGGTGGTGCGCCAGCACGTTCACCTTGGTGCCGAGCTGGGTGCGCCCGATGATGCAGCCGTCGCGATACACGAAGTGGATCGGTTCGATGTCCACGCGGTCGCGGAAGGTGAACGCCAGGCGCCCCACCTGCTGCGAGGCCAGCAGCGCCTCGCATTCGGCGCGGTCGAGTTCCCGGAAGACGGGGATGGTGCGCGGGGTGATGCTCATGACTCCTCCGACGGTTCGAACGGCTCCATGTGAATCAGGACCCCTGCGGCGGCCGGGACCTGCTGCCGGATGGCGCCCTTCACCCGCCCCGACAGGATATGTGCCTCGTGCAACGACAGCTGCGGATCCGCCTGCACGTGCAGGTCGACGTAGAACGCCGTGCCGGTCTTGCGGATCTTGAGTTTCTCGATGGCCAGCACCCCGGACGTCGCCAGAGCGGCCGACGACACCATCTCCTGCAGGGCACCACCGGGCGCCCGGTCCATCAGGTCGCGGGCGGCGGTGCGCAGCAGCATCCCACCGGTCACCGCGATCACCGACGCCGCCACCAGCGCCGCCCAGTCGTCGGCCGGCTCCCAGCCCGGACCGCCGACGATCGCCACCGCGATCCCCACGAACGCCGCCGCCGACGTGATGGCGTCCGACCGATGATGCCACGCATCGGCGGCCACCGCCGTGCTGCCCGTGGCCACACTGGCGGCCAGCACCCGCTTCGCCAGCAACTCCTTCACCACGATCACCACGGCCAGCACGCCCAGCGTCCACGGCGCGGGCGCGTGATGCGGGGTGCGGATCTCCCGCACCGCCTCGATCGCCACGCCCACCGCCGCCCCCAGCATCAGCGCGGCCACCACACCGCCGGCGATCGCTTCCGCGCGGCCGTAGCCGAACGGGTAGCGCTCGTCCGGGTCCCGACTGGCAATGCGCAGGCCACTCCACACCACCAGCGATCCGACTATGTCGGTGGAGCTTTCGATGGCGTCGGCCACCAGCGCATACGCATTCCCGAGCAACCCCGCCACCAGCTTCACCACGGCCAGCACCGCGTTGACCAGCAGGCCAAGCTGCGCCAGACGCTGCGAGCGCTGGGATGGCGACTCCGGGACGTGCGACGTGGTCATCTCCGCACAATATGCAGCACCGGCCCCCGAAGCGGTTACATTCCGCCACACATGAGCGATGCTTCCGCCCCGCGCGTTCCGACGCTCTCGCACCGGCTCGAGTACTACGGCACCCGCGCCGCCGTGGCGGCGCTGCACCTCGTGGGGTGGCGCGCCGCGAGCTGGTTCGGGGGACGACTCGCACGGCTGGCGTACAAGCCGTTCGGCATCCGCCGCGGCGTGGTGGAACGGCAGATCGCCGCCGCCTTCCCCGACCTGTCGCCGGACACCGTACGCGACCTCGCCGGCCGGTCCTACGAAAGCCTCGGGCGCACCTCCATCGAGACCGCCGTGCTCCCGGGGACGTCGCGCGAGGAGATCCTGGCTCGCGTCGAGCGGGTCGTAGGCTGGGAGCATGTCGAAGCCGCCCAGGCGCTCGGCAAGGGCACCATCCTCGTCACCGGACACCTGGGCAACTGGGAGTTCGGCGGCGCATACTTCGCGGCCCGCGGCGTCCCCCTCGACGTGGTGGCGCGGGGCATGGCCAATCCCATCTTCGAGGCGTACGTCAACGACACGCGGTATGGTATCGGCATGGAGGTCATTCACGACCGCGACGCCGTGCGCCGCACGCCGCGCTCGCTGCGCGACAATCGCGCCGTGGCCTTCGTGAGCGACCACGACGCCCTGGGGCTCGCCAGCACCTTCGTGCCGTTCTTCGGACGCCCCGCCAAGACCCCGCGCGGGCCGGCGGTGTTCGCCCTGCGCTTCGACGCGCCGGTGCTGTTCATCGCGGTGGTGCGCCAGCCCAGCGGCCGCTATGCCATTCACGTGGAGCCAGTGGAGATCATGCGCACCGGCGACCGCGAAGCGGATGTCGATGCGATCGTGCTGCGTTTCACGCAGATGCTCGAGGACAAGATCCGCGAGTACCCCGATCAGTACTTCTGGCAGCACCGCCGCTGGCGACGCCAGCCGCCCGACACCCCGCCGCATCTGCGCGAACCCTGATGGGCGTCAGGCGCAGGGCCGCGTCCGCGTCAGGGTGGCGCCAGTGGGTTCGGCGGGGATTCACGGCGGCGCTGATCGCGGCGCTGGCCCCGGTGCCGTTCATTCTGCTGTTCACCGTCATCGATCCGCCGATCACCGCGGTCATGCTCGGCCGGGTGGCCGACCGGCTCGTGTCGGGCGATCGGCCGATCTGGCCTCAGCGGCGCCCGGTGTCGCGCGCACAGATATCGCCGCACCTGCGTCGCGCCGTGCTGGCCTCGGAGGACGACCGCTTCTATCTCCACCACGGCATCGATTTCGTGGAGATCGAAAACGCGCTCGAACGGCGGCGGCGCGGCGGTCGACTGCGCGGGGCCAGCACGCTCACGCAGCAGGTGGCCAAGAACCTCTTCCTGTGGAACGGGCGCTCCTTCGTGCGCAAGGGACTCGAGGCCTACCTCACGCTCTGGCTCGAGCTCATCCTGAGCAAGGAGCGCATCCTCGACCTGTACATCAACCTCGCCGAGTGGGGGCCGAATCAGTTCGGCGCCGAGGCGGGCGCCCGTGCGCACTTCGGCAAGAGTGCGGCCGCCCTCACACGCGATGAAGCGGCGCGGATGGCCGCCATTCTGCCGGCACCGCGCCGCTGGTCGCCGCGAGGGAGCATCGCCAGCCGCCGCGCCGCCACCGTGCTGCAGCGCATGCAGTATCCGGCGCCGAAAACCGAACCGCCCGCCCCCTCGCGCCGCAGCCGCAAGGGCTGATCGTACGCGGGGTGCGGCGATCAGGTCCCGATGACGAGTCCGCCGTCCACCGCGAGCACGGCGCCGTTGATGAACGCCGCCGCATCACTCGCCAGAAAGCAGTAGGCATTCGCCACATCGTCGGGCGAACCGAGACGCCCCACCGGCGTGTGCGCCTTCATGCCGTCGAGCACCGCCGCCGGCATGCTCGCCGTCATGTCGGTGGCGATGAAGCCCGGAGCGATGGCGTTGACCGTGATGCCGCGCCGACCGAGTTCGCGGGCCCACACCTGCGTCATGCCCACCACGCCGGCCTTGGTGGCGACGTAGTTGGTCTGCCCGAAGTTGCCGTTGGCTGCCACCACGGATGAGGCATTCACGATCCGCCCGCCGCCGCGCGCCAGCAGATGCGGGACCACGGCCTGCGTACAGGTGTACACGCCCTTGAGGTTCACCGCGACCACGGCGTCGAAATCGGCGTCGCTCATGCCACCGGTCACCACGCCATCCTTCACCTTCACCAGCTGTGCATCGCGCGTGATGCCGGCGTTGTTGATGAGAATGTCGATGCCACCGAAGCGCGCCACCGTGGCCGACACCGCCGCGTCGACGCTGGAACGGTCGGTGACATCGGTTACCACGAAGAGCACGTCATGGCCAGCGGCGGTGAGCGCGTCGGCGGCGGCGTGTCCGGCCTCGGCCACGCGGTCCCAGATGGCCACGCTGGCCCCGCTCGCTGCCAGACGGCGCGCAGTGGACAGGCCGATGCCATTGGCGCCACCGGTCACGATGGCCACACGGGAGTCGAGGGAGATATGCATGCCGCTATGCTACACTGCCAATGTATTGGCAACCAGCGCACGCGTACGCTTGGTCGCCCTCGCACCGCCGGTTACACTCCCCGCTTCCGCGCGCGGATCGCGCGTTTCCCCCTGCACCAGACATTGCCGATGCGTTTCCCTTCGCTGACGGCGGCCACCGCCCTGCTCGCGGCCACCGCCACCCTGCCGCTGGCCGCTCAATCCAACACTGGCGCCGCAACCGGCAAGGCCCCCAGGGCGACCACCGCCGACACCGCCCGCAAGCGCCCCGCAGGCGCCCTCGGGCCGCAGTCGGGCGACCGGCACCTCTCCTTCCGCAACGCCGGCAGCGATCTCGATTCGCTCTGGCCGCCGAAGATGCCGGCCCCGCTCCCCGGCGCCATTCTTCCGGCCAAGCGCATCATCGCTTTCTATGGCAATCCGCTCAGCACGCGCATGGGTATCCTCGGCGAGTTCGAAACCACCGAGATGCTGCGCAAGCTCGACGCTGAGGTGGCGGAGTGGAACAAGCTCGACCCGAAGACGCCCGTGCAGCCGGCGCTGCACCTCATCGCCATGGTGGCCAATCCGCATCCGGGCCCGAGCGGCTTCTACCGCACACGCATGGACAGCTCGCTCATCGAAAAGGTCTACGGCTGGGCCAAGAGTCGGAACGCCCTGCTCTTCGTGGACCTGCAGATCGGGCAGAGCACCCTGCAGAACGAACTGCCGTGGATCGAGAAGTTCCTCATGCGCCCCGAGGTGCATCTGGGCATCGACCCCGAGTTCGCCATGAAGCGCACGGGCGGCATTCCCGGCAAGCGCGTCGGCTCGTACGACGCCGCCGACATCAACTACGCCATCAAGTTCCTCGCCAACCTGGTGGAGAAGCACAACCTGCCGCCCAAGGTGCTCGTCGTGCACCGCTTCACCCAGAAGGGGGTCACGAACTACCAGGACATCAAGCTCGACCCGCGGGTGCAGTTCGTGATGCAGATGGACGGCTTCGGAGCGCCATGGCTCAAGCGGGACTCGTATTACAGCTACATCAAGAAGGAACCGGTGCAGTTCGCGGGCTGGAAACAGTTCACCAAGCCCAAGAACGACAAGCCGTCCACCTCGCGCGAGTCCATCTTGCGGCTCTGGCCGGTACCGCTGTACATCCAACTGCAGTAGGGGCCCGCGGGCTGCGGGCTCCCGGGAAACCACCAAGAGGTCGAGACGGGCGAGATGCAACATGACGGACGGACGAAAGCAATGACGCGCCGCGAGGCGGTCAAATCGTTGGGGGTGGCCACGGTGGCGGGAGCGAGTGGGGCCATGATGCTGCCGCAGGCCGCCGACGCCTCGGCGGCAGTCCCGCTGGCCGGCCGCCTCCGCCAGTCCGTCGCCCGCTGGTGCTTTGCCCGCACCGCCATCGCCGACCTGTGCGCCGCCGTGAAGCCCATGGGCCTCGTGGGCGTCGATCTGCTCGGCCCACAGGAGTGGGCCGTCCCCCGGCAGTACGGGCTCGAATGCACGATGGGCAACAGCTGGGGCAGCATTCCCGTCGGCTTCAACCGCCCCGATCACCACGACAAGCTCGTCGCCGATGGCGCCGCCTATATCCCGCAGGCGGCTGCCGCCGGCGTGAAGAAGATCGTGGTGTTCAGCGGCAATCGGGACGGCCTCTCCGACGGCGAAGGCATCGCCAACTGCATCACGGGGCTCAAGCGGCTGATGCCCGTGGCCGAGCAGCATGGCGTGGTGCTCTGCATGGAAATGCTCAACAGCAAGGTCGACCACAAGGACTACCACGCCGACCACACCGCATGGGCCGTGGAGGTGGCCAAGGGCGTGAACAGCCCGAGCTTCCGCCTGCTCTACGACATCTACCACATGCAGGTCATGGAGGGCGACGTCATCGCCACCATCAAGGCCAACCTGCCGTTCATCGCCCACTTCCACACCGCCGGCGTGCCAGGGCGCAACGAGATCGACGGCGCGCAGGAGCTCAACTACCGCGGCATTGCCGAGTTCATCGCCGGCAGCGGCTACAGCGGCGTGTTCGCGCACGAGTTCATCCCCAAGCGCGACGGCATGACGTCGCTGCGCGAAGCGGTGACCACCTGCACCGTGTGACTGGCGCGTGTTTGCGGAAGTGACCGAGCTCGCGGGGCACCAACCGGTGCTGCGCGAGCTCATTCGCTTGGCCTTCGAGGAGCGCCTCGGCCCGGTGGAGCTGGCGTTGGACTTCCATCGGGGCTGGAACGGTGGCTGGCGCTGCCGCGCGACGGTGGCCGGTAAACGCCCACTCGACTTTGCGCTGCTCACCGGTCCGCAGGATGCGCTCCTGGCCCTCCCGGTACCCCTGCCCGATGGCTGGCGCCGGCGTGGGGTGGCGGCCAGCGATGGGTCCCGCTGGACCACCGATGCCGACGGGCTCCCGGTCCCCGTGATGCAAGGCGGGGCGGCGTCCTACTGAAAAACCCGTTGACAAAGCTCGCACCGCACTGCAACCTACTGATGTTTCCGTACCGACCTTTCCGTACTTGAGCCCGCCATGACCGATTATCACTTCCCGCCCCGCGAGCTGGCCGTCATGTCGGTGCTCTGGCGCCTCTCGTCGGCCACGGTGGCCGAGGTGCGCGAGCAGCTCGACGAAGACCTCGCCTACACCTCGGTGCTTTCGGCGCTGCAACTCCTCGAGGACAAGGGCTACGTGCGCCACGAACCCGAGGGGCGGGCCCATCGCTACTTCCCCACCGTGCCCGCCGACCGGGCCGGCCGGAGCGCGATCTCGCGCATCAGGGACGCCATCTTCCAGGGGTCCTCCGAGCGGCTGTTCGCCCAGCTGGTCTCCGACCGCACGCTGAGCCGCGACGAACTCGAACGCATGCGTGCGCTCCTTGCCGAGCGTCTCGGTGACGACCATGGAGGCAACGGCTGATGCCCATCCTGGCTGAACTGGCGCCGCTGGTTGCGTCGTGGATGGCGGCCGCCGCCCTCGTGTCGGCGCTGCTGGCTGCCGCCGCGCTGCTCGTGCAGCGCCTGGTGTCGGGCGCGTTTCCCGTGCGCGTGATCTGGAGCGTGGCCCTCCTGTTCGCTGTGGGACTGTCGTTCACCCAACCCTGGCGGCGCGTGGCACCCTCGTTGCCGGTGGCCGCATCGGTTGCGCCGGCCACGACGCTCGCGGCGCCGGTGGCTACCCCGGCGCCGTGGCGAGAGGGGTGGGAGCGGGCCGCCGGTTTCGCGGGGATGGCCACCCACGGAATGGGTGTGCTGACCTACCGCACGTCGCGCCTTACCGCCGACCTCGCGCGCCAGGCGCCGATGCCCGTGCAACTCGCCCTGGTGCTGCTCTGGCCCACCTCGATGCTCGCGGTGGGGCTGGCGCTGGCCGCCACCTATCGCCGCCATCGGCGCCTCGTGGCCAGCGCCGAGCAGCGCACGGTACACGACGTGCCGGTGCGGGTGAGCGACGACCTGGGTCCGCTCGTCATTGGGGCCCGTTCCGCGCAGATCATCATGCCCCGCTGGCTGCTGGCGCGTAGCGATGAGGAGCAGCGTCTCGTGGTGCTGCACGAACGGGCGCATGTGGAGGCGCGCGATCCGCTGCTGCTGCTGGCCGGCTGCCTGGCCGCGGCCGCGATGCCGTGGAATCCCGCAAGCTGGTTCATGCTGGCCCGGCTGCGTCTCGCCATCGAACTCGACTGCGACGCGCGTCTGCTGGCCCGCGGGGCGTCGCCGCGGCGCTATGGCCAGCTGCTCATCGAATTGTCTGCGGCTCCCCCGCTCCGCTACCGTCTGCAGAGTGCCCTGGCGTTTTCCTACCGCGCGTCCCACCTCGAACGGAGATTGCACACCATGACCGCTCGCCCGCCCCTGTTCCGTGGCCCCCGTCGCACCCTCGCCCTGGTGGTGGCCACGGCGGCCGCCGTGGCCGCTTGCGGCAGCGAACTGCCCACCAGCGCCGAGCTCGAAGGGATGGACGTGGCAGCGGCCACGCAGCGGCTCGATCGCATTGGTACACCGACCGAGCGGCGCTACTTCGTCGACGGGCGCGCCGTGAGTGAGGCCGACGCCAAGGCGCTCCCCGCCGAACGCCTGGCCGCGATCGAGATCGTGAAGGAACCGCGGGGCGTGCAGGCCATCCGCCTACGCACACGCACGGCCACGAACGAGAGTGCGGCAGCCCCTGCCGGCAGCACCCCGGTGGTCTCGATGGAAATCCGGAGCATCGACAGCACTGCGACCGCGCTGCGGGTGGCCACGACGGCGGCGGGGCTGGCTGCGCGTGCGGACAGCACTGGCGGTCAGGTGATCGTGCGCGACATGGTCATGCTGCGCAGGGATGGCACCGGCGACAGCACCCGCGTGCTGGAGC
>JBEILM010000129.1:0-10643 GCA_040379205.1 Gemmatimonas sp.
CGGCGCGGCGCCGGCGGTAGCACCCGCCACTCCCGCCGAGCTCACGGCGCGCGTGGGGCTCTTCCGCAAGCATCTCAATGTGCTCGGCATCGCCTCGGTCACGTCGGTGGGAAGCCTCATCATCGGCGCCAGCCTCAACGCCGAACCGATGACCATCCCGTTCGTCGGCGGTCTCCTGGCCTCGATCGCCTTCGCGCAGATGTCGCTGCTGGACGCCCTCAAGCTGTGGCGGGCCGGCATCTCGCCTCGCGCCGCGCTCGGCGACGACTGGAAGCGCATCGCCGCCGCCGCCGACCAGCGCACGCATAGCGTGAAGCTCGCGGAGCTGCTCGACCGGCTCGGTGGTCCCACGGTGCTGGCGTCACGCTTCGGCGACACGCTGCGCAATGCAGCCGACGACCGGCTCGTGATCACCGACATTACCCGCACCCTTCCGGAGGCCGACCGGGCTCTGATCCCCGATGTCGAACCCACGGCCGATGCCCTGCTGGAGCGGATCAGCGCGCTCGCAAGTGGCCTCGAACGGCTCGACCGCGATCTGCCGGGCAATGCGTTGCCCGAGCTGCAGCGGCGCATCGACGCCATCGAGGCCGAACCGGATACGGCGCCCGATCGCGAACGGCGCCTGTCGCTGCTCACGCGACAGCGCTCTGCGCTCGAAGATCTTGCCGTCCGGCGTGACACCATGCAGCGCCAGCTCGACAGCGCCGCCATGGCGCTCCGGTCGCTGCGCTTCGACATCGTGAAGCTGCGGACGATGGGTATGGGCAGCTCCGTGGACGACCTGACGAGCGCCACCCAGGAAGCGCGGGCGCTTTCGCGCGATCTCGGGTACGTGCTCGACGCCGCCGAGCAGACGCGACAGCTGTAGCGGCCGTTCGCGTCGGCACGCGTTCATCCCAGCCGCTCCTCGAACTCCGCCACCAGTGTGCCATGGCCGTGGCGGGTGGCGGCAGCGATGCCGTTGGTGATGGCCTGCCGGGCCTCGTCGTGGCGACCGAGGGCGGTCAGCGTATCGGCGTAGCGCAGCCACCCGTTGCCCTCGTCATCGTAGCTGGCGAGGTAGGCGGCCAACTCGGTCACCGCTTCGTCGAGCAGATTGGCCTTGAGGAGTTCGTTGGCGAGCCCGAAACGAACCATCGGGTTGGCGGGCTGCTTGGCAGCCATGGAGCGCATGGTAGCGAGACGATCCATCGAAGCACTCGGTGTGGGAAACCGCAACGGGAGCTAGCGGGTGAGCAGTTCGGCGACGAGGGTGCCAAGCTGGTCGGGCGCTTCCTCGGGGGCAATGTGGGCGACCCCGGGGAGCGTGTGGGTGATCAGGGCATGGGACGTGGCCGCATCGAGGGCGTCGGCCAGCCGTTGGGCGCGGGTGCCGGTGAGAAACGGGTCGGAGGCGCCGAGCACGAGCGCGGTCGGGCAGCGGATCGCGCCCGGTGCCAGCGTCTCGATGGTGTCGGTGCGGGATTCGCGCAGCGCGGTCAGCTGGGCACAGGCGGTGTCCCGGCCTTCGCGCCGTCGAAAGGGATTGAGATACACGTCGAGCGAGCGGACCCCGGCGTCACGATGCGCAAAACAGGGGAGCAGCGCGGCGTGCAGGGCTGACGCCAGCCAGCCGGCACCGAGGCGCCGCCAGAGCGGCACGAGCGCGGCCACGCGATTCAGGCGACGGCTGACGAAGGCGTCACCGGGGTTGGACGTGAGCAACGTCGGGTTGACGAGCATCAGCTGCGCCACCCGGTCGGGTTGCTCGTGGGCCACGCGGGCGGCAACGGCGGCCCCCATGCCGTGCCCCACCAGCGCCGCCTCACGAACGCCCAGCACGTCGAGCAGGTGGGCGAGTCGGGTGGCGTGCGCGGCCACCGTCAGCGCCGCCGTGCCGGGCGGGTCGCTGCGGCCGTGGCCGAGCAGGTCGAGCACCAGGACGCGGTGCCCCTTGGGCAATCGCGGCAGGACATCCTGCCAGAGCCGCGACGAGGTGAACGAGCCGTGCACCAGCACGATCGGATGCCCCGCACCCCGCTGCCCGAAGGCATAGCAATAGAGCCGGACCCCATCGAGGTCCACGAACTCACCGCGCATCGGGGGCGCGACAGAGGGGGGCAGCGCAGGTCGACATGCCCCCGAAGGCTAACCGGGAACGGGCGACAGGGGCACCGGCACGGTGTTCCGTGCGATGCCCCTGTCGTCCATCAGTATCCGGCGGCGCTCAGAGGCCGCCGCGCCGCCGCTGCTGCATGTTCGCGACGTTGTCGTCGAACTTCTTCTTCTGCTCGTCGGCGGTGAGCAGGGCCTTGAGGGCGTCGTTGCGCTCGGTGTTCATCTTCTGCATCTGCTCCATCATGGCCGCGCGGTCCCCGCCGCCGCCGCGGGCGGCCTGCCTCATTTCCATCTGCTTGCGCATCCCCTGCATGATGATGGTGTCGGCCTTGGCTGACTGCTCGGGGGTAAGGGTGATGTCCTTGAACAGCTGCTCCTTCTGGCGGGACAGCACTTGCTCGGGGGACATCTGCTGGCCACCCATGCGACCGCCCATGCCACCCTGGGCCGAGGCAGGCACCGCAATC
The DNA here is from genome assembly GCA_040379205.1 of Gemmatimonas sp. Lineage (GTDB taxonomy): Bacteria > Gemmatimonadota > Gemmatimonadetes > Gemmatimonadales > Gemmatimonadaceae > Gemmatimonas. Next base: position 2,568 of record JBEILM010000129.1, read on the forward strand.
GCGAGCACGGCCGCGGCAGCGATCAAGCGAAGCGTGTTCTTCATGTGTTCGGAGTACCGTCGAAAAAGGGAGGGGGACATGGCGCCGACCAGTCAGTGCCGGTGGCGCACCGGCGGGGCGCACGGTTCGTCCCCTTGCGTTGGACGTACGCGGCGGTCCGGGCGTTAATGACTCGACCGGACTCAGCTACAGCGGGGTGACGACCGCCCGTTGACCGCCTCGGACCGGCGGGGAAACGGTCCCGACATCTGGCGCCTCGACGTTCCGCGCGTACAATAGCGCCATTGTGACCCTTCCTCCCTCCCCGCCGCCGCTTCCCCCCACGGATGACCTCGCTGTCCCTGGCGAGCTGACCGTGGCCCGTCCGGCTGTGTTGCCGCCGCCACCCCCGCCGCCGCCGGTGGCCGTGCCGGCGCGCTGGCTCATGGCCGAAGGGGGCGGGGCGGTGCAGTATCGCTTCATCCGTGACGTGGTGCAGGAGCGGCCCACCTCGTCCACCTGGCCGGTCGTGCCCTACGGCAGCCGGATCGGCTGGCACCTGCTGGCCACGCAGGAGAGCGATGGCACCTGGCCCGGCGGCGTCCTGAGCGTGCCCAGGGGCGCCGGCGTGGCGGGGGTCGGAACCATTCCGGCGTATCGGCGCCTGCTCGAATTGGGGTGGGACCCCGGGGCTCCCGGCATGTCGGCCACCAAGCGGCTGCTCTTCCGGTTGCTCGCCGAAGACGACGAGCCGACCTATCTGGCGGAGCTGCGTCCGGAGGGAGACGACGCGGAGCTGGTGTTGCGTGGTCGTCTGCTGCTCCGGGAGGCCGCCGCGGCGGCGCTGGCGCAGGCGGGATACGAAGCCGATCCCCGCCTCCGTGGCGCGGCCGGGCGACTGGTGGCCCGCGTGGAGGCGTTCTTCAAGTCGCCGTTGGCCCAGAAGCCGTGGGTTCGCATCGGCAACCAGCATGTCCTGCCGTCGGAGGTGGCGGCGCCGTCGTTTCATCTGCTCCTCATGCTCGGGCACATGCCGCAGTTCCGCAGCGAGCATTCGGAGTTCATGGAGCGGTTGTTCACCTATCTCACCCAGCCATGGCCGCGGCAGGTGGCTATCCAGCAGGTGGGCGCGCACCTCATCGAGCAGCCGCAGCTGGTGCTCGGAGACTTCCTCGCCACCCGCAGCGCCCTCGACGGCGACATGCCGAGCGCCTTGGCGTGGCTGGAGGCGATGGCGCGCATCGGGTTCCTCGGCCGGCACGAGGGGTGGGTCAAGCTGCTCGACCGCACGCTGGACGACCGCGACCGGCGCAAGGTGTGGAGCCCGCCGCGATCGGTGGTCATGCCCGAGCAGGTTCCCGTGTGGGCGTGGCCCGTCTTGCCGCTCTCCGACGTCGCGCCTGGGGCCGAAGCGACCGCCGGCTTCTCGGTGGACGTCACGTTCCGTCTGGCCCTCATCGCCCGCCTCGCAGGGCGCACCCTCGATCTCGTCTGAGCGCCTCCTCTGCGTGCGCGCCGCGCCGGCTAGGTCGCGCCGCAGGCGTGGGCATTGATTAGCTTTTCGATCTACACATGACAGTCATCGATCCAGAAACGCTCGTCAGCGACGTGACCTTCGCTGACCTCGGGCTCGCCAAGCCCCTGCTCGACGCCCTGCACGATGCGGGCTACGAACGGCCCACCCCAATTCAGCGGGAAGCGATTCCGCTCGCGCTCAAGGGCCGCGACCTCATCGGCCTTGCGCAGACCGGGACCGGCAAGACGGCCAGCTTCACGCTGCCCATGGTGCACCGCCTGCTTGGCGGACCGCGGCGGACGCGCGTGCTGGTGCTGACCCCCACCCGTGAGCTCTGTCTTCAGGTGGAGGAGAGCGTCCGCAAGTATTCTCTGTATGCCCCGGTCGACGTCATTCCGGTGTTCGGCGGCGTGGGCTACGAGCCGCAGGAGCGCGCCCTTCGCAGTGGCGTGGATGTGGTGGTGGCCACGCCCGGGCGCCTGCTCGACCATCTCGAAAAGCGCAACGTCGACTTCACGTACCTCGAGACGCTGGTGCTCGACGAAGCCGACCGCATGCTCGACATGGGCTTCGCGCCGCAGCTCAACCGCATCGTGGAGCAGGTGCCGAAGTACCGGCAGACGCTGCTCTTCAGCGCCACCATGCCGCCCGAAGTCGAGGCGCTGGCCCGCAAGTACCTGCGCAAGCCGGTGGTGGTGCAGGTGGGGCGGCGGTCGTCGGCGGCCACCACCGTGACACATGCCGTGTACCCGGTGCCGCGCCACCGCAAGAACGACCTGCTGGTGCATCTGCTCACGAAGGAGCACCACGATTCGGTGCTGGTGTTCACGCGCACCAAGAGCGGGGCCGACCGGGTGGTCCGCGACCTCGAAAAGGCCAGGGTGCAGGCCGGCGCCATGCACGCCGACAAGTCGCAGCGCGAGCGCATGGCCGCGCTCGAGGACTTCAAGTCCGGCAAGCTGCGCGTGCTGGTGGCCACCGACATCGCGCAGCGCGGGCTCGACATCTCCGGCATCACGCACGTCATCAATTTCGACGTGCCGCAGCAGCCGGAAGACTACGTGCACCGCATCGGCCGCACCGGCCGCGCCGCCAGCACCGGTGATGCCTACACGTTCATGTCGGCCGAGGAAATCGGCATGGTGCGGACCATCGAGCGCACCATCGGGCAGGAGATCCCGCGGGTGAGCGTGCCGGGGTTCGATTTCGGGACCTGAGCCGGCGTGACGGCGCATGGCTGGTCGTCACCTGCCGGTCGGGCTCCTCAACGCCGTTCCACCCGCCCGAGCCGCGACACGGTGATGGTGTCGGCTCGCGCCCGCCGCCGAAGCACGAGCCTCAGGTTGGCGGCGCCGAGTCCCAGCCCGGACGCCTGATAGGCCATGGAGTCGCGTGTGCTGGCGAGGAGCACGCCGCTCTGCGCGAAGTCGGCGTGGGCCAGCGTGTCGGGGCCGGCCACCACCGTGAGTCGAGCCCCCGCCGCATCGATGCGGACCACGGTGTGCCGGTTGGCGGCCAGCGCGTGCTCACGCGCCAGCGCAAACAGGTCGGCCGACTCACGGCTGGCCGTTTCCACGGCGGCGGCATCGAGCAGGGGCAGGCCGCTGCCCAGCGCCAGCAGCGAGAGGGCGGCCAGCATGCTGAGGACGATGGCCAGTTCGACCAGCGTGGTACCGCGACGTGGGATACGCATGGGGGGCGATCGGGGAGGTAAGTTGCCGGAGACGGCTCCACGATCACCCTTCGCCCCTCGAACGGTGTCATCAGATCCTTGCGCCCATACCCCTCGTAACGCCACCTCCCCGGCACCGTGCGTGCGACGCGCACTGCCGGGCGCCGCGGCCGTGGTGCTGCTGTCGGCCTGCGGCACCGCCATCCCCACGCCCACCAGCGACATGGCTACCGGCCAGGCCGTGCTCGACCTCGGGATGCAGCTGGTGCAGCTCCGTGAGGACAACGCCCTGCTGCAGGCTCAGATCGACTCGCTGCGCGGTGTGGTCGCCTATCAGGACACGCTGGTGCGGCAGCTGGCCGCCTCGGCCGGCCTTTCGGTACGCCCACCGGCGTCAACCTTCCCTTGACCCGGTGTCCGCGCGGTACATTACGTGCACACCCCAACCACCCACGCCATTTTCAGAAACATGCGGATTGCGATTTCCACCGGAGGCGGTGACGCCCCCGGCCTCAACGCGGTCATTCGGGCCGCGGTGCTGTCGGCGCGTACGCGCGGCTGGGACGTCCTCGGCATCAAGCGCGGCTTCGCCGGCCTGCTCGGGGAGGACGAAATTGTCCCCCTGACCGTCGACAGCGTGCGCGGCATCGCCAGTCAGGGCGGCACCATCATCAAGACCACCAACCGCGGCAGCCCGTTTGCCTACCCGGTGCAGAAGCCGGACGGCAGCTGGACCAACATCGACCGCTCCGACGAGCTGGTCGAGAATGCCCGGAACCTCGGCATCGAGGCCATCATCTCGATCGGAGGCGACGGGTCGCTCAAGATCGCCCAGCAACTGTGCGCCAAGGGTGTGCGGGTGGTGTCCGTCCCCAAGACCATCGACAACGATGTGGCGGGCACCATCACCACGTTCGGCTTCGACACGGCCGTCAACACGGCCATGGAGGCGATCGACAAGCTGCACACCACGGCCGAATCGCACGACCGGGTCATGGTCCTCGAGGTCATGGGACGCGAGGCGGGCTTCATCGCCCTGCACGCGGGCGTGGCTGGCACCGCCGACGTGATCCTGATCCCCGAGATCGAATGGGACCTGGCAAAGGTGTGCGACAAGATCGTGGCCCGTGACGCCAGCGGAAAGCGCTTCAGCATCGTGGTGGTGGCCGAAGGCTCGAAGCCGCGGGGCGGCCACGAGTCGATCATCGGGGCATCGCTTCCCGGCCAGGACCGCCGGCTGGGCGGGATCGCCGAGCGGCTGGGGTACGACATCCAGCGCATCACCGGTAAGGAAACTCGCTCCATGGTGCTGGGGCACCTTCAGCGGGGCGGTTCACCAACGGGGTACGACCGCCTGCTGGCCACGCGCTTCGGTGCCGCGGCGGTGCAGGCGGTGGCGGAGAAGAAGTGGGGGCACATGGTGGCGCTCCAGTCGCCGCATCTGGTGACCATCCCCATCGAGGAGGTCCTGAAGGAGACCAAGCGCGTCGATCCCAAGCACGACATCGTGCAGGCCGCCCGCATGATCGGGATCAGCTTCGGCGATTGACCTGGGGGACACCCGTGTCCCCCCTTGGGGACACGGGCGTGACCTTCGGGATCCTGCCCCTGTCCGTAGGGTACCGTCCTGCCGATACTTACGGTCGGTGGGCCGATACGGTCGAGCGTGGCACGCTCCGTGCCCCTTGCCGAGATCGGGAATCCGGACGCCATCCATTGGGGACGGCGCGCGAGGTCCTGCAGGAGGAAGTCATGCTACGTACATCCTGGCGTGTCCTGACGGTGGTGGCCGTGCTGAGCCTGCTGGGCTCGGCCAACCGCGCGTGGGCGCAGGCCAAGAGCGATAAGGACAAGGTCGAGGACAAGAACACCATTCCCAAGGCGTACCTGCCCCCGGCCGGCATGTGTCGCGTGTGGGTGGATGGTGTGCCGCCGGCGCAGCAGCCGGCGCCCACCGACTGCGCCACGGCGGTGCGCAACAAGCCGGCCAACGGGCGGGTGGTGTACGGACCGGACAAGGCCAAGACGGGCGGCAGCAAGCTCGACGAGCTACCGCTCAACCGGCTCAAGCCCAGCGAGAAGAAGGGGCCGCCGCTCATTCCGCCCGATCTGTCCCAGGCCGATCCTCGTGCCCGCGACGCGTGGGAACAGAAGAAGATCACGGATGCCCAACTCCACGGTGACCTGCCGGCGATGAACTCGCCGGCTTCGTCATTTCCGGCCGGCGTTCCGTCACCGCAGGGGCCGATGGGGTCATCCGGCGGGTACGTGACGCCCGGCGGCGTGGTGGTGCCGGGGGCCGTGACCGATCCGCGCTATTTTGCCCCCGGGGCGCGGCCGCCGGGATTCGGATCGTCGGTGTGTCTCGACCGGGACGAAGACGGGTGGTGTGACGACCAGCGTTTCGGGCCCCCGGTGTGCACCGACCGCGACAAGGATGGGCGTTGCGACGACTTGCCGGAGTTTGCGTCGCGGGCGTACCCGCAGGTGCTGCCCGCCATGCGCAGTGCCCTCGACGTCATGCAGGGGAGCCCGAGTACCGAGGTCATGCAGTGGCTCGGGACCAATGAATTCGTGCTGCGCATCCCGGACCAAGGGCGTGGCGGCGTTCCATGGCGGGCGATCTTCCTCGACAGCAACGGCGCGCTGCAGCAGGTGTGGACGGACGTGAACCGCGACGGCCGGGCCGACCGCGTGGAGGTGTTCCGCAACGGCGAGCGGGTGAAGCTGATTCAGCGGTAAGGATTAAGGGCTACGGCGGTTGCCCCTGAATCAGACCGAGCCGGTCGGCGTAAGGGCTAAGGCGGGTGTCTGATCGGGCAAAGAGGTGTGCTGCTGATTCAGGCACGAGCGTCCCGATAACCCGGACGCACGATTGCGCCCACGCAGGCCGGATGCGTACCTACCACGTCCGTCGCTCTCGACACACAGGGGGTAACTCCATGGAACAGCTGTTGTTCGCTGAAGTCACGCGTATCAACACGAAGTCGACGGCACGGGTGTTCGCCGAGCCGAGCGCCGAGTGGCCGAATGGCCGCGCCTATGCGCTGCGCCTCGACCGCGTCTGCGACGCGAAGGGCAACGTGCAGGCGATCCGGGAGGGGGATCGGCTCCGCATCGTGATCGATACGTCCGATCCGGAGCGTGTCGTGCGCGCCGAGCGCCTGGCCGCCACGGGCGGAGGGGCAGCCGTGCCCCCACGCGGGCCGCGGGTGGCCCGTCCGCAGTTCGCCGCGACTGCAGGCTCCACGCGGACTTGAGCGGCGGCGATACCGGCCGCGCGATTTCCGACCCGAAGGCGGACAATCCCGAGTCGGGTCGGCTTGCATTACCGGTGTGCGAAGTCGTGCCGTCGCTGAAGCGGACGCCAGCGGCCCTGACCGGTGTGCTGCCGGACCTGCGGGACTGGAAGTCGGGAGACATCATCCTGCTTGCTGGCGACGAGAAGCTGGGCGGCGTCATCGAGCGGATCCAGCGTCGCCAGTGGGGCGACTCGGCCAGGTGGACCCACGCCGCGTTGTATGCGGGCGGTGGGTACGTGGTCGAGTCGGTGTTCTCGGCCGATCCGCGGCGGTGGGGCGTTTTCCGGAGCAGCATGGCGGCGTACGCGTCGCGGCGCGAGATCCTGCGCCTGCACGATCCGGCCCTCACCGACGAGGAACGAGGCGCCTTGGTGCGCGCGGCACAGGCCATCGATGCCACCTACGACGTGATCGGGGCGGTTCGCACCGGCATCGCCGCCTACCTCACGCCGCCGGCCACGCCGAAGAAGCCGCGCACGCGGCGCACCATGCTTGGGCGGCGCATGCGGTTGCGGGAAGTGGCTGCCATTCGCGCCTGCGTCTGCTCCGACGTTATCGAAGCGGCATACGATCTGGCCCTCGACCGCACTGCCGCCCCCACGGCCCGGGATTTCGTCCCACCGGCGGCGTTTGCCGACAATCCGCAGTTCATGCGGTTTGCCGTGACGCACTGCCGCATCGCTGCGGCGACGTAGCCTGCCACACCACCGGCATTGCCGGGCGCCGCACTCTTGTGCAACGGAGGCTCGAGGGAGAGCATAGGAGATCGTTGTGGTCCCGCTTCCCATATCCTGCTCGTCAATGCCGGCGAAGAAGTCCCCGCCCCCTATGAAGGCGCCGCGTGCGCCCCGTTCGTCTGCCACCGATGCCGCGGCCGCCGTCAGCGCCGCCCCCACGCCGGCCCGTTCGTACGAACATGTGGCGGCCGACGCCGCCATGCGCCCCGAGGCGGGCACGCAGGCGCAGTTCCGCAAGAAGAAGGCGCCGGCCACCTACCGCTACGATTCCTCGCTGGCGCCTGACCTCACGTGGGACAGCGGCAACGCGGCGCTGCGTGACCGGGTGAGCGAGCTGCTGGCGGTGGTGCAGGCCGGACTGGCCGCCGAGGGGGACGGTGACGAGGCCCGGGCGGCGCGCGCGGCGGGGCGCGACGCAGTCACCGAGCTGGCGCGGTTGCAGCAGCCATTCCTGAATTGGACCGGCAAGGCGGAGCGCCTGAGCTTCGACGTGCCCACGCTGCCGCTGTTCGTGCACGAGCGCCTCAGCACGCAGGCCATTCTGGAAACACTCGGCGCGCACCGCACCGATCAGCAGCACGATCTGTTCGACCTCTTCGCCGACCCGCGCCGCCCGGTGGTGGACCAGGTGCTCAAGGCCTACGAGCACCGCGACCGCTGGGTGAACCGCCTGATGCTCGGCGATTCGCTGGTGTGCATGAACAGCCTGCTCCAGTACGAAGGCATGGGCGGGCAGGTGCAGATGATCTACATCGACCCGCCCTACGGTGTGAAGTTCGGGAGCAACTTCCAGCCGTTCGTGCGCAAGCGCGATGTGAAGCACAACGACGATGCCGACCTCACGCGCGAGCCGGAGATGGTGCAGGCGTA
>JBEILM010000130.1:0-10588 GCA_040379205.1 Gemmatimonas sp.
TCACCCGGCCGGACCGCAGGCCGAACCGCCCGCAAGGCGCACCGGCGCGGTGGCGGTCGCGCCGAAGCCCGCTCCCCGCTGCGCGCGAGGCAGCGGACCAGGGCCGATACTCCAGCCACCCCGATTGAATTTCCTATCGAGGGTACTGGGCGCGGAATCCGGTCGCGCTGGAGCGCGTGACGTACGACCGAGCCGCACAGGCGGTGACGTACCGGTCGGACAAGGCCGACGGACCCACGGCGGGCCCCGAGACCGTGGACCCGCTGGAGTTCCTGGCCCGGGGGCTGGTGCACATCCCCGACCAGGGCCACGTCACGACCCGGTACTAGGGCTGGTATGCCAACCGCCCGCGGGGCATGCGCCACAAGGCGGCGCCGACCGGCGCCGACGGGCCGCCGACGATCGTCCCCGCACGACCGCTGGCCCCGACCGCGGCGTCCCGCCGGTGGGCGAAGGCCCTACGGCGACCCTGCTGCAGCAGATCTTCGAGGGCGACCCGCTCGCGTGTCCCAGCTGCCACGGCGCCATGCGCATCGTCGCCTGCATCACCCAGCCGTCGGTGATCGACCAGATCCTCACCCACCTCCGGACCCGCGCCGCCCGCGAGGCGCACGCCGAGCCGCAGAGCCACCCATCGACGCGGGTCGCCGCGAGCCGGGAGGCGTCACGCGCCCCCCGCCCGGTCGCCGACGCGCCGGCGGTCCCGCCGGCGCGACGGATTGGCCCCCGCCGGCATCGCTCCCCCCATGGTGCCCGCCGTTCCCACGGCCCTCGAGGCGCACGAACGAGTCGGCGGGCCCGCCGCCACCCGCCAGTCGGTGCGCGGGCGGGCGGTGATCGCGTCGTATACTCAACCGACCCAGATCGAAACTCCTATCCCGACGCCCGCCCCGGTGCCGACCACATCGACCAGCGCGCATTCAACGAGAACACCTTCCCCGCTGCGGCGTGGAACAAGTTCGCCATTGCGTACACGCAGACGGTTCGTGCCGTGCGCGCGCTCAATCAGTACGCGCCGGCCGGTGCCACGCGCAATCGCGACATCGGCCAGCTGTACGCCCTGCAGGGCATCACCTTCAACATCGCGGGTGAGCTGTTCTGCAATGGGGTACCGCTCTCCACCGTGAACGACGCGGCGCCGGAAGCGGCCACTCTGGTCACCACGCAGCAGATGTATCAGCGCGCCATCGCCCAGGCCGACAGTGCACTGGCCACCCTCGGGACGGCGGCGACAGACCAGAACTTCCGGTATCTCGCCCGCATCGCCAAGGCGCGCGCGCAGCTCAAACTCAACCAGCTGGATGCCGCCGCGGCCACCGTGAGCGCCGGCGGCGACGGCGCCAGCTCCATCGCCATTCCCACCGGTTGGCAGTACCAGGTGGAGTACTCGCAGACCACGCTCGTGAACACCATTTTCGACTGGATGGTGAACACCGCCAACTTCGGACCGAGCGATCGCGAGGGAGGCAACGGGCTCGACTACCGTACCGCCTTCGATCCGCGGGTGAACATCACGACGACGTCGCGCCTTGGTCAGGACGGGTCGACGCAGGTGTTCACCATCCTTGGCTACGCGAACGGGTCGGCACCCACGACGCCTGTGAGCGGTGTGACGGCGCGCATGATCGAGGCCGAGGCCGCGTTGCGTCGCAACGATGTCGCCCTCTGGCTGTCGAAGCTCAGCGAAGCGCGGGCCGATGCCACCGTGCGATCGCTCCGCGGCATCGGCACCTCGCCCGACGTGCTCCCCGCGCTCACCGATCCCGGCTCGGCCGATGGCCACATCACCCTCATGTTCCGCGAACGCGCCTTCTGGTTCTACCTCACGGCAACCCGTGTGGGTGACCTGCGTCGTCTACAGCGCCAGTACGGGCGGGCGGCCAGTGCCGTATGGCCCACGGGCGCGTACTTCAAGGGCGGCACCTACGGCAACGACGTCACGCTCACTCCGTCGTTCGCGGAGCGCAACAACACCGCGTTCGCTGGCTGCTCGGATCGCAATCCCTAGTCGCCACGCCACCCGGAGCATGACGGCAGCGCCCACCACGTGGTGGGCGCTGTGCGTTTCCGGCCGGGTGACGGCCACGCCCGCGCGCCCTACCCACCACAGCCGAAGGTGTAGCCCTTCTCCTGGGCGCGCCCGAGGGCAACGATCCCGGTCGCCATGAGGTGCCCGTTGGACAGGAGGTGCGCGGCCAGCTCCTGCCGCACGGCTTCGACGGCCGCCGCGTCGGCGTTGCCACCCGCCGCGGCGCTCGCGATGGCCGACGCAAGACCGGTCGTCGTTCCATTGCAGACGGCGAAGTGCACCCCAAGCTCCACGAGCTCCTTCCACTGGACGCCCTGCGTCAGCGCGTCGCCTCCGGGTGTGCGCAGAAACGGGTTGAACGCGAAGGGCTTGCCCGTGGCGGGGTCGGCTCGGGTCTGCTGGCCGAACAGCGGGTACTTGCTCCAGATCACATCGTCGAAGGCAAAGATCGTCGCCCCCGCCCGCAGGATGATCACCGCCCCGAGCTGCGCTGGCGTGAGTCCGTAGCCGGATTCATTCGAGCGGATCCAGTTGTTGCAGTAGCGCCCCGCGTTCAGGACGCCCGGCAGCGTGAAGGCGTCGAACACCATGCGGTGGCCGCGGGGCAGCGTGTCCAGCCACGCATCTTCGGCGTGGACGAGCGGTGCGGCCTGCGACCCGGCCTGCGGCGCAGCGGCGGGCGTGGGCGAGGCCCCCTTGCTGGCGCGGCGAGGCGGCTGCGCGCCGAGCGAGGCCAGCGCCCCAGCACCGAGCGAAGTTCCGCCTACGAGTGTGGCGAGGCGGGCAACGAATCCGCGGCGCGTGCCTGGACGCGTAGCGGGCGTGGACAATGACTCCATAAGGAACTCCGGATGAAAGGTCGAGCGGCATCGGTCCGCGGGGGGGGGACGCCTCGCCCCGCCATGCCATGGGCGATATACGCACCGCAACGTCGGAAAGTTTTTCGGCCCTGCGCCGGCAGCGACCCATCCGCCGCGTAGATTCGCGCGTCATGACCCTCGATCGCCGCGACTTCCTGAAATCCGCCGGCGCGATTGGTGCGCTGGCCACCGGCGGCTGCGCGCCGGACCCGACCACCACGCCAGCGCGGACCCTGGGCACCGGCCTTGCGCGAGGGCTGACGCTGCTGTCCTTCCGCGAGGGCAACCTCGACCGCCTCGGCGCGAAGACCGCCAAGGGCATCCTCGATGTGGCTCGTGCGGCGGACCTGCTGCAGCTGTACGCGCCGCTGGTGCGGCGCCCGGACACGATCGTGTGCGTCGGGCTCAACTACCGCCGGCACGCCGAGGAAGTCGGCACCGCCATCCCGGCACACCCGGTGCTCTTCAACAAGTTCAACGCCTCCCTCAACAGCCACCGCGGCACTGTCACGCTCCCTGTCGACCTGGCCACCCAGTTCGACTACGAAGTGGAGCTGGTCATCGTGATCGGGCGCCCGGCAAAGCGCGTGGCCGAGGCCGAGGCCGAGGCGCTTTCGTACGTGGCCGGCTACGCCACCGGCAACGACTTCACCGCGCGCGACCTGCAGAACGGCCGCGGCGGGCAGTGGATGGTGGGCAAGGCGCTCGACGGCTTCGCGCCGATCGGTCCGTATCTCGTCACCGCCGACCAGGTGGATCCCGACGACCTCACGATCGAGTGCCGCGTCAACGGCGAGACGCGGCAGTCGTCCAGCACGTCCGACTTCATCTTCGGCGCCCGGCAAATGGTGAGCTATATCTCGCAGTATTTCACGCTCGAGCCGGGCGATCTCATCTTCACCGGCACACCCGCCGGCGTCATCCAGGGCATGGCGCCGGACCGGCGCCAGTGGCTGAAGCCGGGCGACACGGTGGCCTGCTCGGTGCAGGGACTCGGCGAGCTGGCGTTCACGCTGACCTGAGCGCGTGGCGGCTGCCGCGGTCTGCCCCTCGCCGCCGCTCGCATCCCGGCACGCGCGACTTCCGCGCTGAGCGCCGCCTCTCCACATTCGGACGCAAACTCCGTTCTCCGGAGGCAGCGCATGGGAGTCGGTCGCAAGATCCTGATTGGTGTCGGCGTGGTGATCGGCATCGCGGGGGTCGCCGCAGGTAGCGGCTACGCCTGGGCGGCCAGTGCGGGCGGCCAGCAAGCTCTCGATCACCTACGACGTGCATCGGGTGGAGTTCCCGATCCCGTTCCCGCTCACCGCCGCCGAGGTGGACTCGGTGCGGGCGGTACGCCGCGCCGGCGGCGGGAGTGCAGCCGACGTCACCGAGCGCGAGCTGACGGCCATCGCGACGGAGCGCGCGGTGGCGCGCGGCAAGCAGCTCGCCTCGTCGTTCTATGCCTGTGCCGAGTACCACGGCCAGGACTTCGGCGGCGGCGTCATGGTGGACGACCCGGCCATGGGGCGCCTGCTCGGCCCCAACCTCACGACCGGCGCGGGGTCACGCACCCTCACCTATACCGCGGCCGACTGGGACCGCATGGTGCGGCACGGCGTGAAGCCCGATGGCCACGCATCCCCGATGCCGTCGCGCGACTTCTTCAGCATGTCCGACCGGGAGCTGTCGGACCTGGTGTCGTACATCCGGTCGCTGCCGCCGGTGGAAAAGACCGTGCCGGCCGTGTCCCTCGGTCCCGTCAGCACGGTCCTGATCGCGACCGGGCGCTTTCCGCTTTCGGCGCAGCTGCATCCTACGCGGCATGAGATCGCGCATGCCGTGCTGCCGCCGCCGGACGTCCCCGACGTGACGCTCGGGCGGCACCTTGCCCAAACATGCAGCGGCTGCCACGGGGCCGAGTTTGCCGGGGGCAAGATCGTCGAGGGCCCCCCCCGACTGGCCGCCGGCGGCGAACATGACCGAGGTGGAGCTCCGCGCCCTGTGGGCCCACTTCAGCGCCCTGCCGCCGCGGCCAACGCCGCAGTAGGCCGCCCACGACACGGCAAACAGGGGGCGCTGAAACCGCTCCCCATACGCCCCCGTATCCCGGGGGACGCTCTGTCACGTCCCCCACCCCCCCTCCCACCCCCCAGCCCATGTCGCTCCGCATCGTAGGACTCTCCAAGACCTATCCCAACGGGGTCCACGCCCTCCGTGGCATTACGCTCACCATCGAGCCGGGAATGTTCGGGTTGCTCGGGCCGAACGGGGCGGGCAAGTCCTCGCTCATGCGCACCATCGCGACGCTGCAGCCGCCAGACGCCGGGTCCATCCACTTCGGCGACCTCGACGTCCTCGCCGAGCCGGACCGCCTGCGCGCCCAGCTCGGGTACCTGCCGCAGGAGTTCGGGCTCTATCCCAACATGCCCGCCGACGCGGTGCTCGATCACTTCGCGTCGCTCAAGGGAGTAGCCGATCGCGGCGAGCGCAAGGCGCTTGTGGATCGTTTGCTCCAGCAGGTGAATCTCCACGAGGTCCGCGGGAAGAGCGTGGGCGGGTTCTCCGGCGGCATGAAGCAGCGCCTCGGCATTGCAATCGCGCTCGCGGGCAGCCCCCGCCTGCTCATTGTGGACGAACCCACTGCGGGCCTCGACCCCACCGAACGCAACCGCTTCCTCAACCTGCTCGCCGACATCAGCGAGGAGGTTGTGGTCATCCTCTCCACCCACATCGTCGAGGACGTACGCGAGCTCTGCTCGCAGATGGCGATCATCAATCAGGGGACCGTCATCGTGCAGGGCGCCCCCCAGCGCATCCTCGACGAGGTCCGCGGCCGCATCTGGCGGCGCACCGTGCCGCGCTCGCAGGCGGAGGACTACAAGGCGAGGTACGAGGTCATCTCCGCGCGGCTCGCCGCCGGCAGCACCGTGCTGCACGTCTATGCCGAGTCCGCCCCCGGCGACGGCTTCGAGGCTGTCGAACCGGTGCTCGAAGACGTGTACTTCCACCGTCTCGCCGCCGCCGGCGGCGGCCGCGTCCCGGTGGAGGCCTGATGTTCCGCCACCTGTTCGCCTTCGAGCTCCGGAGCCATTTCCGGCGCCCCGTCACGTGGCTCTACGTGGCGATCATGTTCCTGCTCGCCTTCTTCGCGGTCAGCACCGACGCGATCCTCATCGGGGAGTCGCTCGGGAAGGTCAAGCGGAACAGCCCCTTCGCGCTCGCGCAGCTCTACGCGATCGTGCTGGCGATCGGCCAGATCATCACCAGCGCCCTCGTGGGCACGACGGTGCTCCGCGACGTGGACGTCGGGGTGCACGAGCTGCTCTTCACGACGCGGCTCACACGCCGCGGTTACCTCGGCGCCAAGTTTCTCGCGGCCTTTGCCGCCATGCTGCTGGTGTTCGCCGCGCTGCCCGTGGGGGCGTTGCTGGGCACCGTCATGCCGTGGGTGAACGCCGAGACGGTACAGGCCATCCGGCTCTGGGATTACGTGCAGCCCTTTGTGCTGATCGGCGTGCCCGGGGTGTTCTTCCTGAGCGCGCTGATCTTCACGACGGGAACGCTCACCCGCAGCGCCTTCGCTGTATATGTCGCCGGGATCCTGCTGCTCGTTGGCTATTCCATTGCGGGCAACCTGATCCGCACGCTCGACTACGACCAGCTCGCCAACCTGATCGATCCGTTCGCCATTCGCTCGATCACGCTCGAGACGCGCTACTGGACCCCCGCCGAGCGCAATGTGCGGCTGCTGCCGCTGGGCAGCTTCCTGCTGGCAAACCGCGCCCTGTGGGCGGCAATCGGCGCCGTCCTGCTCGCGGTCGCGTTCCGCTTCACGCGGCTCGAAGTCGGTGCGACCCTCACCGGGCGGCGCCGCAAGGCGGCCGCCACGCCGGCGACCCGCGCGACGCTCGCGGTGCCGGTCCCGGTGCCCTCGACCGCGCCCACCGCCGCGGCGGGGGTGCGCAAGGCCCCGTCGCTCGGGACGGCGTGGTGGGACGTGACCCGCTTCCAGGCCACGGCCATGGTCCGTTCGGTCCCGTTTCTCGCGATTGCGGCGATCGGGATGATCAACACCATCATGAACGCGTGGTTCGCCGACCAGACCGGCATCAGCCGCAGCTGGCCGATGAGCTGGCTGGTGTCGGAGGCCGTGATCTCCAGCAACGCGCTGTTCATGATCGTGCTCCTCACGTTCTATGCGGGCGAACTGGTGTGGCGCGAGCGCCAGCTCCGCGCCGACCAGGTGGCCGATGCGACGCCCGTGCCCACCGCCGCCGTGCTACTCGGCAAGTACACCGCCATGCTCGGTGTCCTGTTCGCGTATGCCACGGTGGTGATGCTCGCCGGGATGGTGGTACCGTTCCTCAAGGGCTTCCCGGTCGTGGACGTCCCGGTGTACCTGCTCCACACGTACCCGTACGACTTCCCCGGCTGGATCGTGATGACCGCGCTCGCCTTCCTCGCGCAGGCGCTCGTCCCGCGGAAGCCGATCGGGCACGTGGTCGTCATCCTCGTCTTCGTCGGCAACGTGGCGATGCTGAACCTCGGTTACACGCACCGGCTGCTGCAGGTCGGGGCATCGCCGGCCCTCACGTGGACCGACCTCAACGGGACCGGCGACGCCCTGCCGGGGTTCGTGCTGCTGCACGGCTGGTCCTTCTCGCTCGCGATGCTCCTGCTGGTGGCGGCCTACGTGGCGTGGCCGCGCGGCACCGCCGCCGCCCCGTGGCGTGCACGGCTCGCGACGCGCTTCTCGGGCCGCGCCCGTCTGGCGGCGGCGGGTGGCATCGCCGGGATGGCCGCCTTCGGCGGGACGTTCTTCTACAACGCGAACATCCTGAACTCCTACGCGCCCCGGAAGACGCGCGAGAAGATGCAGGCCGCCTACGAGCGCCGGTGGCGCCCGCTCGAGGCGCTCCCCGTGCCGAAGGTCGTCGCGACGAGCCTCGACGTGGATCTCGTGCCGTCCCGGCGGACGGCGCGGCTCTCGACGCGCTACACGATGGTCAACCGATCGGCACGCGCGATCGACAGCGTGATCGTGAACGTGACGACGGATGATGCCGGGCTCGCGGCGACGCTCGACACGCTCGCCTTCGACCGCGAGGCCACCCTGCTCGCCGCCAACACGACGTTCGGGGTGCGCCTGCTGCGGCTGGCCCGGCCCCTCGCGCCCGGCGACACGATGCGCCTGCACGTGGTCCAGCGGCTCGCTGCCCGCGGGATCCCGAACGGCGAGCCCGATCGGGCCCTCGTGCGCAACGGCAGCTTCCTCAATCGGGAGCGGTTCCCCTCGCTCGGCTACAGCCGGGACATCGAGCTCGACAGCGACGAGCTGCGGCGGACGCACGAACTCCAGCCGGCGCGGCGAGCGTTGCCCCGGACGGACACCCTTGCCCTGCAGCGCCAGTTCTTCCTCGCGGACGCGGACTACGTGGCCTTCGACGCCACCGTCAGCACCGATCCCGACCAGATCGCGATGGCACCGGGCTACCTCCAGCGGGAATGGACCGAGGGGGGACGCCGGCACTTCCGGTACGTAATGGACGCGCCGATCCCGAACTTCTTCGCGGTGCTTTCCGCGCGGTGGACGGTCACGCGCGGCACGTGGGAGGGCGTCCCCATCGAGGTGTACCACCACCCCGCGCACCGCTTCAACGTCGCGCGCATGATCGAGGCATCGCAGGCGTCGCTGGCGATGTACAGCCGCGAGTTCGGGCCGTACCAGCACCGCCAGTTGCGCATCATCGAATTCCCGCGCTACCAGGGGTTCGCGCAGTCCTTCCCCAACACGGTGCCGTACTCCGAGGGCGTCGGCTTCGTCGCGCGCGTGGACAGCACCGACGTCGAGGACACCGACCTGCCGTACTTCGTCACGGCGCACGAGATCGCGCACCAGTGGTTCCCGTACCAGCGGATGCCCGCCGAGGTCGAGGGGGCGCAGACGCTGTCGGAGGCGCTGTCGGAGTACGCGGCCCTCGTCGTCACGGCGCGCAAGCACGGGCTGCCGTTCACGCAGAAGTTCCTCCGATCCGAGCTCGACGGGTACCTGCGCGGGCGCGCCGCCGAGACGCGGGGCGAGCGTCCGCTCACCCGCGTGGACCGCGAATCGTACGTCTGGTACCAGAAGGGCTCGCTGGCCTTCTTCGCCCTGCGGGAGCTGATCGGCGAGGCGGCGCTGCACCGGGCGATCCGCGCGTTCCTGGACGAGGGGCGGTTCACCGGGCCGCCCTATGCGACGACGTTCGACCTCATGCGGCACCTCACCGCGGCCACGCCGGACTCGCTGCGCTACGCGCTCACCGACTACTTCGACACGATCACGCTGTGGGATGTGCGGGCGGACAGCGCGACCAGCCGCAAGCGTCCCGATGGGCAGTACGAGGTGACGGTGGTGGCCACGGCGAAAAAGGTCCGCGCCGACTCGCTGGGGAACGAGACCGCGATCCCGATGGCGGACTACGTGGATGTCGGGGTGTTCGACGCGCCCGAACCCGGTGCGCGGCTTGGGCGGCCGCTGGCCATACGGCGTGTGAAGGTCACGACGGGCACGAGCCGGTACACCTTCGTGGTGCCAAAGCTGCCCACGCGCGCGGGAATCGACCCCTACTCCCTACTGATCGACCGCAACCCGGGGGACAACACGCGGGAGATTCGCGACTAGGGAGACTCTGCCCAGGTGGGCAGCGTGAGGGATGTGGATAGCATCGCGTCGGTACTCACGAATCTGAGCGCTCCGGGCGCGCGGCCGTCGCGATGGGCGGCCCCGCGCGGGGCGCGTCGGGCACGTTACTCTAACGCATCAGCCCTGTCGGGTGCTGCCGGGGCCACCGGCGCCGCCACCGTCGCCGCCACTGGCGCCGCTCCAACAGCAACCGCTGCCTGATGGCACAGAGACAAGGAGGCGGGGAGGCGACGACATCACTGGTACGGCGCCGTTTCCTTCTAACACTACTAGGTTAAGTTAGGATGAGTCATCCCACGGCCGTCGGCACGTCGGACACCACGCGCCCCAGCGAATCAGGAGGGCTTGGAGTTGCCGGCGGATCGCGGGGAGGGTGACGCGCGGCGTTCTTGTCTGCGCCGCCCTTCGAGGACGAGGAACGCGTAGGCCATCGAGGCGCGCGTCACGTGATGATGCCACCCCGGCCACGAGCGCCCCTCGAAGTGATCGAGCCCCAGCTCGTCCTTGAGTTCGCGGTAATCCTGTTCGATCCGCCAGCGCCCTTTCGCGAGGCGCACGAACCGCCGCAGGCCCAGATGTCGCCGCGGAGATCCGCGAACCCATACTTGGTGGGGGCCTCGGTGTCGGCCGGCCATTCGATGAGCAGTTCGACCGGCGCCGTGGGCAGGGGGCCCCGACGGCTGACCCCATGCGCCGGCCAAAAGACGGTCCGCGCAAACCGGGAGCGCATGCTCCCCCTGGTCCCCTGGCGCCACGTGATCGTTCGCCACGCGCGCGCCGGCAAGGCGGCCGCCAGCTGATCGAGGGAGTGGCTCACCGGGATCTGCGCGACCGGTGGGCGCTTGGCCGGGCGTCCCCGCCCGCGATACGCCGGGGCCGCAGGTGGAGCCGTGACCCAGCCCTTCACGCTGGGCGCCGTTTGCACGCAGTAGGGCAGGCCACGAGCGGCCACGGCCGCGCGAAAGTCGTGGCTCGTCCCGTCGCCCGCATCGGCGAGCACCACCCGGGGGCCGACGCCCCGCGCGAGCA
>JBEILM010000131.1:0-10553 GCA_040379205.1 Gemmatimonas sp.
GCTGGCCAGCAGAAAGCGGCGCTGCATCGCTGCGGGCATCCCCAGAAATGGGGCCAGCAACACCACCGCCGGCACCTCGGGGCGGCCTGTGGCCTGGAGGACCGCCAGCGCGCCCCCCATGCTCTGGCCGCAGAGATAGACGTGGGGATGGTCGCGCCGGAGCGCCTGCCACGCCTCGGCCACATGCGTCCGCCAGGCATGGGCGCGCGCGTCGCGGGCCAGCTCACGCAGCGAACCGCCATGTCCGGGCAGGCGCGGCGCATGCACCGTGTAGCCCGCCGCGTTCAGGCGGCCGCACAGGTAGGCCATGGACTGCGGCGTGTCGTTGAAGCCGTGCAGCACCAGCACGGCCCGACCGCTGGTGCCCGGCAGGTGAATGGCCTCGGCCCCGATGACCACCCCATGCGCATCGCGCGGACGGCGCGCGAGGTCCGCCGCCTCGAAGCGGCGCCCGACAGTGGCCCGCCACCTGGCGACGCCGGCCACCGCCGTCACACCGGCAGCGGCCAGCGCACCGAGCAGGAGGGCCGCCGCCATCGGCGAATGATCAGTAGCGCGGCAGCGACGGGTCGACCTCGACGCTCCAGGCGTCGATGCCACCGTCGATGTTGATGAGCTGCGTGAAGCCGTGCTGCAGCAACCAGTTGGCCGCCATCTCGCTGCGCATGCCGTGGTGACACAGCAGTGCGTAGCGCCGCGCCGGGTCGAGCGTGGACGCCCGCGTGGGAAGCGTGGACAGCGGAATCAGTTCGCTCCCCTCGATGTGGGCGATGTCGTATTCCCACTGTTCACGTACATCGATGATGTGCGGGGGCGTGGCGCTGGTCAGCAGGGCGGCAACGTCGGCGGCGGAGAGATGGTCGACCATGGGGAGGGAGAGAGTGGAGTCAGGGGCCGCTGCGGAAGGCCGTGGTGCGGCCGTTCCGCACGCCGGACAGTCAGGGCGGCGCGCGATGGCAATGCGCTGCAAATCGTGGCCGAGCAGGTCCAGCAACAACAGGTGGCCCACGAGCGGCGTTCCGACGCCGGTGAGCAGCTTGATCACTTCGGTGGCCTGCAACAGCCCGAACACGCCGGGCACCACGCCGAGCACGCCTTCTTCGGCGCACGTCGGCACAGTGCCCGGCGTCGGCATGTCGGGGAACAGGCACCGGTAGCACGGGCCGCCGGGCGCACCGAACACGCTCACCTGCCCTTCGAAGCGGGCCACGCTGCCGTACACGAACGGTACGCCGTGTGCGAGGCAGGCGTCGTTGAGCGCGTAGCGCGTGGGGAAGTTGTCGGTGGCGTCGAGCACCACATGGTGCCCCGCCACGAGGGCGTGGGCGTTGTGCGCCGTGAGCCGCCCGTCGTGCGTGTGCACCGGCACGGCCGGGTTGAGCGCGGCCAGCCGCTCGCGCGCCACGTCGAGCTTGGCGCGCCCCACATCGGGCGTGGTGTAGAGCAGCTGCCGATGCAGGTTGGTGAGGTCGACGGTGTCGTGGTCCACGAGCGTGAGCGCCCCGACACCGGCGGCCGCGAGATAGCTCGCCGCCGGCGACCCGAGCCCGCCGGCGCCCACGATGAGCACGCGCGCGTCTCGCAGCCGCTCCTGCGCGGCCATCCCGAAGCCCTTGAGCACGAGCTGGCGCGCGTAACGCGGGTCGGACAGATCGTAGCTCATGACGGTGCTGACGGGCCTCGTGCGACCATGGGTGCGGTCACTTCGGTGCCGGCGTCTCGAGTACGGCCCTGGCGGTGTCGAGCGCCTTGGCAGCCGCCACGAACCGCGCGATCAGGTCGGACAGCTCCTCGTTCGTCTCGGCTTCGGTGCCATAGCGAATGGCCTCGTTCACGCCCGGGAAGACCATGCTCGAGTAGCCGTTGTCTACATCCGACGCGTAGATGAGCGTGCGGTACCAGGGGCGACTCTTGAGGCCACGGTCACGAGCGAAGCCGCGCTCCACGGTCAGCAACGCGCTGTTGGCGCTCTCGCGCTGGGCCCTGGTCACGCCGCGGGCCAGCGCCGCGTCGCGCGCCGTGGCGAACTGGGCGGCCGCCTGCTCCATCCGCCCGATGACCGAGGCGAGCGTCGCCACCGGCGCCGTGCTCCACCCCTTGGCGGTGAGCCCGCGCTCCACGGGGGCCAGATAGCGGCGCATGGTCCGCGCGAACTCCGCGTAGTCGTAGGGCAGCACTTCGGCGTTGGCGAGGCGGAGCGCCATGGCGGCCCCGATGCGCCCCGCCGTCGCGTGGTACAGGAAACCGGGATCGCCGAAGCGCTCCATCCAGGCGAAGGTGTCGTAGGCCGAGTGATACGTGCCGGCCGGCCCACCGAAGCCCCAGTCGGCGGTGGGAATGCCGAAGTGGTTGTAGAAGCCGGCGAAGTCGCTGCCGCCTCCCGGGTCACCCATGTTCGGCTCGAGCGTATCGGCGCGCGTGCCGCTGGTGAGGCGCCAGGCGTCGTACACGCTGCCGCGGCCGCGCGGATCGGGCACGCTCTTCACGATGTCGCGCAGTACGGCACGCATGGAGGGCGAGCCCCCGCCGCCGAACTGCGACCCCTGCGCCGACACGTCCTGGTTGAGGTACGCCACGGCACCCTTCTTGAGGCGCAGGGAGTCGTCCTCCACGTACTCGGTGCTTCCCATCAGCCCCCACTCCTCGGCGTCCCAGGTTGCGAAAACGATGGTCCGCTTGGGGCGGTCGCCACGCTTGGCCATGTCAGCGAGCGCCTTCGCGGCCTCAAGCACGCTCACGGTGCCGCTGATGTTGTCGGCCGCCCCCGGGCCCCAGGAGTCGCGATGCCCGCCGATGTACACGTACTGCTCGGGGTACTCGCTCCCGCGCAGATAGCCGAGCGTGTTGTGAATGGTCTTGGTGCCGGCGGTGGCGGCGTCGGTGGTGACCTCCACCTTCACGCGCACCGGCCCCGGCCCCACGTGGTATCGCAGCGGCATGCCGCCCTGCCACCCGCGCGGGATGTCGGTGCCCTTCACCTGTCCGAGCAGGGCCTGCGCATTGGCGGCGCTGATCGGCACCACGGGAATCTTCGGCAGTGACGTTTCCGACGGGGTGAGCCGCGGGGCGCCCTTGGTGCTGGCGTAGCCCGGCGTGAGCGGATCACCGGTGCCGTTGAACACACTGCCGCGCTGCACGCCCTGCAGCGGCCGCATGGGCCCTTCGGGGTAGACATCACCCTGCACGAAACCGTCGTCGAGCGGGTCGGTGTAGATGAGCAGCGCCACCGCCCCGCGCTTCTCCGCCTCGCGCGCCTTGATCCCGCGGAAGCTGCGGCCGTAGCGCGCCAGCACCACCTTGCCCTTCACTGAGACGCCCAGCGAATCGAGCGTGGCGTAGTCCTCGATGAGGCCGAAGTTGACGAAGACGAGGTCACCCTCGCCCACACCGGCCGCGCTCGACCCATTCACCGTGAGGTACTGCGGCAGCTGGGTGGCGGGGTCGGACGCGATCGGGGTCTCGACGAGGTCGAGCGCCGTGGTATCGCGTCCCATGCGCGTGATGCGTACGCTGGTGGCGTGCGGCAGCCAGACGTCGTAGCTGCGCAGCTCGGTCTCGAGCCCCATCGCCTTCATCTGGGCCATGACATAGTCGGCGGTACGCTTCTGCGCCGGTGTGCCGGCCACGTGCGGTTCCCGGGACAGCTCGGCGGAATGCGCGCGGGCGCGGGTCGGGAGTGGGCCACTGATGGCGTCCTGCTCGAGTCGGCGCTGCGTGGCCGTGGACGCGGGGCCGTAGCCGGGGACAGTGGGGAGCTGCTGCGCATGCAGTGCAGTACCGGCGAGCAGCACCGGCAGGGCCAGCGGGACACGCGTGAGGCGGGGGAGAAGCACGACGGGACTCCGGGTGAGTGGGCGAATGCCGGAGGGTGGGCGGTTTTTCGGTGCAGGGCAAGAGCCCGCAGGGCGAAGGCCGCCGCTACTCCGCCTCGTACTCCTCGGCCGCCCGCAGGACCGCCTGCTGCAGCAGGGCCTCGCGGTCGTGTCCCTCGGGCAGGGCCGCACTGAGCACGTCGAAGTGCCGCTGCATTTCGTCCTCGAGCTGCGCCCGCGTCGGCGAGTGGAGGCCCAGCACCGACAGCGACAGCGCCGCCAGATCGCGGAGCTGCCGGATGGTCTCCTCATCGAGTGCCTCGAGCGAGGCGGGGCGTGGGACCGGGGCCGGCTTCTCGCGCCGGCGCCGTGGCGTCTCGAAGAGCGCCTTGATGGGCGCAAAGGTGATCACGAACGACCCCGGCGTATGCTCGGCATAGCCGGCAATCACATTGCGCCGCCGCAAGGACGGCAGCAGCCGCACGATGGCCTCGCGTACCGGCGAGTAGCCGTCCACGCTGTTGTTGCCGCGCCCGGTGATGAGCAGCGCCTCCTCCACCCCGAGCACCTGCCGCTCGCGCAGCCACCGCTCGGCGAGATCGGTGGCCTGCAGCGCGGTGGGCTGGAGCGCACGCAGGTTGAGCGTGCGCCCCTGACCGAAGCGCAATTCATCGAAGGCGCGATCGAGGGTCATGACGAGGGCCGGTGCGGCGGACGGCGGCGTTCAGCGCGCCGGCGGCAGGACGCCGGGAGCGAGCGCGGGGCGGAGCACGCGTCCGTCGATCGGCTCGATGGGCTCCACGCCCAGAATGGCGGCCAGCGTCGGCGCGACATCCACCGACCGGACGAACTGGGTGTAGCGTCCCGGCTTGATGCCGGCCCCCATGAAGAGCACGGGGATGTGCGCGTCGTAGTCGTGCGGCGTGCCGTGCGTGGCGTAGCGAGTGGTGAACGAGTACCAGTTGGGCTTGTTCGTCACCGTGAGCACCGCCTGCATGTCGCGGGGCACGGCGTTGAGCCAGCGGCGGGCGTACTTGTCACCCCGAGCGGCGTTGGCCGCCAACTGCGACACCCGGTCTACACGCATCACGCCGGGAATGGCCAGCAGGGCCGCGCGCAGGGCGGTCACGACCGAATCGGCGTTCACGCCCTTGGCGGCGAGACGCCGACGGTCGAGGGAGAGAATGCCCGATTGCAGCAGCAGCGCGTCACCCTCGACCCCGCGTGCCGCGAGCGCGCTGCGCGCGGCGTCGATGACCGGGCGGGTGTCGACGCGCCCCCGGTTGGGGTCGGTGCCGCTGAAGACCCGCTCGGGGTACGGCGCCACACCGTGGTCGGCCCCCAGCGCAAAGACGATGCGCGTGGAGTCGCGCAGGGTGTACAGCGAATCGATGAGGCGGCCGAGCGCGCGGTCGACGCGCAGCACCTGATCATGCAGCTCACGCGAATCGGGGCCGAAGGCGTGGCCGATGGCATCGGTGGTGGACAGCGACACGGCGAGCACATCGATGCTCGGCCCCTTGCCGAGGTCGAGCGCGGTCACGCCCTCGAGCGCGAGGTCGACGGTGACATCGTCCATCCAGGGGAAATCGCTGAACGTGTAGGTCCCGTTGCGCCGGTCGGCATCGAGGCGGTGGGGAAAGACGAAGTCCTTGCCCTCGTGCTCGTAGGCGACGCTGTCCGGCTCCGGGTACTCCGACTCCGCCAGCAGCAGGTTCCAGTCGGTGCCGAGGTACTTGGCCGTGAAATCGCGGGCGTTGAACTGCTGGACCCAGGTGGGCAGCGTGTCGCCGTAGTAGCGGCTGGTGGTGAAGCGCCCGTCGAGCGAATACCAGAGCACCTGCTGCTTGGCCCGGCCCAGCGGCAGAATGGCGCCACGGTCCTTGCGTGACACCGAGAGCGCCCGGCTGAACTGGTCGCGCGTACGGATCCAGTCGAAGAGCGCCGAGCCGCGGAAGCGATAGGGCGAGGCGCCACCGCCACGGCCGAAGAGCAGCGGCGACTGCGGGTCGGCCACCCCGATCTCGTTGAGCACGACGCCGGTGCGGGCCGGGGTGCGTCCGGACCAGAGCGTGGCATGTCCGGGCGCGGTCTCGGTCGCGGCGTGATCGTGATAGGCCTGCGTGAAGAAGGCGCCCTGCTTCATCAGACGCGCGAGGCCGCCCGTGAACTGGTGGGCCCACTTGTCGAGGTAGTCGGGGCGCAGCTGGTCGACGGTGATCTGCACGACCAGGGTGGGCGGCGCAGGCTGGGCGGCCATCGGAGCTGCGACGGCGGCAAGCAGCGCGGACAGGGTCGATGCGCGGCGGAGAAATCGGGGTGCGGACATGGGTGAAAAGTAGCAGGGGAGCGCGGCTGAGGTTCCGGCCACGGCTGTCCTGTTCTGCGGCGTCGGCTGGTCACAACGCGGGCGGCGTGCTCACGCCCCACGTGACCACCGGCGGCCCTGTCCGGCCTCGAGTACGCCGCCGGATCGACGTACCAGGACAGGGCCAACACCGCCGGTGATTCGAGCCACGCGGGCTGGTGCGCTTCGCGGTGATGCCACGCGAACGCACCGCGTGCAGATCCCGCGCCGATCACGGAGGCACGTGATGGCGCCGTCAATATTGTGCATTCCGCGAAAATGCACTAGGGCAGAATTATCCCGGTGCAGAGGACCACGTGGATCAGCACGCGGATTCCCGCGTCGGCTTGCGCCTCGCGACCTGCTCGGCGAGTTCGCGCTCGCGCGCCGTCGCGGCATGACGCAGGCCGTGCACCACCCCGTCGATGTCGGCGCCCGGTCGATTCTGACTCAGCTTGTACTTCCCCTCCAGCTGCGTGATCTCGATGGTGAAGCCCACGGTGGCCGCGACCTGCTGCTCGATGAATGACGCCGGGGCATCGGCCACCGCCCACGGATGCGCCTGGGACGCTTCGTGCGCTCCGGTCAGTCGGTCGAGATGCGCCAGCAGGAAGGCGTGATCGTCGTGCAGCCGCATCACGCCGGTGGCGTGCACCGCGATGTAGTTCCAGGTCGGCACCACCTTGCCGTGCGCCTGTTTGCTCGGATACCAGGCGGGCGTGATGTAGGCATCGGGGCCGGTAAAGACCACCAACGCGTCGTCGCCGTTACGCACCCGACCGACATGCGGGTTGGCGCGCGCCACGTGTCCTTCGAGACGGCCATACCGACCGGCAGCGCGATCGAGGAACAGCGGCACAGGCGTGGCGGAGAGCCCGTGCGCAGGGCTCGACGTCACCACCGTGGCCAGCGGGTGCGCCGCCATGAAGGCGTGGAGCGTGTCGAGATCAGACTCCGCGAAAGGGGCGGGGATGTACACCGAACGAACCTCCCGGAACGACGTGAGTGGACCTGATGTTGCGCCTGTGATCAGGCAGTCGGTTCGCCGAGACGTCCGCCCCCGGCGCGCGTCGGGAGGTCGGAGGCCACTCCCTACCGCACTGCACGGCACCGCCCGCCCGCTGCCGGGCAGGTGCTGCCCGTTCACCCGCGCAGGACAGTCTCGAGCATGTCCAGCCCGTGGGCGAGCTCGGCCTTCGTGATCACCAACGGCGGCAGGAAGCGCAGGGTATGCTCACCGGCGCTCACGAGCAGCAGCCCCTTCTCGAACGCGCGGCCGATGATCGCCGCTGCCGGTTCGTGCACGTCCATGCCCCACATGAGCCCCGTGCCGCGAATGGCGCGCACGGCGCCGGTGCGATCGGCAATGCCCTGCAACTGCTGACCGAACCACGCGCCCGTCTCGCGCACATGCGCCAGCAGCGCCGGATCGGACAGCCGCTGCACCACGTGGTGCGCCACATACGCGAGGAGCGGACCGCCGCCGAACGTGGTGCCGTGGTCGCCCGGCTGCATGACGCGCGCGATCTGGTCGGTGACCAGGATGGCGCCGATGGGCAGGCCGTTGGCGAGCGGCTTGGCGATGGTGAGCATGTCCGGCTCGAAGCTGAGCTGCTCGTAGGCGAAGAAGGACCCGGTGCGGCCGAGTCCGCACTGGATCTCGTCGAGGATGAGCAGCACGTTGCGCTCGCGCGTGAGCGCGCGCAGCCCGCGCAGGAACTCGGGATCGAGCACCCGCACACCGCCCTCGCCCTGGATGGGCTCGACGATCACCGCCGCCGCCGTTTCCGGATCGAGCACGGTGCGCAGTTCGTCGAGGTCGCGCTCGACGATGGTGACTCCGCCCATCAGCGGGCGGAATGGCAGGCGATACGCGGGACGATCGGTGGCCGCCAGCGTGCCCGGCATGCGGCCATGGAACGAGCCGCGCACGGCAATGATCTCGTGCTTGGCCTGATGGCCGGTGCTCTTCGCCCAGCGGCGGGCGAACTTGAACGCGCCTTCGTTGGCCTCGGCACCCGAGTTGGCGAAGAACACGCTGCTCGCGAACGAGTGGTCGACGAGCCACTGCGCCAGCGCCTCACCGGGCGCCGTGCGATAGAGGTTGGAGGTGTGGATGAGGCCCGTGGCGAGCGCCTCCTGGACGGCGGCGTTCACGCCGGGATCGTTGTGCCCCAGCGAGGTGACGGCGATGCCGGCCACGAAATCGAGGTAGCGCTTGCCGGTGTCGTCGATCATGTAGACGCCATCACCGCGCACGAAGAGCGGCGCCTGTCGCTTGTAGGTGCCCAGAATGGCGGGCAACGGCGCGGCAGCCACGGCCGGAGCCGGCGCGGGCGCCAGCGTCGTTGTGGATTCGGGCGGGAGCATCGTCGAAGTCATGGCAGCTACCTGGAAGAAACAACATCCGTTGCGTCCACGCGCGCAACGATCGCGGTTCCCGCGCTGGGAACAGTGAGTGCGGCCAGATCACCGATCCGCACTCGGGACACCCCACCCGCCAGCGCCGCGGCGCAGGCGTCCAGCTTGGCGGCCATGCCGCCACCCGCCACCCCACTCGCCACCAGCTCGTGCGCGGCGTCGAGCGACAGCTGCGCGATGCGCTGCCGGTCGCCATCGAGCACACCGGGCACATCGGCCAAGAGGAACAGCTCGTGGGCGCCGAGGGCCGCCGCGATCGCGGCGGCCGCATCGTCGCCATTCACGTTGTACGCACCGGCCTCACCGATCGTGTCACGCGCCGCCACCGGCGAGATCACCGGGAGGTACCCCGCGGCCAGCAACGCGGTCACGACGCCGGGATCGACCGACGCCGGCGTTCCGGAGTGACCGAACGTGGCAGCATCGATGGGCGTGGCCCGCAGCAGGCCGCCATCTTCGCCGCTGATGCCCACCGCGGGTGCACCGGCGGCAACGAGCGCCGACACCAGCTGCTTGTTGGCGAGCCCCGACAGCACCATGCGCACCAGTTCGAGCGCGGTGTCGGTGGTCACGCGGCGTCCGCCGATGAACACCGGTTCTTCGCCGCGCAGGCGCTGCAAGGCGCTGATCTGGTCACCGCCGCCATGCACGACCACCACGTGCCCGTCGGTCTCACGCCAGAGCGCCGCCAGCGCCGCCGGGAGTTGCGGGTCATGCTGCGTGCGCCCGCCAAGCTTGATCACGATCACTGCGGCAACCCCGCCGTTTCGTCGAGGCCAAGCATGAGGTTGGCGTTCTGCACCGCCTGCCCCGCCGCGCCCTTGACCAGGTTGTCGATGGCGCTGAACACCAG
Organism: Gemmatimonas sp.; assembly: GCA_040379205.1. Classification (GTDB taxonomy): domain Bacteria; phylum Gemmatimonadota; class Gemmatimonadetes; order Gemmatimonadales; family Gemmatimonadaceae; genus Gemmatimonas. The sequence continues at coordinate 9,434 of JBEILM010000131.1, forward strand.
CAGCGTGGGCTGCCGCATGCCGGTGGGCAGCACGGCACCGAGGCGCACCACATTGCGGTGCTGCACGTCGGCGAGTGCCGGCAGCCCGGTGGTGAGCTCCACGAACGGCTCGTGCGCATACGTGTCGCGATACGGCGCCAGCGCATCCTCCAGGGGCCGCGACAGCGGCACCGTGATGGTGGACAGGATGCCGCGGTCCACCGGCAGCAGGTGCGGCGTGAAGAGCAGGTCGCAGTCGGCGCCAAGCTGCGCGAGGCTGGCCCGCATCTCGAAGAGGTGGCGGTGGCTGTTGCCCACCCCGTAGGCGCGGAAGTCTTCGGTGACTTCGGCGAAGAGCAGCTCGAGCTTGGGACTCGCCCCGGCGCCGCTCACACCGCTCGCCGCGGCAATGTTCACCGTGGCGCCCGGTGGGATGAGCCCCGCCTTCGCCAGCGGCGCCAGCGCCACGAGGATGCTGGTGGCATAGCAGCCGGGATTGGCAACCACGCGCGCCCCCTTCACGGGATCGCGGAACAGCTCCGGCAATCCGTATGGCGCATTGGCGGGCACACCCGCCGGCAGGGCATGCGTGCTGCCGCCGTGGCCGGGGCGCAGATCGCTCGAGAGATCCACGACGCGGGTGCCGGCCGCGATGACTCTGGCCACCCACTCCGCACTCGCGCCGTGCGGCAGGGCGGCGAACACGAGATCGACACCGGAAAGGTCGGCCTCCTCCTGCCCGATGAGCGGGATGTCATGCATGCGCCCGGCCGCGCGCACCCGCAGCGTGCTGCCGCGCTGCGTATTGGCGGTGGCGAAGGCCAGCGTGAGATGCGGGTGACCCGCCACCAGCGCGCACAGCTCGCGCCCGGAGTAGCCGGACGCGCCGAGCACCCCTACACGAAACGACGGAGATCCAGACGACTCGGGCACGATCGATCCAACGGAAGACGGTTGCGTTCAGTGGTGCATATTATGCACTATGAATGCATAGTTTTGCGCCCGAGTGCTGTCAATCGGCGCGACACGTCCGTTACCTGCCGCCGGAGTCCCCGTTGTCCGACAAGCACGCCCGTCAGCAGGCCATTCGCGAGATCGTGGCGGCACACGCCGTGGCGAGCCAGGAAGAGTTGCGACGACA
>JBEILM010000132.1:0-10512 GCA_040379205.1 Gemmatimonas sp.
GCGCCAACCCTTCGGGGAGCGCACCACCCCGACCAAGCGGCCAACCCGAACGGGAGCTGCTGGGAGCTTCGCCCCGTGAGTAAAGAACAGGAAAAACCAAAGCGCCCGTCCAACAACCCGAACGGGCGGCCGAAAGGCGCGCTGAACAAGTCCACCAAGGACGTCCGCGAGGCGTTCGGCGAGCTGATGAAGCACGCCGTCCCGAAGATGGGCGACTGGCTGGACCGCGTGGCCGAGGTTGATCCGGGCAAGGCCCTGCAGCTCACGATGATGGCCGCCGAGTACCACATCCCGAAGCTGGCCCGGACGGAACACGTGGGCGAGAACGGTGGGCCGGTGCAGCATTCGGTCGTGGAGCGGCGGATTGTTCGCGCTGATCATTCCGACCGCTGAGGTATTCGAGCCCCTGCTGGCGCCTGCTCGCTACAAGGGCGCGCACGGTGGCCGAGGCTCGGGCAAGTCGCAGTTCTTCGGCGGCCTGATGGTCGAGGACGCGCTGGCCGCTCCCGGCGATACCGGCGTCGGCCTGCTGGCGGTCTGCATCCGCGAGGTGCAGAAGTCGCTGGAGCAGTCCAGTAAGCGCCTGATCGAGGCGAAGCTGGCCGAGCACGGGCTGGGCGAGCCGGACGGCTTCAAGGTCTTCAAGGACCGCATCCAGACGCCCGGCGACGGCGTGATCATCTTCCAGGGCATGCAGGACCACACCGCCGAGTCGGTGAAGTCGCTGGAAGGCTTCCGTCGCGCATGGATCGAGGAGGCGCAGAGCCTGAGCGCGCACAGCCTCAGTCTGCTGCGCCCGACCATCCGCGCGCCGGGGTCGCAGATTTGGGCGAGCTGGAACCCGCGCCGACGTACCGACCCCATCGACGTGCTGCTGCGCGGGCCTGAGCGCCCGACGGATGCCATCGTGGTTCGGGCGAACTGGTCGGACAACCCGTGGTTGCCGGCCGAACTGCAGCAGGAGCGCCTCGACGCGCTCCGCATCGACCCCGACAACTACGCGCACGTGTGGGAGGGCGACTACGCCCGCATCCTGGTCGGCGCTTACTACGCCCGCCAGCTACAGGACGCGCGCAGTCAGGGCCGCATCGGCGTCGTCTCTGCCGACCCGCTGCTGACGACCCGAGCCTATTGGGACATCGGCGGCACGGGCGCCAAGGCGGACGCGACGGCGATCTGGATCGTCCAGTTCGTCGGGTCGCAGGTGCGCGTCCTCGACTACTACGAGGCGGTCGGCCAGCCGCTCGAGGCGCACGTGAACTGGCTGCGCGACAAGGGCTACCAGCGCGCCGAGTGCATCCTGCCGCACGACGGCGCGAACGCCGAGAAGGTCTACAGCGTCAGCTATCAGAGCGCGCTGCAGGCCGCAGGGTTCAGCGTCCGCGTGATACCGAACATGGGCGCCGGCGCGGCCTCCAAGCGCATTGAGGCCGTCCGCCGAGTGTTCCCGGCCTGCTGGTTCCACGAGGCCACCACCGAGCCCGGCCGCGAGGCGCTGGGTTACTACCATGAACGCCGGGATGAGCTGCGCGGGATTGGTTTGGGGCCGTCGCACGACTGGTCGTCGCATGCGGCCGACTCGTTCGGCCTCGTGGCGGTCGATTACCTGCAAAACACCCACATGCCCACCAGCGGAACGCGCCGAGCCGCGCCGCGCCTGGGCGTTGCCTGAGAACAGAATGGACCCCTTCCTCGACGACATCGACGCGCAGCCGGCCCCGCGCGGCCTGAGCGACGGCGAGCTGGCCGCCCTGATCGACGGCGAGCTGAACGACTCGCTCGGCTACGACGACACCATCGCGGCCGACCGTGCCGAGGCGCTGGACTACTACGCCGGCATCGCCGAGGGCGACCTTGCGCCGCCCGACATCGACAATCGCTCGACCGTCGTCTCTCGCGACCTGATGGACGCCGTTGAGTGGTCGATGCCGAGCCTGATGCGCCTGTTCGCCGGCTCCGACGAGGTGGTGCGCTTCGAGCCCGATCACCCCGGCGAGGAAGATGCCGCCAAGGACGCCACGGCCGCGTGCTCGCACATCCTCTGGGAGCGCAATCCCGGCTTCACGCTGATCCATGACGCCATCAAGACGTGCCTGATCCAGCGCATCGGCGTGCTGAAGGTGTGGTGCGAGGAGGCGTTCGAGGAGAAGCAGGAGAAATACAGCGGCCTCGATGTGATGGCCGTGGAGGCGCTCGGCGCCGATCCCTCGGTCGAGATCATCGACGCGCAGCCGAGCTACCAGCAGGCCATCGACCCGGCCACAGGTGCGCCGGCCGCGCTGTTCGACGTGACGGTGAAGCGCCGCGAGGGCCGGAAGGAATACCGGATCGACGGCGTGCCGCCCGAGGAGTTCCGCATCAGCCGGGACGCCCGCAGCGTCGAGTCGCCCCGGTTCATCGCGCACGAGCCGTCCAACGTCACCGTCTCCGACCTGATCTCGATGGGCTTCGACCCCGAGCTGGTCGAGACGCTGCCGACCCTCGGCACCGACCGCACGGGTGAGCGCGCCGAGCGCCACCGCCGCGAGGGCTGGGACCCGACGACCTCGGAGGAGGGCGACGACAGCCAGCGCAAGGTCGAGATCGTGGACTGCTGGATTCGTGCCGACGTGGACGGCGACGGCGTGGCCGAGTACCGGCACGTGATGAAGGCGGGCTCGACGATCCTCGTCAACGAGGTGACGGACGACCACCCCTTCGCGCTGTTCTCGCCGATCCTGATGCCGTTCCGCGTCATCGGCCTGAGCCTGCACGACCTGCTGAAGGACATCGTCCGCATCAAGACCGCCCTCACGCGGCAGGTGCTGGACAACGCTTACCTCGCCAACAACCCGATCCGCCTTGCCCAGCGGAACTCCGGCGTCGACCTCGATGCCCTGCTGAACCCGTCGCCGGGCAGCGTGGTCGAGACGAACGACATCAACGCCGTGCGCGACCTCGCTGTTCCGAACATCGGCGCCGACGGCCTCGGCCTGATCGGCTACATCGACAAGGTGCGCGACGCCCGAACCGGCGTGTCGGAGTTCAACCAGGGCCTCGGCGCTGGTGCGCTCCGCGACACGAAGATCGGGTCCGAGGGCGCGCAGGACATGATGGCGTCCGCCATGCAGCGCGTGGAGCTGATGGCCCGCGTGCTGGCCGAGACGGGCTTCAAGCGCACATACCGGCTGATCCTGAAGGCGCTCTGCCAGTACCAAGACCGGGAAATGCAGCTCCGGGTGAATGGGCGCTGGCTGCGCCTCGACCCGCGCGAATGGCACACCCGCTATCGCCTGAGCGTCGCCGTCGGCATGGGCTCGATGTCGCGCGGGGTGCAGCTCGCCGGCTTGCAGGCCGTGATGGCGATGCAGGAGAAGGCCGCCGCCCTGCTGCCGGGGCTGGTGACGCCGACGAACGCCTACAACGCCCTCGCGCGCTTCGTGGAGGCGAACGGCTTCCGCGATGCGGGGCAGTTCTTCACCGCGCCCCCGCCGCCCGAGGAGCAGCCGCCCGAACAGGAAGTGCCGCCCGAGCCGTCGCCCGACGCGCTGGTGCAGTCGCAGGCGCTGGTCGAGGCCGAACAGATCAAGGCGCAGGCCGCTGCCCAGCGTGCCGCGCAGGAGAACGTCGTCAAGGTGCAGATCGAGCGCGAGCAGATCGCGTCGAACGAGCGCATCAAGCGGGCTGAGATACAGAGCCGCGAGCGCATCGAGGCCGCGAAGCTGGGCCTCCCGATGAACCTCGGCGCAGAGATCGCCGTCACCGCCGCAGACGAGCGCATCGCGCCCGTGATCGAGGCGGTGCAGGCGCTGGCCGAGCAGGTGCGGAACATGGCCGAGCGCAGCGCGACGCCTGCCACTGGCTTCGACATCGTGCGCGACCCCGAGGGCCGGATGATCCGCCTCGCGCCGCCCCAGCCGCAGCAGGAGGGCTGACGCATGGCCGACAACCTCGAAACCCAAGCAGGAAGCGGCGGCCCGTTCGTCGCGACTGACGAGATCGGCGGCGTCCACTACGCCCGCAGCAAGACGGGCTGGGGCGCGCCGGGCGTCTACAACGACGTCGACGCGGCGAACCCGCTGCCGGTGCAGTCCACATCGCTCGCCACGCTGGCGTCTGCGGTCAAGATCGAGGACACCCCGAGCGCCACGGGCGATGCCGGCGTGTTCATGCTCGGCGTGCGCCAGGACACTGACGCACCGACCGCTGGCACTGACGGCGACTACACCGCCATCAAGTGCGACGAGGCGGGCCGGCTAAAGGTCGCCGTTCAGCCTGCGGGCTATCCGTTGTCGACCGGCACGATTACCAGCGCGACAAGCGCCGTCCCCGTCAACGTGGCGCGCGTGTCTAACGTGATGGTGTACGTCGCCGGCACCTTCGCGGGCGTCAACTTCACGTTCGAGGGCTCGCTGAACTCGACCAACGGCACCGACGGCAACTGGTTTGCCATTCAGGCGGTTCGCACCAACGCGAATACGATTGAGACAACGTCCGGCGTTATTGCTGCCGCCCCCGCTTATGGATGGGAGTTGTCGGTCAACGGACTGAATTGGTTTCGCGTCCGCGCGACGGCATGGACGAGCGGCACGGCGGCGGTGCAAATCCAGCCCGGCGCGTATGCGACAGAGCCGATCCCCGCCGCGCAGATCAGCGGCACGCAGCCGGTGTCGGGCACGGTCACGGCGAACATCGGCACGGGCTCGCTTGCGGCGGGCGCGAACGCCATCGGCGATGCCGGCATCCAGTATCGCGGCAATGCCACGGGCGCCGCCTCGTCATCGAACTTCGTGGCATCGGCCACTGCAAACCCGACGGTGATCAAGGCGGGCGCGGGCCGGCTGCTTGGCTTCGTGTTGACGAACAACGCAACCGCCGTCCGCTACGTGAAGTTCCACAACACCGCCTCGGCGCCGGCCGCCGGAACGGGCGTTGTGCAGACCTACGGCATCCCGCCCAACGGCGGAACCATCACCATTTCGATTCCTGGCGGCCTCGCTTTCGGCACGGGCATCGCGATCACCACCGTCACGGGCGCCCCCGCCTCTGATGCTACCGCCGTCGCTGCGAACGACATCGTCGGCACCTTCCACTGGGCCTGAGGAGCAGAACATGACCACCAAGACCGTCGACCTTTCCCTCGATGTCCGCGATGAAGAGGGCAACGTCTACTTCACGCATCCGGCCATCGGCACCACCGAGGACGACGGCGTGACCGTCGTGATCCCCATCGGCTACCTGCCGCCGATTGAGGAGGCGCCGCTGTCCGACCTCCGCATGAACCTGATCCCGCTCGCCGAGCCGAAGTTCCCCGTCTCGCTGGTGTCGCGCGTGAACGACGTCGAGGCCGGCACCAGCACGCTGACCTTCGCCTTCGAGTAAGGCGAGGCTGAGGCTCGGCGATGCTCGCCTTCCTGATCCTCACGCGCCTGATCCCGGGCGCCAGTGAGGGCGGCACGCCGCAGCCCACCGGCCCGGCGCCGGCCGGTCGCGGGTCGAACCTCCGCGACATCTGGGAGTTCCGCGAGAAGCCCTTCGCCGTCCGGGTGAAGGGCAAGCGCAAGGCCTACAAGACCGCCCGCCAAGCGGCCACGGCGGTGAAGGAGGCGCTTCGCAGCGCCCCGGCCGACGCGGTGTCGGTCGAACTGGAAGGCCAGCCGGTAACGCTGCCGGCGCTGGAGTTCGCCCCATTCCGCGATGTGCTGGCGCGCCTGCTGGTGCTTGAGGAGCGACGCGAGCAGGCGGCAGAGAACCACCGCAGGGCGCAGGCCGCCGAGCGTGAGCGCATCCGTCGGGCGCAGGAAGCCGACGACGAAGAAGCCCTGGTGCTGCTGCTCCGGGCGTGGAGGCTGTAGTGGCACCCGAAGAACAGGCCCGCAGGGGCGACGAGGCGCAGCGGCTGCTGGAAAACCCGCTGCTCGTGGAGGCGTTCGACCTGATCGAGCGCCAGTGCATCGAGGAGATCAAGAAATGTCCGGTTCGCGACGCCGAGGGGCTGGCAAAGCTCCACCTGATGCTGCTGCTGAACCAGCGGCTCCGAGTGCAGATCGAGTCCGTGGTGAACACCGGGAAGATCGCCAAGGCGTCGCTCCTGAAGCGGGCAACTGGGCGCGGGCGGCTGACCGACTGAGCGCCGTCGAGGGCGTCGTTACGCTCGTCGAGTACCCCGGCGACGACGCGCCCGACCTGTACGTGACCAACCGCTACAGCGCCCCGGTGGCGCGTGGCCCCGAGTTCGCCGTCCGGCTCACCGATGGACGCCGGCTGACGCTGTAACCCGATTCCATCGGCATCAGAGAGCCCCGCCAGTGCGGGGCTTTCGCGTTTCTGGAGCACCACCCCATGAGCCAAGGCACCGACCAGCTCGCAAGCGACCCGTCCGAGAACGCCGGCCACGGCGCGGACGACCTCACCCTCGACGACATCGCGGCCAACGGCTTCGAGGGCGGCGAGGAAGGCGAGGAAAGCGACGAGATCGACGAGACGGAGGGCGACGAGTCCGAAGTCGAAGGCGAGGAAGACGAAACCGAGGACAAGCCAACCGCAAAGCGGAAACTGAAGGTCGGCGACGAGGAGCTTGACGAGGAGGAAGTCGTCTCTGGCTACATGCGCCAGCGCGACTACACCCGCAAGACCGAAGAAGTCGCCGCACAGCGCCGCGAGGTAGAGCAGGTTCGACAGCAGGTCGCAGCCGAGCGCGAAGAACGCGCCAACGTGCTCGACGTGCTGATCGGCTCGCTGCACCAGGAGCTTCTCGGGGTCGACCAGGCCCGCTTGAACCAGCTCCTCGACAGTGACCCCAAGGCCTACCTCCGGGCCAAGGAGCACATCGAGGCCAAGCAGAACATGATCCGAACGGCCATCCAGCAGCGCCTCGACCTGCAGAAGCAGGCGGTGCAGGAACAGGCCCGGGAAATTGCCGAATACGAGCGCGAGCAGCGCACGATCCTCGCCAACAAGCTGCCGCAGTGGAAGGACCCCAAGCGGGCCGCCTCTGAAGCCCGGGAGATCGAAGCCACGCTGCGCAGCGCCGGCTACAAAGACGACGAACTGAACCAGCTCGTCGATCACCGTGCGGTGATGATCGCTCGGAAAGCGATGCTCTACGACAAGCTCATGGCGACGAAGGGCCAGAAGGCCCCGGCGACGCCGCCCGCCGCCCAGGTTCGCCCCGGTGCGGCCAATCCGACTAACCAGCAGGCCATCCGCACGAAGCGCGCGGCCGACCGCCTGCGGTCGAACCCCAACTCACTCGATGCCTTGAGCGCCTTCGTCGGCGCCAACGGCTAAGGACCAGACATGCCCGCCAATTCCCTGCTCACCAATGCGACCGTCCGCCTCAAGGAAGGCGTGGTCGACCAGATCTACAACTTCCGCCCGACCGACGCCCCGCTGGTGTCGATGATCGAGCGCCAGTCCACGTCGAGCGAGTTCGTCGAGTGGACCGCCGACACCTACCGCGCCCCGAACGCCGCGAACGCCGCCATCGAAGGTGCGGACGTGACCTATGCCGCGCAGGCGCAGCCGGGCCAGTTCAACAACCGCCACCAGATCATCCAGGACACCATGTCGGTGTCGAACACCGCCGAGAAGGTGGGCAAGTACGGCCGCAAGTCGGAGATCGACCGCCTCGCCACCAAGAAGATGGTCGAACTGAAGCGCGACATCGAGGCCGCCGCCATCGCGAACGGCACCGCCGTCACCCGCAACGGCTCGACCGCCGGCCAGCTCCGTGGCCTGTTCGGCTTCATCCAGACGAACAGCAGCCCCGGCGCGGGCGGCGCGGCCCCGAACCCGGTGACGAACACCGCCCCGACGGCCGGCACGCTCCGCGCGCTGACGGAGCCGCTCGTCAAGACGGTGATCACCGCCGTCTACCAGAACGGCGGCGATGCCGAGGCCATCCTCTGCTCCCCCTCGCACCGCGTGACGATCTCGACGTTCACCGGCAACGTGACCCGCTTCAACGAGGTCACGAAGGGCCAGTCGAACACGCTGCAGACCTCGTTCCAGTTCTACGGCCACGAGTTCGGCGTGACGAAGATCGTCCCGAACCGCGTGATGTCGGGTGCCGGCGCGGGCCTGATCAACACGCTGTACGTGGTGGACAGCGACAAGATCGCCCTCGGCCAGCTCCGCCCGTTCGAGCGCGAGGCGATGGCGACCATCGGCGATGCGAAGAACTGGCAGATCCGCACGGAAGTCACCCTGCTCGTGAAGCAGGAGTCGACCCTCGGCGCGGTGCGCGACCTGACGGCGTAAGCCAGCCTGCAGCAGCAACGGGAGGGCGCCTTCGGGCGCCCTTCCTCTTTGGAGCCTCGGATGAACGAGATCGCAGCGCCCATCAAGCGCACGATGCTGATGGACGACTTCCAGACGCAGATCATCGACGTGGCGGAAGCGCGCATCGACGACCTGCGGCACGTTGCGGACCACGCAACGGCCATCCGCAACAGCGGCTACCGTCGCGACAAGGACGGCTCGGGCCTCCTGATGGAAGTGCCGGCTTTCCTCGTCGAGAAATACTGCAACGACCGGGGCATCGCCTTCGCGGAGTTCATGAAGAACCCGGTCCACGCCACCAACATGATGAACGACCCGGCCCTCGCGCACTTCCGCACGACGGAAGAACGCATCGGCGGCGGTGACGCCGGCCGCATTCACTCGGTGGGCCGCGCGTGATCACGAATTACGCCGACCTCCAGGCGAGCATCGGGCAGTGGCTGGCCCGGTCGGACATGGCCGCATCGGCCCCCGACCTGATCCAGCTCGCGGAAGTCCGCATCGGGCGCGACCTGCAGCGCATGCAGCACCGCCGCCTGATGGTGACGGCCACGGGCGCGCTCGCCTCCGGCGCGGCAACGCTGCCGAGCGACTTCGCCACCCTGCGGTCGGTGGAAGTGCCCTACGGCGGCGGCAATGCCGTCCTGCGCCCGCTGAACTCGACGGAGCAGGAAACCATCGTCAGCGGCCCCTACGGCTACTGGATCGACGGCAACACGCTCCGCGTGCTGGGCGGCGGCAACAGCGCCTACATCCTGAACTACTGGCAGCGCCTGCCAAGCATCGCCGCGGCGACGAACTGGCTGATCGGCGAAGCCCCGGACGTCTACCTCTACGCCACGCTGCTCGAGGCCGCCCCGTACATGAAGAACGACAGCCGCATCCCGGTGTGGCGCGAGGGCTACACCAACGCGATCGCGGCGGTGGAGGACGAGAACAACCGAGCCCGAGCGGGCTACGGCAAGCGCGCGAGGCCTGACTTCCGTGCGCCGTGAGCTGACCGGCTTCGCCCCGGACCTTGACCCGACCGCCGACGGCGTCGTGGTCGACTGCGACGGCATCGTGCCGACCACGCAGGGGCTCGCCGCCGCCAACAGCCCGCAGGACGCCGGCCTGCCGGCGCTGGGCTCGACCGTGAACGGCGCCTTCGTCGCGCAGCTTCTGGACGGCACCCGCCGCACCTTCGCCGGGCAGTCCACGCGCATCGACGAGGCCATCGGCACCACCTGGACCGACCGCAGCGCAGCGGGCGGCTACACCGGCTCGAACCGCTGGCGCTTCTGCACCTTCGGCGCGAACGTGCTGGCGACCAACAAGGCGCAGGCGATCCAGCAGGCCGCCCCGGCCGCCGCCTTCACTGCCATCGCTGGCGCCCCGCAGGCGGCCATCGTAGAGGCCGTCGCCGGCTTCGTCATGGCCGCGAACACGCAGGACGGCACCAACGGCGACAACCCCGACCGATGGTGGTGTTCGGCCCTGTTCAATCAAGCCGACTGGACGCCGAGCGTGACGACGCAGTGCGCGAACGGTCGCCTCGTCGACACCCCGGGCAGCATCCGGGGCCTGCGGGCGATGGGTAACGACTGCATCGCCTACAAACAGAACAGCATGTACATCGGCCGGTACGTCGGCCCGCCCGTCATCTGGTCGTGGACCCGCGTCCCGGGCAACGTGGGATGCGCCGGCCACGAGGCCGTCGTCGTCGCCGACACGCTGCACTATTTCGTCGGCCAGGACGACTTCTACGTGTTCGACGGCACGGTGCCGCGATCCATCGGCGCGCCTATCCGAGAGTGGTTCTTTGCGAACCTAAACGGCCCGTTCCGCTCCGAGATCATCGGCGTGGCCGACCTCGCCCGCGACCTGATCTATTGGCACTTCCATCAGGGCACGAGCGCGACGCTGAACGCCTGCGTCGTCTACAACGTGCGGACGCAGCAGTGGGGCAAATTCACCCTCGGCATCACGGCCGCGATCCAGTACGACGCGGCCGCGCTGACCTACGACAACCTCGGGGCGCGCTTCGCCACCTACGACTCGATCCCGTCCGTCACCTACGACTCGCCCTTCTGGCTGGCCGGCGCTCCGGCGCCTGCGGTGTTCGGCACGGACAACCGGCTCTATAGCCTGACGGGCTCCCCGGGGTCGAGTTTCATCGAGTCGCACGACGTCGGCAGCGACACCGAAGTGACGCACATCGCCCGCGTGACGCCGCGTTATCTGCGCCGGCCGACGACTGCACAGGCGACC
>JBEILM010000133.1:0-10316 GCA_040379205.1 Gemmatimonas sp.
CCCGATGGCGTCGGCGAAGGTGGCGATTTCCTGCAGCCCGGCGGGCGTGACCCACTGGGTGCCCGTACGCCGGTCGCCGGCCAGCGCGCGGTCGTGCGGTACAGACGGCCCCGCCAGCAGCAGCACGAGCGGCACCCGCGTCTCGGCACGCAGCGCCTTGAGGTTGCCCACTTCGAAGCTCTGGATGAACACCGGCGCGTCGCGACGATCGAGCCCGCGCGCCTTCAGCGACCGCAGCAGCGCCGGCTCGAGCGGCAGTCCGATGGCGCGATGATAGGTGGGATGCTTCGTCTCCGGGTACACCCCCACGGCCCGTCCCCGCGCCTTCCCCAGCGAATCGGCGAACGCCAGCACCTCATCGAACGTGGGCACCGCGAACTGGCCGTCATACGCATGCGACCGGAACGCCAGCCGCTCCTTCGCCCGCAGCGTCTTCAGCTCGGCGAGCGTGAAATCCTCGCTGAACCAGCCGTCGAGCGTATCAGCGTCGATCACCTTGCGCGTGCGGCGCTCGGGGAACTTCGCGGCCACGTCGGTGGTGCCGCCGATCTCGTTCTCGTGCCGAGCCACCAGCACACCGTCCTTCGTGCTCACGAGGTCTGGCTCGATGAAGTCGGCCCCCATCTCCACCGCCAGCGTGTAGGCGGCCAGCGTGTGCTCGGGGCGATGACCGCTGGCCCCGCGATGGGCGATCACGATCGGGCGGGCCGAGGGCTCACCGAACAGCCGTGCCGGTGACGGCCGCTGGCAGGCGCCGAGCAGGGCCAGCAGGCTCAGAGCGAGCAGCCGGCCCGCCTCACGAGGGGATACGAATGGGCGCATCGACGCCAGGTCCTCAGGTCGAAAGAAGGTTCGGTGATCCGCGGGCAAGATATCCCGCCGCCGACGTCAGCGACCGGGGGGCCGCGTCACGACGAGGTATCGGGGGAGACGACCGTACGCCCCCCGCGCGACATGTTGACGACGGCGCCCGTCGTCCCCAGCATTGCCGCATGGTCCCTACCGCTCCCGAGGCCCTGATCACCGCCATCCGCAGTCGTGATCAGGTCACGATTGCCCGACTGCTCGATGAGGACCCGGCCCGGGCCGGCATGCGGGCGCCCGGCGGCGAGTCGCTGGTGCTCAACGCCTGCTACGTCGGCGCACCCGAGCTGGCGCCGATGCTTCGCCGTGGCCGCCCCCTCGATGCCTGCGAGGCCGCGGCCCTTGGCGACCTCGACGCGCTCCGCACCGCCATCGAGAACGACGATGACGCCCGGGTCCGCCGCAGCAGCGACGGCTGGACCCCCCTGCACCTCGCCGCCTTCTTCGGCCAGGAGGACGCCGTCGCCCTGCTCATCGATCACGGCGCCCCCCTCGACGCACACTCCACCAACGCCACCCGCAACACCCCGCTGCACGCGGCCCTCGCCGGCGCCACCCGGCCGGCCATCGTGCGCCGCCTCATCTTTGCCGGCGCCGACGTCACCGCCTGGGGCGCCCACCGCATCACCCCGCTGCACCTGGCCGCCTCCCGCGGCGATGACGTGCTCTGCGACCTCCTCATCGGCCGCGGGGCCGCGGTGCATGCCCTCATGGAAGACGGCACCACCCCCGCCATGCTCGCCACCGCCCGAGGCTTCACGGCCCTCGGCGAGCGGCTCGCCGCCCTGCCGGAATCGTGACGCAGCGCACCCGTCGGCCGCTTTGTACCGGCTTCGGGAAGACGGCCAAGGCCGGCGCGACGATGCACCGACACGGACCGCGTCCAACGAACGCGGTCCTTCATCATGGCGCGCGACGTACTCCCCACGGCGGCGGCTTCGGCCTCCCCACCGACAACGCGCCCGTGCCGGCATTGTGAACAGCTGCGCGAAGCGATCGAAGAGACGCGCGACCTGCACTGCTGGTTTCCCACCGAGCTCGTCGCCGCCAAGGCCTGCGGCGTGTTCGGCGAGCATGGCGTGTCCGCCGAGTCCACCGTGGCCGGTGGCCTGCGCTTCCGGTGGGATGCCCAGCTCGGCGAGTGTGTCGCCATCGCCCTCGAAACGGCGCTGTCGGGCCTCGAACGGGAGGACACCCGCGCGCTGCTCTGCGAGCCGTTGCAGGAACCCGTTCCCGCCGACCTCGCCCGGGTGGAACCGCTGTCCCGTGTCGTCACCCGCGCCCGCGGCGGCTGGCTGATCGCGCTGCTCTTCGAGAGCGCCCGCGGCGCCGGGCTGCTCTTTCAGCTCGACCTCGCCGCCAGCCGGTCGGCGATCGCCGCCGCCCACGGCCATGGCCTCGAAGGCGCGCTGTTCGTGAACTTCGCACCCACCGCCATCTACGATCCGCAGGCCTGCCTGCGCAGCACCGTGGCCGCCATCGAAAAGGCGGGCATGGCCCGCGACCAGGGGGTGTTCGCGATCGTCGAGACGGAACGCGCCCACGACCCCACCCACCTGCGGCGCATTCTCGATTACTACCGCGAGGCCGGCTTCCGCATCGCGCTCGACGACGTCGGCGCCGGCTACTCGTCGCTCAACCTCATTCATCTGCTGCGCCCGGATATCCTCAAGCTCGACATGGAGCTCATCCGGGACGTCGATCGCGATCCGTACAAGGCGCGCATTGCCGCCAACCTGCTCAACGTCGCCACCGCCCTCGGCATCGAGGCCCTCGCCGAAGGCATCGAAACCGAGGGGAGCTCGCGTGGGTGCGCGAGCACGGCGCCCGCTACGCGCAGGGCGATCTCATTGCCCGGCCAGCCCCGCAGCCGGTGCCCCGAGGGGCGCTGACACGAACGGCCGCGCCGACGCCGGCTCCGGCTCCAGCGGCGGCGCCAGCAGCCTGTACATGACCGGCGTGACAAGACGCGCGATGAGTGTGCTGCTCACCAACCCACCGATGATGACCCACGCCAGCGGCGAGTAGAGCCCCGACCCCTGAAACGCCAGTGGCAGCAGCCCCCCGATCGCCGTGAGGCTCGTGAGCACGATGGGGAGGAAGCGGATTTCCCCTGCCTTGCGGATGGCCTCGTCCAGTGGGACACCCTCTTGACGCAACTGGTCAGTGAAGTCCACCAGCAGGATGCTCGTCTTGATCTCGATGCCCACCAGCGCCACGAAGCCGATCATCGCCGTGAAGCTGAACGTGTAGCCGCTCAGTAACAGGGCCACAATACCGCCCATCACACCGAGCGGAATCACGCTCGCCACCACCAGCGTGGTGCGGAAGTCGCGGAACTCCAGCACGAGGATGGCCAGGATGGCGAACACCGCCACGATGATCGCCCCGCCAATACCGCCGAAGCTCTCCTCACGGCTCTCGATTTCGCCCGCCGGCCGCAACACATAGCCGTTGGGGAGTGGGATGGAGTCGAGGCGTGCCAGGACCACCTTGGTCACGGCGTCGGTGTTGTAGCCTGAGCGCACGGCGCTGGTCACCGTGACCGCCCGTGTGCGATCCCGATGATCGATCGTGGTGGGCGACGCCGCGAAGCGCGTGCTGGTGAACTGCGTCAGCGGCACCATGGCTCCCGAGACACTGCCCACGAAGATCCGGTCGAGGGCGTCCGGCGATGGCCGGCCATTGTGCGCGATGCGTACCGTGATGGGGTACTCGTCGCCATTGTCGGCGCGGATGGTGCCCGCCTCGAGTCCGGCCACGCCCAGCCGCAGCGTACGCTCCACGTCGGCGCTCGGCACACCGAGCAGTCCGGACTTCTGCTTGTCCACCACGACCCGCAGATCCGACCGCCGCAGGCGCAGGGGATTGTTCACGTACTGCGTGCCCGGGGTGCTCGCGAACACGGCCTCGTAGCGGGCCGCCAATGCACTGAGCGTGTCGAGATCCGGTCCCTCGATCCGCATGGCGATGGGGGCATCGATCGGTGGACCGTTCTCGAACTCCTTGAGCTCGATGCGTGCCCCGGGGTAGAGCGCCAGCTTCGCCCGCAACGAGTCCAGCACCAGCGGCGTGCGGGTGTTGTGGTAGTCGTGCAAGAGCACGATGAGCTGCCCCCGGTTCGGAGCCTCGGCACGCTGAAAGACATTGTAGTAGACCACGGGGTTGTCCTTGCCGCTGTTGGCAAGGATCGCCCGCGTGTCCGGGTGCGCCCCGATCACCGCCTCCGCATAGCGCACGGCCCGGTCGGTCTCGGCGAGGCTCGTCCCCTCGGGGGTGGTGATGTCCACGTGGTATTGCGGCGTGCCCGCCTTGGGGAACAGCGAGAAGCCCACGGCCGGGATCAGCGCCATGCTCACCAAGACCAGGCCGAACGACAGCGCCAGGGTACTGCGTGGGTAGGCCATGGCGCGCTGCAGCAAGGGCGCGTACGTGCGGTGGATGCCACGATCGAACCACTGCAGCACGCGGTTGCCTTCGGCCGCTTCCTCCCGCGGCATGATCCGGCTGGCCAGCCAGGGGATGATGGTGAGCGACACGAACAACGAGGCGAGCACGGCGAACACCACCGCCAGCGGGAGTGACCGGATGTACCGACCCGCCAGCCCCGGCAGAAAGAGCAGCGGCAGGAAGGCGAAGATGAGCGTAGCCGTGGCGCCGAGCACCGCGACACCGATCTGCTTGGTGGCCTCCACGGCTGCCGCGGTACGAGAGTATCCGCTGCGAAGGAACCGCGCGATGTTTTCCACCACCACCACCGAGTCGTCCACGAGCAGGCCGAGCGCGATCACGAACCCGACGATCGACAGCTGGTTGATGGAGTAGCCCGTGACGTACAGCAGCAGCACGCCGATGGCGAGCGATGTGGGAATCGAGATCATGACGACCAGCGAGGCGCGTACGCCCAGGGGTAGGAGCGTGATGAGCACCAGCCCGATGGCAATGACGAAGTCCCATCCCAGGCGCTGCAGCCGTGCGTCGACGTTGGCTGACTGATCGAAACCGCGCGCCATGGTGACGCCGGCTGGCAGCGATTTCTCGAGCCGGTCGAGCTCCCGCCACACGGCGCGCTTGACCGTGGAGACGTTCTCCCCCGCTCGCACCGCCACGGTCACCCACATCGCGCGCTGGCCATTGTAGCGCGCGAGGTGCACGGCGTCTCCATCGCCCCACGCCACCGTGGCCACGTCCTGCACCCGCACCACCGCACCGTTGGCGCCGGCGATGACGGTGCGCTCGACGTCGGCGGTACCCTTGTAGCGTCCGCCCGTGGCCACGTTGTAGCGGCGCGTTCCCACGTCGACCGACCCACCGGGAATCTGCGTGTTGTCGCTCCCGATGGCGTTCAGCACCTGCCCCGGCGTGAGGCCCAGTCGCGCCAGGCGCCCGAGGTCCACCGTGACCTGCAGTTCACGCGGCGGCGCGGCGGCACGCTCCGCGCGCTTGACGCCGGGCACACGCTCGAGCGCGTCCTCGACGACCTTCGCGGCATCGTCGATCACCGTCCACGACGCCGTCGGCGCCACGATGGCCACCTGGAAAACGGTTTGGTCGGAATTCTCGTTGCGCTCCACATCGAGGCGCTGGAGCGACGCCGGCAGTGCCGGCCGCAGGGCGTTGACCTCGCGAAGGACCTGGTCGTACTTGCGGTCTGCGTCCACGTCCGATTCGAACTCGACACGCACCACCGACAACCCATCGGAGCTGGTGCTCTCCAGCTTCTTCACTGCCTCCAGCGATTGCAGCTCCTTCTCGATCGGGTCGCTCACCAGCTGCTCCATGTCGTCCGGCGAGGCGCCCGGATACACGGCGATCACCGTGAAGATCGGCACCGGAAAGTCCGGGTCCTCGGCGCGTGCAATGGACAGCCAGCTGGTCACCCCCAGTGCGGCGAACATGAGGAAGATCAGGACAGTGAACTGCCAGCGCCGTACCGCGAAGTCGGTCAACCCGCTCAGCCACTTCACGGCTGCGGCCCTCCACGGGTGGCCGTCACACGCGACGAGCCCGGCGCCGCCGAGTCGAGCGTCATGGCGGTCACCACTCGCAGACGCGCGCCCGGCGTCACGTACGCTGCGCCGCGCGTGATGAGCCGGGAGGCGGGCGGCACGCCGTCCACGGTCGCCTGGTCGCCGGCCAGCTCGCGCACACGCACGCGGTGCACCTGGGCCACCGGTTCGGCGTCGGCGGACGCCACGTACACCGTCGCCGAATCGCCGTCGGCCTCCAGCAGCGCGTCCACAGGCACCGCGACACCAAGCTGCGTCGCACGAACGGCGATGGTGGCGGTGCCCACCAGCCCGCTCGGCAGCGCGTCGGCCGCATCAAGACGGATCTCCACGGCGTAGGTACCGGTTCGCGGATCGGCGGCGCGGCCGATGAGCACCACGGTGCCACGATAGCGCCGAGCCCCGACGGCGTCGAACTGCACGGTGGCGGAGTCGCCCACCCGCACCCGCAGCGCGTCGCGGTCGGGCACGCCGGCGCGCAGCACCCGCCCGCGGCGCGTGCCACCGAGCACGAGAGCCGGTGAGCCGGGCGCCACCTGACTGCCGGGGGTGATGAGACGCTGCTGCACCACGCCTGCCTCCGGCGCCTCGATCACGGCATACTCGCGGTTGACCCGCGCGCTGGCCTGATCGGCGCGGGCGGCGTCGAGTGCCGACTGCGCATCCTGCAGCTGCGCGAGCGTCGCCACGCTGTCGGCGGCGAGGCGCTGCACGCGGGCATGATCACGCTGTGCCTTGTCCACGGCCACTTCAGCCTTCCGCACGGCGGCGTCGATCTCGCGCAGGTCCAGTTCGGCAAGCAACTGCCCGCGCTGCACGGTGGCGCCGGCATCCACCAGCACGCGCGTCACCACCCCGCCGATCTTGAACGCCAGCGGGATCTCGTCGCGCGACGCGAAGGTGCCGGTAGCCACAACCGTGCCGGTTGGGTTGGCGGTGCCGATGTCGGCGAGCGTGACGGGGACCGGCGGCGCGCGCAGTTCGGGGGCGTTGTCGGCGGACGGGGTGCAGGCGGCGAACAGCAGGAACACTATGGACAGCGGGGCGAGCCGGGGGATGGTGGGCGTGGACATTTGGGCTTCCTGGGGACGCGGGGAGAAGGGGATCAGGCAGGAGGGGGCAGGAAGGGACGGCATGGTCAGTCACCCAGGGTGCGCAGGGCGGCGACGCGCTCGAGCTCGACGACACGAGAGGCGAAGGCGAAGCGCGTGATGACCTGATTGAGCGCGGCGCTGGTGTAGGCGGCGCGGGCGCCGAGGAAGTCCACGGGAGTGGCGAGTCCTTCGGCGTAGCGCCGTTGTACGAGCATGAAGGCGCGTTCGGCGCTCGCGAAGCGATCGTCGGCGGTGGTCAGGGTGCTGCGCGCGGCTTCCACGGCGTCGATGGCGTTGGCCACCTGCACGCGCACCCCCAGCGCCACTTCGCGCTGGCGCCACGTGGCTTCGTCGCGGGCGGCGCGGGCCTGCTCGCGACGGGCGGCGTCCTGCGTGCCGTTGAAGAGGTTCCACGACAGCACGAGCGAGGCGAGCCCGACGTCGTTGTTCTGATCGAACCGATAGCGATTGCCCTGCACGCCGTAGCTGGCGGCAAGGGTGAGGCTGGGCAGGAAGGCGGCGGTGGCCAGGCGTTCCTGCGCCGCGGCGGCGGTGATGCCGGCGGCCGTCTGGGCCAGCTCCTCGCGCCGTCCGAGGGCCCGGGCCGTGAGTGCGGCCCGGTCGAACGACGGCACAGTGAGCAGCGTGCTGTCGCTGACGAGGGTGATGGGCGCGTCGGGCTCGCGGTTGCGCAGTAGGTTGAAGCCACGCTGGGCGGCGTCGCGCTGGCGGCGCGCCTCGGCAAGCTGCTGCAGCACATCGCTGCGTTCGGCGCGGGCGCGGAGCAGCACGTCGGGGGTGGCCTGGCCGGCGCCGATGAGCCGCTCGCTCACCCGCAGGTTCTCGTCGAGCACGGGGAGGGTGGCCTCGAACACCTCCACGGCGCGGGCGGCGGTGGCGTAGCCGAGCCACGCCTGCTGGACGTCGGCGGCGAGCTGTCGGCGGGCGGCCTGTCGGGTGCTGCCCACGAGGTCGCGCTGGGCGCGGGCCGCGGCGCGGGCGGCGAAGAGCGCGTCGTTGAAGAGCGGCAGCGTGAGGTCGAGCTTCGTTTCCTGGCGGAACGGCAGGGTGGCGCTGACGTCGGTGGGAAAGCGCTGCTGGCCGATGAGCTGATTGAGCGCGTCATAGGCCGGGTTGATGAAGTCGCCGATGTTCACGACGCCGCTTAACTCGGAGTAGCGTGCATTGACCCCGAGACTGGGCATGAAGCGGCCGCCGGCTTCGCGCACCCCCGCCTCGGCGCGCCGGAGGGCAGCGGTCTGCTGGGCGATGGCGAGGTTGGCGCCGAGGGCTTCGGCGACGTAGCCGTCGAGCAGGGCGCGGGCGTCGGTGGCGGCTGGGGGCGCCGCAGCAGACTGGGCCTGTGCACAGCCGGTTGCGGCGGCAAGGGCCACCAGCACGGCGACGGCGGCCACGGCCGTGGCTGTGGCGGTCCCGGCGCTGCGGAGTGCGATTTTCCAGGATTTCGTTAACACAGATGGTCGCCGTAACATTGCTTGAGGGGTGAACAGTGTTAGGTGAATCGGCCTAGAGATAGGCGCCCAAGCGCCCCGGGGAGCAGCGGGTGAGGCAGGAGCGGGGGGAAGCGCGGTGCCGGGGAGGCGGTTTCGCACCGGCTACGGGTCAGGCCGAGTCGCGGAGGGATCCCCGGATGAGGGCATCGCAGACGGTACGGATGGTTTCGCGCGGGTCGCGCAGGATGATGTGCGGGTCGTTCTGGTGGGTGAACCAAAGGGAGACGATGCCGTGAATGCTCCCCCAGAACATCTGGGCCAGCTCCGGCCCGTCGGCCAGTTCGGGGCGAAAGACCCCGCAGGCGATCCCTTCCTCGACCGTGCTGAGGAGGAAGGCATAGGCGTCCTCATCCGGCATCTTGATCACGTGGCCATCGGCGTCGAGGACTGGCTGATCGAATGCTGTCATGAACATGAACCGATACTGGCTCGGATTGTTCAAGGCGAAGTCGGCGTACGCCTGCCCCATTCGCATCAGCCGCGTGACCGGATCCTCGATCCGGCCGATCTTGTACATGGCCTGCCCGAGGGCCCGGAAATCGGCCACGCACAGCTCCACGATCAGCGCATCCTTGTCGCGGAAGTGGTGGTAGATGGCCGTGGGCGTGTACCCGATCCGGGCCGCGATCCCGCGCATCGTGGTGGCCTCCACCCCTTCGGCTACGAACAGATTCCGCGCCGCATCCAGGATGGCCTGGCGCGTCTCGGCTTTCTGCCGTTCCCGGCGGGCGAGCGGGGCGGTGCGGAGGGCGGAGGTGGTCACGGTTGGTAGGATAGGCGATTCACTTAACGGTGTCAAGTGAAGAAAGAGGGGGCAGGGGGAGGGGGTCAGGGGGGAGGGGCAGTGCAGTGGGCGGTACGCTCAGGTTGCGCCGCGAAACATGAAGTACAGGGCCCCCAGGATGCACAGCCCGGCCCACAGGAAATCGAGCTTCACCGGCTGCGTACAGGTAGAACACGGCGAACGGCACGAACACCGTGAGCGCGATGGCTTCCTGCAGCATCTTGAGCTGCGGCAGGGTCATCGTCGTCGCGCCGATGCGGTTGGCGGGCACCTGCAGCAGATACTCGAACAGGGCGATCCCCCAGCTCACGAGCGCCGCCATGTACCACGGACGGCCGCTCAGGTTCTTGAGGTGACTGTACCACGCAAACGTCATGAACACGTTGCTGGCCGTGAGCAGCAGGATGGTGCGGAGCAGCGAGCCGGACCTCGGTCTCTCGGGCGGGCAATAGGGGATGGTGTGACGGGCGCGGCGCCGGTCACCCGCGCCGCACGGCAATCTGCACGAACTGCCCGCCCTTGAGCACGTCGCCATCGCGGTGCAGCAGGTACGCCCGGATCGAATCGCTCTCGGCGAACTGCCCGCGGAGCATGTCGATGCCCGAACAGAAGAACCCGTTGCTGATCTCGCTCCGCAGCTCACGGGGCAGGTGGCACCCGGTGTCCATGTGGTACAGGCAACTGCCGGTCAGACTGCGTTCGGGCACTTGCGCCCGGTAGCGCGCCACGATCGTGTCATCGTCGTGCGTGGGGTGGCGCCGCAGATAGTCCGGTAATCCCCCCACTTGTAGGGGGCGCCAGAAGTGGAGCTATGCTGCGAGTGCCACCTTCATGGATGGGGTGATGCCACCCCATGCCATATCGGGGCGGTCGTTGTGGTACGTCCAGAGCCAGCGCGTCGCGGACTCCGGCACCGCTGCGATCGTGTCAAAGAGCGTCTGCGCGAGCCAGTCGTAGCGCACCGTCCGATGATCGCGTTCGATGTAGGCGTGCTGTTACGGTTGGCCCGGCTGGATGAAGGCGAGCCGAATGCCGCGCGTCGTTGCCCCGG
>JBEILM010000134.1:0-10260 GCA_040379205.1 Gemmatimonas sp.
AGCACCGAGTGCCCCACAAACCCGTCGTGCCCCTTGTTGGCGTGGCCCACGAAGATCGAGGTCGACAGTTCTCCGTGCACGCGGCAGGTGTCGCCGATGGAGCTGCCAGCGATGCGGTCGGCGGTCACCGTCGAGTCCACGCCGATATAGCACGGGCCGATGATGCGCGTGAAGGCCTGCACCGTGGCGCCGCGGCGCACGAGAATAGGGCCGGCACTGGCGTCGAGCACCGTGAGCGGCTCGATGGCGGCGCCGGCCTCCACGAACACGGGATGGGTGCCGAGGTGGACGGGAGCAGTCGCTCCGGCGGTGTGGTCAGGCAGTCCCGGCGCGATGCCCAGCGCGTGGGCCACGACGGGAATGTCCGCCAACAGCAGGGTCCCGAGGGTGCCGATCAGGTCCCACACTTCGCGCAGCCAGGGGCCGGAGGCCGGCAGCAGGCTGCCGCTGGCGGGCACGGCGCGGTCGAGTGCGTAGCTGCCGGCACGCAGCGATTCCACCGCCAGCGGGGCGGCGAGACGGGCCGCCGCGACTTCGTTGCCAAGCAGGATGGCCGACGCCGCGCCGATGCGGGTGTCGAGCGCGGGCAGGGCGCGGGTGTTGACGATCCAGCTGCCGGCCGGAATCTCGCCCTGGGCAGACGGTGGCGCGTCGAACTCGGCGAAGCCGTCGAGGTGCGCGCCGGAAACGAACACCGTTTCCTGTGCACCAAGGATGTGCTGCCATCGCTCGCGAATGAGCAGCGCCCCGGCGCGCATCTCACCCAGGGGCCGGGTGGTGGCGAACGGTTCGAACTGGCGGGCCCGGCGGTCGTCGTAGAGGACGATCATCGGTCGCGCACCTCCGGCGGCAGGGCATCGAGCAGGGTCTTGAGGTCGGCGGCCATGTTGCGCGTGGTCACCATGACCAGACCGTCGCGAGCCACCACCACAAGATCGTGCACGCCATAGAGCACGACCTGCGTCGCCTCGGCATGGACCACGTTGCCGGTGGACTGCAGGGCGAACGACGGGCCAAGCATCGCGTTGTCCTGGGCATCACGCGCGCGCACCCGGTGCAGCGCCGCCCACGTGCCGACATCGTCCCAGCCGAACTGTCCCGGCACCACGAGCACTCGTGCGCTCCGCTCCAACACGCCGACATCGATGGCGATGGAGCGAACCGTGGAGAAGAACTGTTCGAGATCATCGCCCGCCGATTCCAGCGCCGGCTGCACCTCCGGCGTGTGAGCCGCGATCTCCTCGAGCAGATCGCCCACGCGCCACGCGAAAATGCCCGAGTTCCAGAAGTACCCCTCGGCCACCATGCGCTCCGCCGTTGCCCGATCCGGCTTCTCGGCGAACCGGGCCACGTGCCGGATGTCGCCGGTGACCGGGTGGCCCGGCTGGATGTACCCGAACCCCGGATCCGGGCGCGACGGCACGATGCCCACCGTCACCAGCGCCTGTCGCTCGAAGGCTACGCGGGCGGCGTGGTCGAGCGTGTCGCGGAACCCCGCGACATCGGCGATGGCCCAGTCGGCGTGCACGCACACCATCACGGCATCCGGGCCGGACTGCGCGGCGATGGCGCGCGCCGCCCAGGCCAGGGCGGCGCAGGTGCCGGCTGGACGCGGTTCGGCGATGACGTTGGCCGGCGGCAGGTCGGGCTCGAGGGCCAGCACCGCCTCGCGAAGGGAGGCGTTCGTCAGCACCAGTGTGCGCTCGGGGGGCGCTGATGGCCTCAGGCGATCGAGGCTGTCCCGCAGCATCGGCGCGTCGGTCACGAGCGGCAGGAGCTGCTTGGGCCGATCGGGCGTGGACAGCGGCCAGAACCGTGAGCCGACGCCACCTGCGAGCACAACATTCCAGCGAACCATGAGCCGTGGCGATCAGAGAGGAGGAGAGGAGGGGGGCGATACCGACTGGGAGCCTGCATCGGTCGCGTATTCCTGCACACGGGACAGCAATCGGCGGGGGCTGAACGGCTTGGTCATGATCTCGGAGACCCCGAGGGAGTCCACCGCCCGCAGCTGATCATCCTGGCCGGCGGCCGTCAATACGATGCAGGGCAGGGTGGCCCATCGCGGGTCGGCGCGGAGCACGCGCAGCAGGTCGACTCCGGACATGCCGGGGAGCATGAGGTCGAGCACCAGCAACGCCAGCCGCGGCGTCCTGGCCGCCACCTCGAGCGCGTCGGCGCCGCTTTCGGCCAGGAGGACATGGAAGCCGTCCTGCTCCAATCGCGTCCGGATAATGCGGCCGATGTGGGGTTCGTCATCGACCACCAGCACCGTGGCGCCGACGCCGGGAGCTGCGGGCACCGAGGCCTCGTCGCCGGCAATCAGACGAGCGCCGAGATTTGCGCGCGATGGCGGCGCAGTTCGAACAGCAGCGACGCCAGGTTGGCATGCGGCTGCAGCAGGACCAGCAGGTAGGCGTCTGCCGAAAGGGAGGCCACTACGACCGATCCGCCGGTATACTCGAGGACCATCAGGCCGAAGGCGCCACGCTGCGCCGCCAGCCCCATCTCGGCGGCGGCGAGGGCCATGGGCGGCACATAGGCGGCCAGCCCGTCCGGGTCGAGCGGGCCGCTCGTGTCGCCGTCGATCAGGAGGCCATCGCGACCGACCACGAGGGCCGCGTCGACGCCGTCGCGGCGCCGCAGCGCGCTCACGAGATCTCGAATGGTGGGCATGGCGGAACGCTGCGTGCCGCGCGGGGTGAAGTCAAGCGACGAAACGATGCCGAACCGCTTGCCCGGAATGGAGTTGAGCGGTAACCTCCACTACAGTCGAACCCCCGGTTCTCCCTCGTAAATCCGTCATGGGGTATCCCCTCTCTGCACGCCCGATCGGCGCGCCCCGCTCTGCTCGGCGCGCCCTGTTGTTTCTGGCCCTGCTCGTCACGGTGGGCAGTTCGAGCGCCTGTGGTGACGGCAACAACCTGCTGTCGCCCGCGAACGCGGAAAACACGACGCGCACCTTCAGCGTGTTCGCGCTGACCGGGTCGCCGGCAGCGCTGCCCGCAGCCTACCGGTTCACCACCGAAACGCTCGCGCGGCCGCAGGTGCTCTCCAACGGCTCGGTGAACTTCGACGTGGCGTTCGACATCACCACGGACAACCGCGTCGCCATCATTCCCGTGCGGGTCGTGGTGCCGTTGCCGCCGGCCGGTGCGCCGGTCATCGGGTTGCAGCGCTCCGACGCCGCCTTCACGGCGCTCGAGCTCGCCCCGACCCGCGGCTTCATCAACGACACCACGCTGGTGGTCGCCGCGGGCCAGACCGTCGTGGTCCAGCTGCCGGGCTCCGGCTGCTTTCTTGGCGACCCCTTCTACGCCAAGCTGGTCGTCGACAGCGTCGTGGTGTCCGAGCGCCGGCTCGTGGTGCGGTCCCTCGTGAACCGCAACTGCGGCTACCGCGCGCTGACCGAAGGCCTCCCCAGGAACTGACCCCGTATGCACGATATTCGCCTGTTGCGCGACCAGCTCGACCATCTGCGCGAGGGCATGCGCCGTCGCGGCAAACTCGCCGAACTCCAGCCGTTGCTCGACCGCGCGGAGTCCCTGGAACGGGAGCGTCGCACCGCCATCACCGAGCTGGAAGCGCAGCAGGCCCGGCGCAACAAGGTCACGCAGGAGGTGGCCCAGCGACGCAAGACGGGAGAGGATGCGACGGCGCTGATCGACGAGGGGCGGGCCATCGGCGCGCAGATCAGCGGCCTCGAGCAGCGGCGCAATGAGGCCGAGGCGGCGGTGCAGGCCATGCTGTACGAGTTGCCCAACATCACGCTGCCCGAGGTGCCGGAGGGCGACGAGTCGCTCAACACCGTGGTGAAGTCGTGGGGAACGCCGCGCGCCGATGGCGCCACGCTCGTGCCGCACTGGGATCTTGGGGCGTCGCTGGGCATCCTCGACCTGCCGCGCGGGGCCAAGGTCGCCGGTTCGGGCTTCATTGTCTATCGCAACGCCGGCGCCAAGCTCGTGCGCGCGCTCATGAACATGATGCTCGATCTGCACACCGAGCAGCATGGGTATCAGGAGGCGTGGGTCCCGCTGGTGGTGAATCGGGCGAGCATGACCGGCACGGGACAGCTGCCGAAGTTCGAGGAGGACATGTACGCGGTCCCCTCCGACGAGCTGTTCCTCATCCCCACGGCCGAGGTGCCGGTCACGAATCTCTATCGGGACGAGATCCTCGAGGTGTCCGATCTGCCGATGGGGTTGTGCGGGTACAGTGCCTGCTTCCGACGCGAGGCGGGATCGGCGGGCAAGGACACGCGGGGGCTGCTACGGGTGCACCAGTTCGACAAGGTGGAGCTGGTACGCTACGCGACGCCCGAGGATTCGCGCCAGCAGCTCGAACTGCTCACCGCCCACGCCGAAGCCGTGCTGGAGCGTCTCGAGCTGCCGTACCGCCGCGTGCTGCTCGCCGCCGGTGACACCGGCTTCTCGAGTGCGATGACCTACGACCTCGAAGTATTCGCGCCGGCGGTCGGCAAGTGGCTGGAGGTGTCGAGCTGCAGTGTGTTTACCGACTTCCAGGCACGACGGGCCAATATCCGCTATCGGCCAGCACCGGGCGAGAAGCCGCGCTTCGTGCACACGCTGAACGGGTCGGCACTCGCCTTCTCGCGCATCATCGCCAGCCTGCTTGAGCACCATCAGCAGGCCGATGGATCGGTGTGCATCCCCGAGGCGTTGCAGTCGTATGTCGGACGCGCCGAGCTGCGTTGATCGAGCGCTGATACGCTGAATCCCTCCACGCCCCGCCCGTACCGCATGCGACGTCGCCGGTGGCCGGTGTTCGTGATGGTACTGGGCGTGCTCGGGCTGCTTGCCTGGTACGTGGGGTACATGCAGCACGTGGTCTCGCAGCTGCGCGGCGCGGCGGCGAGCCAGGGGCGCATGTACGCGCGCATCTACGAAGCGCTGCAGGACACCAGCACCACGGCCGATCCGACTGTGGTCCTGCTGGAGTTGTCGCGGCAGATCCGCGAGTCGGGGCTGCCGCTGGTCCTCACCGATCGCACGGGGCGCGTCTCGGCGAGCGCCAACATCCCGGAGGGGCTCGAGGCGGACTCCGTGGCCCTTCGCGCCTACGTGCGCGATCTCGATCGACGCAACGCGCCCATCGTCGAGCCGGCGGTCGGTGCCGTGCACTACGGGGACAGCGCCGTGGTGGCCGGACTCCGTGTGATTCCGGCGCTGCAGGCCATCGGGATCGTGCTGCTGCTGGGCTTCGGCCTCTATGCGCTGGTCGAGCGCGGCCGCGCCGAACGCGAAAAGGTGTGGGCCGGCATGGCCCGCGAAGCCGCGCACCAGCTGGGCACGCCACTGTCGGCCATGGCGGGCTGGATCGAGCTGCTGCAGGACACCGTGACCGGTACGTCGTCCACCCGCGCCGTGGAAGCGATGGGACAGGACCTGCAGCGCCTGGAGCGGGTGTCGCACCGCTTCGAACGCATCGGCCGTCCGCCGCGCCGCGAGCCCGTGGACTGCGCGGCGCTGGTGGACCGGCTGGCCGAGTATTTCGCGGTGCGGGCGCCCACCCTCGCGCGCACGGTGCGCGTGCGCAGCGAACATCCGGACGAGCCGGTCGTGACGCAAGGTGACCAGGTGCTGCTGGAATGGGTCCTCGAGGTGCTGATCAAGAACGCCATGGACGCCCTTGGCGGACGGAACGGCGAGGTGGTGGTGTCGGCGAACCCGACCGCCGAAGGCGGCGTCCGCATCCGGGTGCAGGACGACGGCCCCGGGGTGCCGCGGCATCTGCGCAAGCGCATCTTCGATGCGGGATTCTCCACCAAGGACCGCGGGTGGGGCATCGGGTTGTCGCTGGCGCGTCGCATCATCGAGGAGAACCACGACGGCCGCCTCGTGCTCGCCGACACCAACCGCGGTGCGGCATTCGACATTATCTTGTCCGGATGACGACGACGGGATGGACCGGCTCTCTTTTCGATGCCGTGCAGGCGGCGCCGGCACTTGACCTCGAGGCGTTGACCCGCGGCCTCAATCCGGGACAGCGGGAGGCCGTGTTTCACGACGAAGGGCCGGCGCTGGTGCTCGCCGGTGCCGGCTCCGGCAAGACGCGCGTGCTCACCACCCGCATTGCGCGCCTCATCGGCGCCCGGGGGGTGGCCCCCCACGAGATTCTCGCCGTCACCTTCACCAACAAGGCGGCCGGGGAGATGCGTGAACGCATCGCGAAGTTCCTCGGACACGAACCCAAGGGCATGTGGTGCGGCACGTTCCATGCCCTCGGGGCGCGTATGCTGCGCGGCGTCGCGCCGCTGGTCGGTCGCGAGCAGAATTTCACGATCTACGACGAAGACGACACCATCGGTGCCGTGAGGCGCGTCATGGAGCGGCGCAAGCTCAGCCCCACGCAGTTCGCTCCCAAGGCCATTCTTGGCGCCATCTCCAGCGCGAAGAATGCGTTGGTCTCGCCGACCGAGTACGCGCGCACCGCGCGCGACACCTTCGCCACCGCCGTGGCCGGCGTGTACACCGATCTGGAGTCGGCGCTCCAGCAAGCCAATGCGGTCACCTTCGACGACCTGCTCGTGCTGCCCGTGCGCGCGCTCGAGATGGACGAGGTGTTGCGGTCGCACTACCAGCGGCGCTTCCACTACCTCCTCGTCGACGAGTACCAGGACACGAATGCGGCGCAGTACCGCTTCGTGCAACTCATCGGAGGCGGGCACCGTAACGTCATGGTGGTGGGCGACGACGACCAGTCCATCTACGGCTGGCGCGGCGCCGACATCCGCAACATCCTCGACTTCGAGCGCGACTTCCCCGGCGCGCGCATCGTGCGGCTGGAGGAGAACTACCGCTCCACCCCCAACGTGCTCGCGCTCGCCAACGCGGTGATCGCCGAGAACACCGAGCGGCGCGGCAAGACGTTGCGCGCCACCCGCCCCGCGGGCGAGCCGGTGACGCTCATCGAGACGCTCGACGAGCGGGACGAGGCCGACTTCATCGCCGATACCATCTTGACGCGCATGGCGAAGTCGGATCTGTCTCGACGCGACTGTGCAGTGCTCTATCGTACCAACGCGCAGAGCCGCGCCATTGAAGACGCATTCCGCCGGCGCAGCATACCGTATCGGCTCGTCGGTGCCGTGCGCTTCTACGATCGCCGCGAGATTCGCGACCTCATGGCGTATCTCAAGCTGGTCGCCAACCCGGCCGACGACGAGGCGTTTCGCCGCGCCGTGAACGTCCCCAAGCGTGGTCTCGGTGATGCGACGCTCGCGGTGCTGGCGGAGCGGGCCCAGGGCGAGGGGCGGCCGATGCTCGAGATGGCCGCGCGCACGGACGTCCTGGCCGATCTGCGCCCGGCGGCCCGCACGGCGCTCGGGGAGTTCGTGGCGCTCGTGCAGCGGCTGCGCAGCGCGGCCGTTGACGCCGCCGTCGATGAACTGCTGCGCGACCTCGTGCAGGCCATCCGCTATGCCGATCACCTCCGCGCGGAAGGCCCCGAAGGTATCGAGCGCATCGACAACGTGCGGGAACTCATCGCCGGCGCGGCCGAAGTGGTGGCGGACGAGGGTGGTGAGGTGGGGCTCACGCCGCTCGATCACTTCCTGCAGTCATCCACGCTGGTGGCGGGCATCGACAAGCTCGACCCGAATGCCGATGCCGTGACCTGCATGACGATGCACAATGCCAAGGGCCTCGAGTTCCCGCTGGTGTTCGTCTGCGGACTGGAGGACGGTCTCTTTCCGTTGGCCCGCGCCGCCGAGGACCCGAGTCAGCTCGAGGAGGAGCGGCGGCTGTTCTACGTCGGCATCACACGCGCCGAGGAGAAGCTGTACCTCACCTGTGCCGAGCAGCGCCGCCGCAACGGCGAGTTCATGCTCGCCATGCCGTCACGCTTCCTCAAGGTCATCACGCCGTCGCTGGCCGAGCGCGGCAAGACGTCCCGCGCGCGGGCCGAAGGACGCGGCGCCTTTGGCGGCGGGGGATACGGCGGCGCTCCCCGGGACGGGGACAGCAGTTGGGGCCGCAGCAGCTACGCCGGCGGCAACGCGGGAGCCAGCGGCGCCGCGCGCCGTCCAGCGGGACCATACGGATCCTCCGGCTACGGATCGTCGAACTTCGGCACCGGGGCCAGCAAGGGGGACATCCCCTTCGGCAGGGCGCCCGTCGGCGGCTTCAGCGCCCCGAATCGCCGTGAGCGTCTTCCCGAGCCCGAAGACGAGTCGCAGGATGCGCCGATGTTCCGGCCCGGTGAGCGTGTGAAGCACGCCAAGTTCGGTACCGGCACCATTGCCGAGCTGACCGGCAGCGGGCGGGACGCCAAGGTGCGGATCGATTTCGACGACGCGGCAGTCGGGCGCAAGACGCTCGTCCTCGCGCAGGCCAAACTCGAACGCGGGTGGGAGTGATGTCGGTTTCGCCTGAGGACGTGCGCCACGTGGCGCGACTGGCGCGCGTGGGGCTCGACGCGGCGCACATTCCGACGCTGGTCCGCGAACTGAATGGCATCCTCGATCACATGGAGGTGCTGCAGCGCGTGGAACTGGCGCCGCGTTCGTCGCGTGGGGACATCGAGGCGACGCCGCTGCGTGACGACGCCGCCCCCGCCGACACATTGCAGCGTCCGCGCGAGGCGTTTGCGCCTGCCATGCGTGACGGGTTCTTTCTCGTGCCCAGGCTCGTGACCCATGGCGCGCAGGGCGCCACGGCCGATGACGACGAGGGGGTGGCATGAGCGCCATGCACGATGCGCGGGCACGGTTGCAGGCCCACGATCTGGCCGCGACATGGACGCGATTCGATGCCGTGAATGCGGGTGCCGAGGGGCTGAACGCCTTCCTGTCCACCGATCGGGAAGCGGTGTGCGCCAGTCCAGATGGAGTGCTGGCGGGCGTGCCGGTGGCCATCAAGGACAATCTTGCCACGCACGGCCTGCCCACCACCTGCGCCTCACGCCTGCTGGAAGGGTACGTGAGTCCCTTCGAGGCGACGGCGGTGCGCCGGCTGCGTGAGGCGGGGGCGCTCATTGTCGGGAAGACGAACATGGACGAGTTCGCGATGGGCTCGTCCACTGAGAACAGCGCCTTCGGACCGACCCGCAATCCGATCGATCCGACGCGCGTGCCCGGTGGCTCGTCCGGCGGATCCGCGGCGGCGGTCGGTGCCGGCGTGGTCAGGCTCGCGCTGGGCTCGGAGACGGGCGGATCGGTGCGTCAGCCGGCAGCATTCTGCGGCGTCGTCGGCATCAAGCCCACCTATGGCCGTGTGAGCCGCTATGGCCTCGTCGCCTATGCGTCCTCACTCGACCATGTGGGAGTCTTCGGCGCCACCGTCCCTGAGGCGGCACTCGGCTTGCAGATCATCGCCGGTCACGATCCGCACGATGCGACCAGCACCGATCGGCCGGTGCCGTCGCTCGTACCCGGTCCGGTGGATGGGTCGCGCCCGCTCGCCGGGCTCGTCATCGGGCGACCGGTCGAGTACTTCCCGGCATCGCTCGATCCGCGCATCGCCGCCGTCTGTGCGCGCGCGCTCGAGACGCTGGCGGCGTTGGGGGCCGAGATTCGTGAGGTGTCGCTCCCCAGCACCGACCTGGCCATTCCCGTGTACTACGTGCTCGCGCCGGCCGAGGCGTCGAGCAACCTCGCCCGTTACGATGGTGTGCGGTACGGAACCCGGGCCGACGCGCGTGACCTGGGGGCGATGTACGAATCCACGCGCAGCCACGGATTCGGGCCCGAAGTCCTGCGGCGCATCCTGCTGGGGACGTACGTGCTGAGCGCCGGCTACTACGATGCGTACTACCGACGCGCGCAGGCCGTGCGCGCTGCGATCGCGCACGAGTTCACAGAGACCTTCGCCAGTGGGGTGCATCTCCTGTTCACCCCCACGGCCCCGTCCACGGCTTTCCCCCTGGGCGCCGTCTCCGATCCGTACGAGATGTATCTGAGCGACATCTTCACCGTGACCGCCAACCTCGCGGGGATTCCAGCCATGTCGCAGCCCATCGGGCGCGTGGACGGGTTGCCGGTGGGCGGTCAACTGATGGCTGCACACTTCGATGAAGCCACCATGGTGCGGGTGGCGGCCGCGCTCGAAACGGTTCTTGGGGCGGAGGCACACCGGTGAACGCGTCGTCTCCATGGGAACTCGTCATCGGCCTCGAGGTCCACTGCCAGCTCAAGACCCGCAGCAAGATCTTCTGCGGCTGCGCGACCTCGTTCGGTGAAGCGCCGAACGCGCACACCTGCCCGCTGTGCCTCGGCCTGCCGGGCGCACTGCCCGTGCTCAA
>JBEILM010000135.1:0-10154 GCA_040379205.1 Gemmatimonas sp.
CCTTGAGGTCGTACCCGCCGCCGAAGGCGGTCACGTCGAGCTTCCAGTCACCGCCCAGCTCGAACGGTTTGCGGAGCACGACGCCGTCCACGAACTCGAGTGTCTCGCCATACACGGCGTTGCCCACGCGATAGAGCGGCAGCAGGGTACCGATGTAGCGGATCTCGTTGAAGATGCCGCGCGGGAGCGGGTTGCGCCCCACCTTGGCCACGAGGCCGTTTTCGAAGCGGTGTTCGTAGAACGCCCACACCGGGTCGATGACGGGTGTCACGGCGTTCAGCGGGCTCATGCCGTTCTTGCGGTGAAGCAGCTGGGTGACCACACGATCCCTATCCGAGACCTTGTAGCCGAACTGCAGGGCGAGAATCCGGTAGTCGGACGTGCCGTCCTTCGTGATACCGTTGAGTGGCAGCCGGTCGGACTTGGTGTAGGCCAGCGTGGCCGAACCGTGAATGCTGAGTCGGTCGTCCTGCGCGGCCACAGTCAGCGGGGCCGTGGCCAGGGTGAGGTACGCAAGGCTGCGTACCACGGTGTAACGCGTCATGGTGTATGTCGACAAGTCAGGAAACCTCGGGAACGGCATGACCGCATCGCCGTGTGAAATGGTCCTTCAGGGTGGCTCAGAATGAGCCGAGCGTGTCGTCCGACGCATCATCCTCGTCGAACGGGATCAGCGCCGAGGCATTCGGAAACACATCGTCGCTTGCTGCGGTGGCCGCAGCCGCGGTCCGGGCGGCGGGACGTGCGGCGGGACGGGCGGTAGTGCCCGCCTTGCTGCCGGCCTTGCTGCCACCACGGGGCGACGGCTTGCCCGCCGAACGGGCCGGTGCGCTGCGGCGCGTGGCCGCTGGCGCCTCGCTTGCCGACCGGCTGCCGGTCAAGCGGCTGCCCAGGTCGAACTGCGACGCCAGTTCCTGCATCTCGGCCGCCTGCGCCGACAGCTCGGCAGCGGCGCTCGCCGATTCCTCGGCGTTGGCTGCGGTGCGCTGCGTCAGGCCGCTGATCTGCGTCATGGCGGCGGTGACCTCGGCGAGCTCCTTCTCCTGCTCCACCGCCCCTTCGGCGATGTTGGTCATGATCGTCGAGGCGCGCTGTACGCCGGTGCGGATCTCCTCGAGGCGGCGCGTGACCGCCTCGTTGAGCTTCACGCCCGTTTCGGCCTTGTGCACCGACTCCTCGATGAGCGTGGCGGTGTTGCGCGACGCCTCCGAGGCCCGGATGGCCAGGCTGCGCACTTCGTCGGCCACCACCGCGAAGCCCTTGCCCGCATCGCCGGCGCGCGCCGCTTCCACCGCCGCGTTCAGCGCCAGCAGGTTGGTCTGGAAGGCGATCTCGTCGATGGTCTTCACGATCTTGGCCGTGGAGTCGGCCGACTTCTTGATCTCGGCCACCGCCTCGGCGAGGGCCGTCATGCGCTCCACGCCCTGCTCGGTGGTTTGCGTGGCCTTGTCCATCGCCGCGCGCGCTTCGGCGGCGTCCGCCGCGTTGGCCCGCGTCCGCTCGTCCACCGCGGTGATGCGGTTCGACACCTGGTCGATGGCACCGGCCTGATCGGCCGCACCGCTCGCCAGCTCCTGGCTGCCGTCGCCGATCTCGCGCGCCGCCGAGTTCACCTGCGAGATGGCCGTCGTCATGGTGGCGAACACTTCGGTCAGGTTCTCGAGGGCGAGATTGAGCGACTCCTTGATCGCCGCATGCTCACCAGCATAGTTGCCACGCACACGCGCCGAGAGATCCTTCGCGGCCACCCGGGCCAGCACGTCCTTGGCTTCGTTGACCGGCTCGATGACGGCATTCAGCATGGCGTTGGTGCCGGTCACCAGCTCCGCGTAGGCACCACGGAAACGCTCGGGGTGACCGCGCTTCGACAGCTCGCCGGCCTGCGCTGCCGCGATGATGGAGTTGATCTCGCCCGTGACCCCGCGCAGCGTCACCGTGGCGCCGTTGATGTTGCGCGAGAGTTCGTCGTGTTCACTGCGTTCCGCCACGGTCGAGCTCAGGTCGCCGGCGGCCAGCCGATCGGCCGCCCGCGCCACGCCGCCGATGTACTCGAGCATGCCCCGGAAGGCCTCGGCGAGATCGCCGATCTCGTCCTTCGAATGCAGGTCGACCGTGAGATCGATCTTGCCGCGCGCAATATCGCGCCCCGTGTCCGACAGCAGACGCATGGCGCCGATGATGCTGGTCAGTGTGCCCCACGCGAGGAACCCGAGGAGCGTCAGGGCCACGACGAGAACACCCGTGGTCACGTAGAGCTGAAAGCTCTGCAGGCGGTCCGCCGACGCGAAGGCCGCGGTGATCGCCGTTTCCTGCTCGCCGATCTGCTTCTGGAGGGCGCTCGACATTCCGGAGTACTTCTCCTTGACCGCCGTCATCCCACCCATCAGGTCTTCCATCGTGCCGGTGATCATGCCCGCACTCGCCGCCTTCGCCGACTCGGCGTACGACGCGAATGCTGCATTGTTCGCCGCGACCGACGCTGAGTCCGTCGTCGGGTTCTTCGCCAGCGAATCACCGATCGCGACGTACTGCGCGATCATCGCATCGGCGGTGGTGATGGCGGCGGTGTCACTCGCCCCGACCGCATCACGCAGGGCGCGCTGATAGGTCTCCAGCACAGCCAGCTGTCGGCGCTTCTGCTCGAGCGCCGGTGAGTAGCCGGTGCTGATGGTCGTCAGTTCAGCCTTGGCGCGACGACCGAGCACGGTCGTGGTGGCCAGGGTGGTGACGAAGCCGAGCCCGGCAACAACCGGGAGGGCGAGGATCTTGGCCTTCAATGACAGGGAACGAAACATGGGGAGATCGCTGGGCGTGAGTTTGCGCGCTCGGACAACGTCGCTCGAAACAACTCGATGTTTGGTATCGGGGGCGACGACGTTGGACTTGAGTCCTCAACGCACGCCGTCACACTCCCGGCACGATCATCACCTCACGGGCGATTCCGGGGACCAACGCACAACGGGGGCACCGATGGTCGGTGCCCCCGTTGTGTGGATGTCGTGCGGCGCAGGCCGCCCGGCGGTTCAGAGCCCGTCGAGCAGGGAATCGTTGTTGCTCGTGGCCGCGATGCGCTTGATGAGCCACTCCATGCCAGCCTGCGGCGGCAGCTGGTGCAGGCCGCGGCGCAGCAGGTGCACCTTTTCGAGCTGGTCGGGGCGGTAGAGTTTCTCTTCGCGGCGTGTGCCGCTGGTGGCGATGTCGAAGGCCGGGAAGATGCGACGGTCCGCCAGCGAGCGATCGAGCTTGATCTCGCAGTTGCCGGTGCCCTTGAACTCCTCGAAGATCACGTCGTCCATGCGCGAGCCCGTCTCCACCAGCGCCGTGGCGATGATGGTGAGCGAGCCGCCCCCGTGCTGCGGGGCGATCATGCGCGCCGAGCCGAAGAAGGCCTTGGGCTTCTGCATGGCGGTGGCGTCGAGACCGCCGGACATGGTGCGTCCGGTGCCACGGTCCACCGTGTTGTGGGCCCGGGCGAGGCGGGTGATCGAGTCGAGTACGATGACGACATCCTTACCCTGTTCCACCATGCGCCGCGCCCGCTCGAGCGTCATTTCCGCCACTTCCACGTGGCGCTTGGGCGGCATGTCGAAGCTGGAGGCGACCACCTCGCCGTAGCCCCACGTAATCATTTCGCTCACTTCCTCGGGGCGCTCGTCCACGAGCAGCACCAGCAACGCCGCCTCGGGATGATTGACCGCCACCCCTTCGACGATGGCCTGCAGGAGCGTGGTCTTGCCGGCGCGGGCCGGGGCGACGATGAGTGCCCGCTGCCCGTAGCCGATCGGGGCGATGAGATCGATGGCGCGGCGCGTGAGCTCCGGCCCCGTCTTGGCAGGACGCCCCGTCTCGAGCGTCAGCTTCCGGTCGGGATAGCTGGCCACGAGCGTATTGAAGTCGGGGCGCTTCTCCAGCACCACCGGCGAGCCGTCGTTGAGCTGCTGCACTTCGACGACGACGTGGCGACCGCGCGGGTCGCGGCCGTAGGTGACATCGAGCTTGTCGCCGCGGCGCAGCTGGTGCAGCCGCACCAGCGCCGGCGGTACGAAGGGATCGGTGGGGTCGGGCAGGTAGCTGTTCACCGAGCGCCGGAGGAAGCCGCCATCGCGCGACGGGTCGAACCAGCCGGCCATGGTGCCTTCCACCGCGACCGGGGCCGACGGGGCCATCGGCGCCCGCTCCGCTCCGCCTTCGACACCACCCGGTGCGTCAGCGCCGCCACCACGACGGAAGCGGTTGCGCCCCCGGCGTCCATTGCGACGGAAGCCGCGTTCCTGGCCATCGAACCGGTCGCCTCTGGCGGTGTCGGGCGCCAGGCGATCCATCACCGGGCCCCGCTCCGGACGTTCCGGCCGGTCCGGTCGCTCGGCCCGTTCGCTGCGGTCTCCACGGTCTCCACGGTCTCCACGGTTCCGGCCGCGGCGGCGACCGCCACGCTCGCGGCGTTCATTGAACGGCCGCTCCGGTCGGTCGCCACGCTCGGGCCGGTCCGGGCGCTCCGTACGCTCCGGGCCGTCGGTGCGATCGAACGCCCGGTCGTACCGGTTGGGGCTTTCGACACGCCCACGCTGATCCGCCGGCGCGCGCTCAGCCGGGTCATAGATGGGGGGCGCGAATACTTCGGCGCGCGGTTCGCGCGCTTCCGCGCGAGGCTCCGGACGCGGTTCCGCCCGCGGCTCGGCGCGCGGCTCGGCGCGCGGCTCGGCGCGCGGCTCTCGCGGTTCGCGGACCGCCCGTGCTACCGGCGGCTGGCTCTCGGCGCGCAGTGTATCGGCGGGACGGCTTTCCACGACCGGGCTTTCGGCTGCGGCCTCGGTCTTGGGCTTGCGGGGCTGACGCGGGCGCTTGGGCTTCGCCGTCGCCTCACCGCCATCGGCCGCCGGGGGCGGCGCGTCTTTCGGCCCCCGGGCTGCGGGGGCGTCGAGGTACGGATTGTCGTCCCCGACGGACTCGGGGGTCGGCCGCGTGCGTGGGCGGCGGGCAGGTCGTTTCGGTTCGGTCATTCGACTACTGCGAGTGGTACTGAAGGCGTGCGTCCGAACGGACGACGCGCAGCCTCGGCGGGTGCCCGACAGAAGGGCAGCACCAGCCATGGCCGGGGGGTACAAAACCCGGAACCGGGTTCTGGGTGCGCAACTGCGCGACGACGGAATGCGAGATACGAAGAGGACGGGAGGTCGGGCCGTCACACTGCCGGATCCGCGGCTGCGCGGAACCGATACCGCCGGGGGGAACACACGGAGGTCGTGCCCCCGGTCTCTCGAACGGGCCGCTGTCGGCCCAGCCGAGGCGTTCATTGCAGGCGCCCCAGCGTCAGGTACTCCTTCGAGTTCCCGTGAGTATTGCGAGCCTTGGCCGTTCGCGCAACCCTCTGCCGGCTACCGGATGGTCACGGTTGGCTTCCCGCCCCGTCTACCTTTCCCGAGATGATTGCTCCTCCTGTCGACCTGCCCGCCGCCCTCGCCGACGCCGTGGCGGCCTACGAAGCGTCCGGAAACATCGGGGCGCTGATGGAACGCCTGCATCGCCTGCGCGAGCACGCCACCCCCGACGCGCTCGTCGCCGCCGCCGAAGCCTGGCTCCACATGCCCGAAGTGGCCGGGCCGCTCTACGAGCGCGTCGTCGACGAGCAGCCCACCAACGCCCGGGCGCTCGTCATCCTCGCCAACGCCTACTGGCTCTCCGGCCGTGGCCCCGAACTGGTGGGCGAACTGGCCAGCCGCGCCCTCGCCGCCGATCCCGACAACCGCGGCGCCTGGCACATGTGGGCGCTCACGGAGTCCAACCAGCGCGACCGCACCATCCGCTGGCTCCAGGTCACGCAGCGCTTCCCCTCCGACATGCTCGCCAAGGCCGCCCTGGCCGACAACGCCGCCTCGCTGGCGGCCAGCGAACACGATCGCGAAGCGCTTGCCATGGCCATCGGCGCGTACGAGGAACTGTGGGCCAACTCGCCCACCGATCAGCAGCGGGCCGCGCTCGAGACCGCGCTCAAGACGCTGCGCAACTACAAGTTCTGACGGCCAGGCGACCACCATGTCCGACACGACCGCCCTCGGCCCGCCGCACGATCACGCCACGCCCGCCGAAAGTGCCGCCCTCGCCGAGTTCCGGCAGTTCCGCGAGCGCATGAACACGCGCATCCTCGGCGAGAACAATCTCGTCATCAATCGCTTCTTCAACCTCGACGGCCGCGCCTACGAAGCCGGCGCGCTCGACGTGAAGACCAAGGAGCTGCTCGGCCTCGTGGCCTCGCTGGTGCTGCGCTGCGACGACTGCATCACCTACCACATCGTGCGCTGCGCCGAGGAAGGGGTCACCCGCGGCGAGGTCTTCGAGACCATGAGCATCGGGCTCATCGTCGGCGGCAGCATCGTCATCCCGCACCTGCGCCGCGCCGTCGACCGCTGGGACGAAGCCGAGCGGATGCGCGGCTGACCCGACGCGATCGCGCCACGCGCCCGACTACGGCCGCGCGATCGTGTTCGGGTTTCCGTCGGAGACGTAGCGCGCCCACTTGCTGCCGGGCTTGTCCATCTCGTCGAGCGTGGTCGTGAGGTTGGTGCTCCCCTGCAATGGCACACGTGGCAGCTTGCCGGCGTCGAACTGCGGGTCGTGCGGGCTGCGCGCCGGCCCACCGGCCACTTCGAACACCGCTTCGTGGCGGTAGCGGACCTCGCGTTTGCCCTTCGGGTCGAACCATGACCCGGCCCGCGTGAGCGCGCGATTCTTCGGCCACAGCCCGTACGGCAGCGCCAGCCCCCGCACCTTGTAGCCCGGCACCGCGCTGTCGATGGCCATCACGCCACGCGCGAGCTGCTCCTGCACCACCGCGTCGCTGTACTTGTTGAGTTTCGCGTGCCACAGCGTGTGGTTGCACA
Organism: Gemmatimonas sp.; assembly: GCA_040379205.1. Classification (GTDB taxonomy): domain Bacteria; phylum Gemmatimonadota; class Gemmatimonadetes; order Gemmatimonadales; family Gemmatimonadaceae; genus Gemmatimonas. Next base: position 6,879 of record JBEILM010000135.1, read on the forward strand.
GCTCGAAGCCCTGCTCATGCAGGAACCGCACCTTCGGCAGCCGCCACGCGCTCTTCTGGCCATCGATCCCCTTCTCCCCGAAGAACGCATGCCCCGCTGCGGCGGCCGGCAGCATGCAGAACACGCCGCGCGGCTTCCAGTCGGGGTGCGCCTTGATGAAGTCGAGCAGAATGCCCACGGCGCTCGTCGGGTCGACCACCAGCTTCCCATCACGCTCGAGATAGCGGAACTGGCTCGGCGAAGCGTCGTCGAAGGTGAACAGCACCGGCGACTTGCCCGCCGGAATGTCGATCCGCTTGTCGAGCACGTCGGCCAGGCTCACGGGCACATAGCCCCGCTGATGCAGCTCGGCGAGCTCGGCCTTGAAGCGTTCCCGCGAGACCTTGTAAGTCCCGTCCTTGTCCACCACCTGGTGCCACTCCAGGATCGGGATGCGCCCGAGTTCGTTGGGTTGCCGAGGGCCGGCAGCGGATGGCGCCGGCGTCGGTGGCTTGGGCTGCGCCGTCTGGCGGTTGGCACTTTCGCCGCCGCGGTCACGTAGGAGAGGGGACGCGGCCGCCGGGCCGGCGGTGAGGCCAACCGAAAGCACTGCCACCGGTGTCCAACGAAGCAGCAGCGAGCGCGACCAGCGCCCATTCGACGTGAAGGCCATGAATCCAGCGAAACGGCACAGGGAGAAGAGGGACGCGCGCGGCCGGCAGGCGCTCATCACCGACCCGTGCACCTGATGAACGCGCAACCTAACGGGACGCTATCCTCCCCTGGTACACCGGCAGTGGCGGATTCGGTGCCAGCGGCGGCACACCCCGAGGCTGCAGCGGCGAACAGCGCGGCGGTTAACGCCACGATGGCGAACGCCACGGCGGCAAACGACGCCACGGCGCATCGCCCCGGTGCCTGGGCGCGGTGGCGCGCGCGGGGGGCGATGTGGTGGTCGCAGCCGCTTGTCCGGCGAGCGATCGCGGCGACGCTCGTGGCGGGTACGCTGGGTGCGGTGGCGACCGCTTCGTGGTGGTACAGCTGCGGATTCGGTGGCTGTCCCACCGCAGCGCAGTTGCGGGCGTGGCAGCCTTCCGAGGGCGGTGTCCTGCTGGGACACGACAGCAGCGTGGTGAGCGCGCTGTCGCTGGTGCGGCGCGTGAACGTGCCGCTCGCGCGCGTCCCCGAACATGTGCAGCGCGCCTTCATCGCCGTGGAGGATCGCCGCTTCTACGCGCATCACGGCGTCGACTGGCACGGCGTCGCGCGCGCGCTGGTGCACAACGTGCGCGCCGGCGGCGTGCGCGAAGGGGCCAGCACCATCACCATGCAGCTCGCGCGCAACGTGTTCCTCGGCAGCCGGGCCGCCGAGCGCAGCTGGGGGCGCAAACTGCTGGAGTGGCGCTACGCGCAGCTCATCGAAGGCGCGCTCACCAAGCCGCAGATCCTCGAGCGCTACCTCAACGCGATCTACCTCGGCAACGGCGTCTACGGCATCGAGGCCGCCAGCCGCGATCTGTTCGGCAGGGGGGTCGCCACGCTCACGCTGGCCGACGCGGCGCTGCTGGCGGGGCTGCCCAAGGCCCCGTCGAACTACTCGCCGCGCAACAGTCGCGCGCGGGCGCTGGCGCGCCGCGCCATCGTGCTCGATGTGCTCGCCCGCGAAGGGGTGGGAACCGCCACGGCCTTGCGAGCGGCCCGTGCGGCGCCGCTGGTGCTCGCGCGGCGCGAGTATGTGCCGGCTCGGCTCGTCGATACGTGGGCCGTCGAAGCAGTCCGCGTCACCCTCGACTCGCTGCGACAGGCCGGCGCGATTCCGCGCACGCTCGCCGATGCCCAGCTTCGGGTGTGGAGCACGATCGACCGCCGCGCCCAGTTGGCGGCGGAACGGGCCGTGGCGGCCCAGGCGGCGATGATCGACGAGGAGCGGGCGGAGAACGGCCAGTCGCTGCGCGGTGCGTCGCATCGCACGCAGGGCGCGCTCGTGGCCCTCGATCCGGCCACCGGGGCCGTGCGCGCCATCGTCGGCGGACGCCGAGTGGAGCGCAAGGGGTTCAATCGCGCGCTGCGCGCCAGGCGTCAGCCGGGATCGACCTTCAAGCCGTTCGTGTACGCGGCCGCGCTGCAGCAGGGGTTCACGGCGGCCAGCATGGTCGAGGATGAACCGGTCGAGATCGGAACCGGGCGCGACCTGTGGCGTCCGGCCAACTACGGCGACGACTATGCCGGCCGCATCACCCTGCGCGACGCCCTCGCGCGGTCGGCCAACGCGGCCGCGGTCCGCATCAGTCGCGAGGTCGGGGTGCCACGCATCGCCGGACTGGCGCAGGCGCAGGGCATTGCCAGCGACTTGCCGCTGGTGCCCGCGCTGGCGCTGGGTGCCGCCGCCGTGACGCCGCTCGAACTCACCACCGCCTACGCGCCATTCGCCAACGGTGGGGTGCGCGTGCGTCCGTTCCTCGTGCATCGCATCGAGGACCAGTTCGGTACGGTGCTCTGGCAGCCGGCGCCGCACGCGGTGAGCCGGGTGCTCGATGCCGCCGACGCCTTTCTCGTGACCTCGCTGCTGCAGGGCGCGGTAGACGAGGGCACGGGGCGTGCCGTGCGCAGCGCCGGCATTCGCGGCCCCGTGGCCGGCAAGACGGGCACCACCAACGACGGTACCGACGTCTGGTTCGTGGGGTACACGCCGACGCTCGTAGCCAGCGTCTGGTTCGGCGCCGACACGCCGGAGCCACTCGGATGGAACGCCAGCGGCGGCCGCCTCGCCGCGCCGGCGTGGGCGCGATTCCTGCGCGATGGCTGGCACAGCCCGCAGCGCGATACGCCGTGGCAGGCGCCGCCGGGCATCGAGTCTCAGCGCATCGACATCGCCACCGGCGCCCTCGCCAGCGACTGGTGCGGCCCCTCACGCCGCGAATACTTCCGCACCGGTACCGCGCCCACGGCGTCCTGCGAAGCCGATGCCTACCATGCCGCGCGTGACGCCGACGGTCCCGACTGGCAGGCCGGCGACATCGACGTCGACGATCTCGATGCCGCCGTGCAGGCGATCATGGACGCCACCAACCAGCACGGACGAGCCAGGCAGATCGCCGACCGCGTGCTGCGCGAAATGAAGCGGGCGACGGACAAGGTGAGGCGAAAGGAGCGGCAGTGATTGCCGTGGACGGCGAGCGGGGTAACGGCGGAACTGCGCGAGCGAGACGGCGCGAGCCAGGCAGCGCGAGCCAGGTAGCGCGAGCCAGGTAGCGCGAGCCAGGTAGCGCGAGCCAGGTAGCGCCCCTTAGCTCGCGA
>JBEILM010000136.1:0-10017 GCA_040379205.1 Gemmatimonas sp.
GATGGCCTTGCCGGTAGGCCGCGCACTGACGCTCGAAATCGAGTGGGAAGGCGATCGCTACCGCGCCACTGAAATCATGCAGCCCGGCGTCCCCATCGACTCGCTGTTCTTCCGGTCGGAGTTCGACGAGGTGGATACCGGGCGGAACTGGCGGGCCACGATATCCGTGAAGGACCCTGGGGACCAGCGGAACTTCTACGTGTGGGACCAGTGGATCGATGGGCGACGACTCGTCTCGCCCGACAGCGAGGAGTTTTCGCGGGTCGTGCAGTCCGATGATCGGTTCAACGGCTCGACGGTGCGCCAGTATCAGCCGTACTCGGACTGGCTCGTGAGTTCCGGCCAGCTGGTGCGGGTGCGGCAGCTGGCGATCTCGGAGCAGGCGTTCCGTTTCTACACCGCCTTGTCCGCGCAGACGGGAAACAACGGTTCGCCCTTCGGTGTGCCGGTGAGCAGCGTGCGTGGGAACGTCGCGAACATCACGACGCCGTCGCGGCGGGCCGTGGGGTACTTCATTGCCGGGGAGTATACGGAACTGGAGCGACGGGTGCCGTAGCCGGTGGTGAGGCGTCCGGAGTTGGCAGGCAACAGCACACGTCTGTCAACTCCGGTGCCCCCGACCAGACGGCAAAGGCGCCGCAGGGATCCAAGACCCTGCGGCGCCTTTGTCAATTGCAGTCGGGGCGACCGGATGTGAACCCGAAGCCCGAGGCGGCGGTCGCCGGCGCGCAGCGATCCCTGGGTGGTGGCCCATGGCGGAGACGATCCGCATCGCGCGACCGCCTCACCCTCCCCCGACCCGACCCCGCCCGCGGGCGCCCGCGCGGGATCGCGACGTCACGGCTTGCGAGCGGCGCTGAAGGGCATCCCTCCCATGCCCGACACGTCGAGGACGCCGTTGATTGTGTTGTCCTTGACCGCCGCGGCACCGAGGATGGCGAGCACCTGCCCGCCCACGTCGATCTGAAGCGAGAACTTCACGGAATCGCCCTTTACCGTGCCAGTGAGGGGTGCCGATCCGAACGCCGAGTCAAAGGTGCCGGTCAGGGACGAATCTTTGTGCGTCACCGTCATGGTTGCCGGCTGCGGGCCCCCCGGCGAGTCGATGGACATCTCCCACTTGCCGGTGAGGTCGGCGAGCAGGCGCGGCGCGGCGGTGGCCACGCTGGCCACGATGGCGAGGGCGGCGGCAGACACGAGCACGGGGAGGCGAAGCGACATGGGCGGCGGGCAGATAGTGAATGGGGAGACGGGCGCGAAGCGTTCGCCCTATCATGTCGCGTGAGTGGCCCCGTCCCCCTACGCGGCATGACCTCGGTCCGGCGCGACGTGATGGGGACCAGAGCCGGCACCGGTCCGGGTCGCACCATGAGGTCGGCGTCGTGGTGCGTGCGGCTGGGACCTGACGGGCTTCGGGTTCGGACCCTCGTCTGCGATTGCGTTCGTCCGAAACAAGGCGCCCACCGGGCGCGTAAGGGTTCGAGGCCCGTCACGCGACTCTCGCGGCCGGCATTCCTGCCCGATACGCTGATCATGCCATCCGACCGCCGCGTCAGCCGCCAGGCGCCGTTCGATGATGCCGATCTCGTCGCCCGTCTTCGTCGCGGTGACGAAGCGGCGTTCGAACACATCTATCGCACCGAGTGCCCGCGTCTCACCGCAGTGGCCGCCCACCTTGCCCACCCGGCCATCGCCGACGACGTGGCGCACGACGTGCTCTTCGGCCTCTGGGCGCGGCGGCAGTCGCTCGATCCGAACCTCCGGCTCAGACCCTACCTGCTCGCAGCGGTGCGGTTCGCAGCCGCGAGCGCCGTGCGCCGGGCCCAGGTCGCCTCCCGCATGGCGGAGTGGGTCGAGCAGGCATGGTATGTGGCCCCCGGAGCCGCCGATGCTCCCGCGCATGCGCGTGAACAGGCCGCTGCGGTCGCGAGGGCGCTGGACGATCTGCCGGCTCGCTGCCGGCAAGTGTTCCTGCTCGTTCGCCGCGAAGGGCTGTCGTACGCGGAGACCGCGAACGCGCTTGGTATTGCCGTGAAGACGGTCGAGGCGCAAATGGGCAAGGCCCTCCGCCGTCTGCGATTCGCCCTCGGACCGATTCTGGCGGAATGATGGCCGACCAACCGACGCCCGCCGACTGGGCGCGCATTGCCCGTCATGTGGCGGGTGACGAGTCCCCCACGGTCGCGCGCGCCACCCACGCGTGGATACGGGAGGACCCGCGCCGGGCGGCCGCGGCGGAGTCGGCCCGTCGGATCTGGGCACTCACCGGCGACCTCACGGCGGCCGCGCGCGCGCAGAACCTGCTGCGGGCAGCGCAGTCCGATGCCGGCTGGCACCGCATGCGCGCAAGGCTGCACGCCTCGGATCGCACGCCCGACTTTGTTGAGCCGCCGGGGCGCCCGTGGCGTCTGGCGGTCAGGGTGGCGGCGCTGGCGGCCGCCATGCTCGTGACGGTCGTGGGGCTCGATCTGCCAGGTGAGCGGCACCGCACCTACACGGCGCCCGTGGGCTCACGGGTCACGGTGTTCCTCCCCGACGGCACACGCGCCGACCTGCATCCCGGCACCCGCCTGGACGTGGCCCTGGCGTCGCCGGTGGCCGCACTGCGTCGCCGACTCGGGCTCGCAGCGGACGAATCCCGCCGAGTGTCCCTCGCCGGCGAAGCCGTCTTCACGGTGCGGCACGATTCGGCCCGGCCCTTCCGCGTGACGGCGGGCGGCACGGTCGCGGAGGATCTGGGCACCGTGTTCTCGGTTCGCGCCTACCCCGAGGACGAGCGCGTCCGGATCGTGGTAGCCGAGGGGGAGGTCGGGGTGCGTTCGGCTGCGGCCCCTGCCGGTGTGGAGGCCGTGCGTGTCGTGAGCGGACAGGTGGCCGAGGTCTCCAGGACCGGGGAGATCGCTGTGCGATCGGGGGAGGGGGCCTCGTTCGGTTGGACGCGCGACCGCCTCGTCTTCCGGCGAGAGCGTGCGCGGGATGTCGCCGTGGCCCTGTCCCGCTGGTTCGGTCGCCCGGTGCTCGTTCCCGACGCCGCGCTCGCCGATCGACGGATCACGCTCGACCAGCCGATCACCTCGCTCGATGCGGCGGCGTCGGCCGTGGCGGCGGTGCTCGGCGCCTCGCTCACGGAACACGGGGACACCATCCGCATCCTTCGGCCATGACCCGCCGTCTGCGGGGGGCGATCACTGCGGTCATGGCCATGGCGCTCGCCCTCGGGATTCCTGCCGTTCCCGCTCTCGCCCAGGACGGCTACCGTGCCGTGACGGCGTGGCTCGAGGCTGCCGCGAGGGGGGCGCCGATCCCTTCGCCTCTTTCGGCGCGCATCGCGTTCGGTGCCGAGGGCATCCCGCTGTCGGACGCGCTCGATGCCCTGAGAGCCCGCGCCGGGCTGGCGCTGGCGTACGGCGACGAGGTGGAACGCATACGCCGTGTACGCGTCGCGCTCGACACGATGTCCGTGGCTCGGCACCTCGTCCGCTTGCTGCAGGGCACCGGCTTTCTTGCCGTGGCGGACGCCACGGGGGCGGTGGTGGTGCGGCGTCTGCCGTCGCCAGCGGGAACGACTCCGCCCCTGCGCTTCCGCCTGAGCGGCTATGTGCGCCACGCGGAGACACGGGATGTGGTGCGCTATGCCCGGGTCTCCGCAGACGGCGACAGTGTCCGCACCCAGTCGGACGCGGATGGGCGCTATACGCTATTCCTGTCCTCGGGGCGACACCGCATCCGCGCCGCCGCCATAGGCTTTGTCCCCCTCGACACCATGGTGGATCTCGCCGCGCCCGGTACACTCGATCTCGCGATCACACCGCGCCCGGTGCAGCTCGAAGGCGCGCGCGTCCTTGCGGAGGCCGACGCGCCGGACGTGGATCTGCGCTCGCCAAGCATGAGCGTGATCCGTCTCGACCTCGATGTCGTCAGGAGTGCCCCGGCCCTGCTGGGCGAAGTGGATCCCATCCGCAGCCTGATGCTCCTGCCCGGCGTCTCGCGCACCAGCGACTTCACGACGGCGTTCACCGTACGCGGTGGCGGAGGCGACCAGAATCTCGTGTTGCTCGACGGCGCGACGGTCTACAACCCGACGCACGGGTTCGGGTTTCTGTCCGCGTTCAATGCGGATGCGGTGGCCGACGTCACCCTGCACAAGGGGGGCATTCCCGCGCGGTATGGCGGCCGGCTCAGCTCCGTGGTGGACGTTCGCCAGCGCGAAGGTGACGCGAGCCGGTTCGGGGGGACCGCGTCGGTGGGTATCCTGTCCAGCCGGCTCATGCTCGAAGGGCCGATGCCCGGGCTGGGTGGCTCGTTCCTCGTTGCCGGGCGCCGCACGTACGCGGATGTCTTCCTGCGCTTCTCCCCCGACGAGTCGATACGGGACGTGACCGCGTACTTCTACGACGTCAATGCGAAGTGGTCGCGAACCGTGGGGCGGACCGGCTCGCTCCTTGCCTCCGGATACGCCGGGCGCGATCATCACCGCTTTCCGGGCGTCGCCAGCACGTGGGGCAACGTCACCGGCACGATCCGTTGGAACCACTTTGTCGCCGATCGGCTGTTCCACAAGTTCACGCTGTCATCGAGCGACTACGACGCCGCGGTGGGGTCTCCCGTCTTCGCGACCCCCGCGCGGTGGACGTCGCGCATTGCGACCACGGAGATGCGGCTCGACGAGCAGTGGCAGCTCGACCCACGCCAGCGGATCGAGTTCGGCGCGGAGGGCGCGAGAACGGAGATCCGGCCCGGCACCCTCGTTGCCGACGATCCGGCCGCCAATCAGGGGGCCATTAAGCCGGTGCGCGTACCCGCCCGCCATCTCGCGACGGCGGGCGCCTATCTCGAATACGATGTGGCGCTCGGCGAACGAGTGGGGGCCTCCTTCGGCGTACGGCACGCGTGGGCTCGGCGCCTTGGTCCGCAGGTGCTGTATCGGTACGTCGGCGATGCGGCCGTCGTCTTCGATTCCGGGGCCGGCCGATTCGTGCCCGGGCGACTGCGGGACAGCGTGACCGTGGGCGCAGGGGAGCGCCTGGCCGCGGCGGGGGGACTGGAGCCGCGCGTCGCTGTCCGCGTCAGTCTTGGGGCGTCGTCGAGCCTCAAGGCGAGCTGGGCACGGACCCGGCAATTCCTGATGCTCGCCTCGCGCACGAACACACCAATCCCGACCGATGTCTGGGAGCCCTTCGGTCCCACCCTCGCGCCGCCCGTCGGTGACCAGTACGCGCTGGGCTGGGCGGGCGTCTCCCGCAGCCGAATATGGGAGGCGACGGCCGAGCTCTACTGGCGCCGACTCGGGAATGTTGTCGATCTCCTCGAGGGACAGGATCTCGTTCTCAATCCCCGCCTCGAGACCGCGTTCGTGCAAGGCGACGGGCGGGCTCACGGCGTGGAACTTTTCCTGCGCCGTCGCGCCGGCCGCACGAACGGATGGGTCAGCTACACCCTCAGCCGCGCCGAACAGCGCTTTCCGGCCGGTCGTGGAATCGGGATCAATGGCGGTGCCTGGATGCCCATGCCGACGGAAAAGCGGCACGATCTCTCGGTGGTGCTGATCCGGTCGCTGTCGGGCCGCTGGTCGCTCGGCAGCACCTTCGTTTACGCGAGCGGACTGCCGACCACCTTGCCGGCCTCACGCTACGAGCTCGACGGCCTCATCGTGCCGGAGTACGGCCCGCGAAACGGGGGGCGGCTGCCGGCCTATCACCGGCTGGACCTGACAGTGACCCGCAACACACGCCGCGCCGAAGTTGCCGTCGGCGTCCTGAACGCCTACAACCGTTTCAACGCCCAATCTCTGGCCTTTCGGACCAGTCGCGCGGACTCGAGGCGGACCGAAGCCGTGCAAACCTCGATCTTCGGTATCGTGCCGAGTCTTTCGTGGACCGTGCGCTTCTGACCATGCGGTCACGCACCGATCTCACGGCCTGCGCCGGGGCCTGCCTCTCGCTGTTCCTCGTCGGGGCGTGTGAGCGGGTGGTCTCGATCGCGGCGCCGAGCGAGACGCCCCGTCTCGTCGTCGAGGCACGGATCGAGTCTCCGTACAGCGGAGCGCCGGACACCCCCCGCATCCGGCTCACGACGACACAACCCTACTTCGATGCCGGGCCGGCAGCGCCCGCCACGGGTGCGGTCGTCCTGCTGCGCGACGGAGTCGGCCCGCCGATGTCCCTGACCGCCGCTACGGGCGGTGAGTACGTCGGGGCGCCGATGACGGTCGTGCCCGGTCGCCTCTACGAGCTTGACATCACTTGGGACGGCGATCACTTCGTCGCCGTGGACACGGCCGCGGACGTGGCCCCGATCGACTCGGTCTATTTCGGCACGACGGTGGAGAGTTCGGCCGACGGCCGCGCCGCGCTCGCCTTTCGCGATGCCCCCGGGCGACCCGATTACCTGCTCTGGGACCAGTGGGTGAACGGGGTGCGCCTCGGCGGCCCCGACGCGTCGCTTCGGCGTCGTCCGATTGCCTCGGACAACGGGTTCGACGGACTCGTGGTGATCGGATTCTCGCCGTTCGATGGTGTGGCTGTTCCCATCGGGGCTGCCGTGCGGGTGCGGCAGAAGGGGATCTCGCGCGCCATCTTCGATTTTCACGCGGCGCTCAACGAGCAGCTCGCGCGGGACGGGTGGCCGTTCTCGGAGCCGATGAGCAGTGTCAGGGGCAACGTGCGCAACCGTACGACGCCATCACGCCGGCCCAGTGGCTACTTCTCGGTTGGCCGGTACGACGAACGGACGCGCGTGCGCACCCGCTGAGCGGGAGACGATCGTCTCCCGCTCAGCGGGTGCGCCTGCCGCCGTGGCGCCGTCGGCGCCACGGCGCGTCGTGCCAGTCGCGACCGCCGCTCGTGCGGCCGAGATCACGGGCCGGACGAACGTGGGGCCACTGGTCCCCCGGGACGGAATCGGGGCCCCGGTAACCAGGTGTCGGCGCGCAGCCACGCCGCCGCGAACTCCCGTTGCGTCCGGGCGGCGTCCGCAGTCTTGCCCTGCGCGGTGAGCGCGAGCTGCAGCCCGCGCAGGGCCCACCCGTTGTGCGGGCGCTTGACGAGATCGGTGCGCAGCACGCGCTCGGCGTCCGCCGCCCGCCCGGCATCTAGCAGAACTCCTGCCAGCACGTGGCGCGGCGGCAGCAACCATCGGTCGTGCTCCTCGTACTCCAGGGAGTCCTCTGCGGCGACCGCCGCCTCGAGTGCTGCCACGGCGCTGTCCACTTGCCCCCGCGCCGCCAGGAGTTCGCCGGCCAGCACCCCCCGCGCCATGGCAATCGTGTGGCGGTCCTGCGCGGCGTTCCCCATCGCCGGTGACACACCTCCGGCACCCAGCGGCGGCGGCGCGCGCCGCGCGGCCTCCAGCACCGCTTCGATCAGCTCGAGCTGCCGGCGCGCCGGTCCCGGCTGTGCCGCATCGAGCAACGCCAGACCGTATGCCGCTGCCGACGACGCGGTGTTGACGGGACTGTCCGTGCGCGGGCTCATTGCGCGGAGCTCGCTCCATCGGCCGAAGCGCGCGAGCGCCACCATGACCGACGCCTCAGTCGACGGGTACGCTCTCGCCTGCGCCCGCAGGGCATCGATGGCCACGGCGCGCTGCCCATCCATGACCGCGCCGCCGGTCAGCATTCCCACGTTGTGCATGGGATACACGCCCGGGACCCCGCCCGCCCGGCCGTGCTGGTCGGCGATGATCGCCCGCTGGTTCGCCCGCACAGCGTCTCCCCAGCGGCCGATCCGGTGATAGACGTGCGAGGGCATATGCAGCATGTGACTGGCGCCCGGCATCCGGTCGCCGAGTTGGTCGGCGCATTGCTCGGCCCTGCCCGGCTCGGGGCCGGCCTCGGTCGCGTGGATGTACAGGTGACAGGCTCCCGGGTGCCAAAGATTCCGTGCGAGGACCTTCTCGAACGGTGCCAGTGTCGTGGCGGCGTTGGGCCGCGGGCGTCGGTCGTGCGTGTACAAGCCATCCCACCCCGCGAGGATCAGCCGCGACTCGCCAAGCAAGGCCTGCACCTCATCGTCGTCTGGGTATCGGGCAGCGACCACCGCCATCGCCTGTGCGTAGGCCGTGTCGAGCGCGCGTCGGCGTGCAGGGTCCGGCACGGGCGCGTAGCGGGTGACCATCGCGTCGATGAGGGCCCGATCGGCAGGGCGCGCCCACGCGGCGAGTCCCTGCGCACGTCGGATCGCCACGTGCGCCTCGGCCAGGCGTGTACTGTCGGAGTTGGGGTCGTTGAGATAGGGACCGCTGGCCCACGCGACTCCCCACCAGCACATCGCGCATGTCGAGTCGGCGGCGATTCCCATCTTGAAGCTCTGCACCGCCTCGCCGTGCCCGAAGCCCCACGTGAGCCGCAGCCCCTGATCGAACCACTGCTGCGCCATGGCGGTGACGTTGCCCAGTGGTCGGCTGTGGGTGCCGAGGTTGTCGAACAGCGCGATGGTTGGCGCCGCCGCTGCGCCGCTGGGCTGCGAAGCACGTTGGGTGGCTGATTGCACAGTCGATTGAGCGGTCGCGTGCTCGTGTGCTTGCGACAACAGGGGCGCCGGCAACTGGGAGACTGCGAGCGCGAGCAGCAGGTGGCGTATCCGGGGCATGGAACGGGAGGAAAGGGGAAAGCCGCGTGGTGTCATGATGAGCACCCCGTCGGACACGCTTCTGCGGCCACCGGTTTACTGCATCAGCCACGCGTATGGCCGGAGAGCGGTGCTCGATTCGGCGCACCATGGCACCACGTCTTCCGGGATGCCGCCGTCGGTCGAGATCACTGACCGCTCGTCGCTGCCAGCGACCGCTCATGCTCGCTGCGTACCCCCGTGGTGGAGCCCGTGCCGCCTGACTTCCTGCACGCCTCAGGCATGCCTCCGGTTGTCTCGCGGCCCCGCGTTGCGGTCGCACCGCCGCGCGTTGACGGCCTGCCATACCGCCGGTACGGTTACCCATGACAAAAACGACGCGCGATTTCGACAACACGGTGATGACCGCGCTGCGCTGCGAGGTGGCGTGCAGGCCGGCGTCTGGTACCTGAGCTGCGCGCCCGACTCCGGTCGTTGGAGCGCGCACGACTCGCGCTCGCCGAACGCCACACGGCAGTGCTGGCCGCGGCGCGAGTCACGGTGCCCATGATCAGCGGGAACCTGTGGCATGACGTCGAGACCGCCACGCGGAGTGTGGTGCCTCGTGAGTGACATCCAGTCCCGTCTCACCGCCGCCCTGGCCGATCGCTACCGCGTCGAACGCGAGCTCGGCGCCGGCGGCATGGCCACCGTGTACCTCGCGCACGATCTGCGCCACGAGCGCGACGTGGCCATCAAGGTGCTGCACCCCGACCTCGGCGCCGCGCTGGGCGCCGAGCGCTTCCTGAGCGAGATCAAGACCACCGCGAAGCTGCAGCACCCGCACATCCTGCCGCTGCTGGACTCGGGCGCGGCCGATGGCCTGCTGTACTACGTCATGCCCTACGTGCGCGGCGAGACGCTGCGCGCGCGCCTCGAGCGGGACCGTCAGCTGTCCATTGCCGACGCGCTGCGCATCGCGCGCGAAGTGGCCGGCGCGCTCGATCATGCACACAAGCAGGGCATCATCCACCGCGACATCAAGCCCGAGAACATCCTGCTGCAGGAAGGCGCGGCGGTGGTGGCGGATTTCGGCATCGCGCTGGCCGTGCAGCAGGCGGGTGGCGCCCGCATGACGCAGACGGGGCTCAGCCTCGGTACGCCGCAGTACATGAGCCCCGAGCAGGCCATCAGACGGTCTCCGACGAGCGCTTTGCCCACGCGTATGGCCCATGGCGTCCCGTCGTCGCGCAGGTGGCCGACAAGTTCCTCGCCTGCGGTGTCCTCGACCACGGGTTCGCGCGTATTCGCTGTGACGATTGTGCGCACGAATATCTGCTCGCGTTCTCCTGTAAGTGCCGCTACTTCTGTCCGAGCTGTCACGCCAAGCGCCTGGCGATCTGGACGCAGTGGCTGGACACCACGCTGCTCGCGCCGGTGCCGCACCGGCAGGTGGTGCTCACCATCCCCA
>JBEILM010000137.1:0-9968 GCA_040379205.1 Gemmatimonas sp.
CCGAAGCCGGCCAAGGAACCGAAGGCAGTCAAGGAACCGAAGGCGGCCAAGGAGCCCAAGCCTTCGAAGGCACCCAAGCCGCCGAAGCCGCCGAAGCCGCCGAAGCCGGCGAAGGCGAGCAAGGCGGCCAACGTCGTGAACGCTGCCAATGCCGCCGAGCGCACGGAAGCGGTCGCGGCCGCACCGGTGGCCACGCCCGCAACAAAGCCGACCACCCGGCCAGCCCAAAGGCCAGCCCAAAGGCCAGCCGCAAAGCCCGCCGCGAAGCCACCGGCAGCCTCGCCTCCTGATGGTGCTCCACCCGCGAAGCGCGCACCCACGCGTCGTCGACCGCCCGCGCCAGACGCATGAGCCGAGGTACCAGCACCGTCCTGTTCGGTGTGCTGACCGCGGTCGCGGTCGCGGTGTGTGTCCGGTTGGGCATCTGGCAGCTGGATCGGCTGAACGAACGGCGCGGACAGAATGCCATCGTGCAGGCGCGCGGGGCGGCGCCGCCACTCACGCTGGCCGAGTTGCAGGGACAGGACACGTCGCTGACTCACTGGCGCCGCGTGTCGGTACGAGGCGTGGCCGAGTACGACCGCGAGATGGTACACGCCACCCGCACGCAGAATGGATCGCCGGGCGTGCACCTGCTCACGCCCGTGCGCCCGCTCGATGGCTCGTGGGGGGATACCGCGATCCTCGTGCTGCGCGGCTATCTCTATGCGGCCGACGGCCGCACGGTGGACTACGCCAAGGCGCGCGAGGCCGACACGCTGCAACTGGAAGCGCTGCTCATCTCCTTCCCACCGCCGCGGGCCGGCGCCGCGCGCATGCAGTCGGACCCGCGCGCCATGCGGCTCATGAATCGTGACACGCTCGCCGCGCTCACCGGCCGGCCGCTCGCCCCCTTTGTGCTGCTCGCCCTCGGCGATACCATCATGCAGGACATCACCCGACCGTCGCGCGTGCCGCCACCGTCGCTCACGGATGGGCCGCATCTGTCGTATGCCCTGCAGTGGTTCGGTTTCGCGACCGTGTTCGTGATCGGGTTCGTGGTGTTCGCGCGCGGCAAGCGCACCGCACGCTGAACGGAACGGCGCGGCCAGGTGCGCGTACCACCGTTCACCATGCTGTTCGCCCGCCTTGCTTCCTGGTCTCGCCTCCGCGTCGTTCTGCGCTGTGCTGTCGTGGTCGCCCTCGTGCCGAACGTGGCCGCCCTCCCGGCGCAACCGATGGCAGACGTCTTCGTGCGCCCCGGTGACCGCATCCGCGTGACCACCGAGGAGAACGCGTCGGTCGGTGCGCGTCGAGTGGGGGTGCTGCAGCGAGTCCACCGGGACAGCGCCACGGTGCACTGGCCAGGCGGTGCGCGCGAAACACTGTCGCTCCAGCGGCTCTCCACGCTCGAGGTGAGCGACTGAACCGGCACCCGCCTGAAGCAGGGCATGGCGTACGGCTTGCTCGCCGGGGTCGCCGGTGGCGCCTTTATGGCATCGCCCGTGCCGACGAGGGCGGCGAGTACGTTCCGCCCGTGGCCGTGGCCGTGGCCAGCGTCATGAGCATCGCCGATGGTCTACTCGGGACGGTGACAGGCGGACTGATCGGTGCTGCACAGCGGCGCGAGCACTGGACACCGGTACGCCTGGAACAGCCCCTGCGGCGGGTCACCGTCGCGCCGTACCTCGTGCCGGTGCGAGCGGGCCCATTCCGCACCGGCGTTCAGGTCGGCGTGCGCTTCTGAGCACCCGCCGGCTTCGCACCCGCCGGCTTCGCACCGGCGGGCGCGGCGTCGGTCAGGTGCCGATCCGGTAGTACGCCGTGTACCAGTCCACGAACTGCGCCACCCCGTGCTCGATGCTCGTCTTCGGGGCGAAGCCCACGTCTTCCACCAACGCGTCGACATCGGCGTACGTCGCCGGCACATCACCGGGCTGCAGCGGCAGCATGACCGTCTCGGCCGTTCGCCCGAGTGCCTGCTCGAGGGTGCCGATGAGATGCATCAGCTCCACCGGATTGTTGTTGCCGATGTTGTAGATGCGATACGGCGCCCGGCTCGTGGCCGGGTCGGGGCAGTCGGAGTCCCAGTCGGGATTGGACGCCGCCACGTGATCGCTCGTGCGGATCACGCCCTCCACGATGTCATCGATATACGTGAAGTCACGGCGCATCCTGCCGTGATTGAACACGTCGATCGGCCGCCCCTCGAGGATGGCCTTGGTGAACAGGAACAGCGCCATGTCCGGGCGCCCCCACGGGCCGTACACCGTGAAGAAGCGCAGCCCCGTGGTCGGCAGACCGTACAGATGGCTGTAGCTGTGCGCCATCAGCTCGTTGGCCTTCTTGGTCGCGGCATAGAGCGACACCGGATGGTCCACGTTCTGGTGCACCGAGAACGGCATCGCGGTGTTGGCGCCGTACACGCTGGAGCTCGACGCGTACGTCAGGTGCCGCACCCCATGCTGCCGGCACCCTTCGAGGATGTGCAGGAACCCCACCAGGTTGCTGTCGATGTACGTGTGCGGGTTCGTGAGCGAATACCGCACGCCCGCTTGCGCCGCGAGGTGGATGACCTGGTCGAACCGCTCCTCGCGGAACACCCGCTCGACCCCCTCGCGATCGGCCAGCTCCACGCGATGCAGGCGGAAGCCGGCATGGCCGGCGAGGCGCGCCAGCCGCGCCTCCTTGAGCGTCGGGTCGTAATAATCGTTGACGTTGTCGAGGCCCACGACCTCGTCGCCGCGCGACAGCAGGCGCTCGCTCGTGTGATAGCCGATGAAGCCGGCGGCGCCGGTGACCAGGATCTTTGCCATGCGGAGAATATGCGCGAAAGGGAGCGGCGTGACGCAGCCGCGGAAGCGGGCCGCGTCAGGAGGCCGCGCGGGGAGACGATCGGCTGGCCGTGGCCGCCACCGGACGCTGCAGCAGCAGCACCGCCCCCATGATGCCCAACCCGCCCACGATCGTCCCGGCGGTGATGCCCTGACCCAGCATCACCACCCCCAGCAGCGTCGTCCAGAACGGCTCCACGGTGGAGGTGATGGCCGTACGCACCGGTCCCAGCACGCGCAGCCCTGCCAGGAACCCGAGAAACGACACCGCGCTCAGCACCCCCTGCAGGACGCTCGCCCCGAACGCCACCGCGTCGGGGATCGCGAAGAGTGTGCCCGTGACCGCGGCCCAGGTGGCGAAGATCACGCTGCCGCCCACAGCGATGGCCCGCGAGATATCCAGTGGGTCACGGGCGCGCTGCAGGCGGTCGAGCACCGGAATGTAGAGCGCGTACACCAGGGCCCCGGCGAGAATCAGCGTGAGGCCGATGGAATGCAGGGCGGTGGCATCCGGCGCGCCCACCATGGCACCAATGCCACCGAGCGCCAGCAGCAGCGCGGTCACCCGGGTGCGGTCGAGCGGTTCGTGGCCGCGCAACGCGCTCAGGATCGTGACCCACGCCGGAAACGTGTAGAACAGAAACGAGGCCGTGGCCGTGGGCAGCCAGCGCAGGGCGGCCAGCGCGAGCGTGGCCACCAGCGCCTGTCCGCCGCCGGCCACAACCAGCACCTGCGGCGCGGTCCACGCCGCCACCCCGGCGCTGCGTGGGGCCGGCGGGCGCCAGAGCGCCACGGCCATCAGTACCACGGCGCTCGCGGTGTAGCGCCAGGCCTGAATGCTCTGCAACGCCATGCCGTGGTCGGTCGCCACGACCGTAAGTGGCGAGATCGACCCGAAGCAGCAGGCACTGAGCACCACCGCCAGCGTGCCACGCAGCAGCGCCGCACGCGCCGGGGTGCTCATGCGCGGCTCACAGCAGCGTGCCGCGCAACAGCAGGTAGGCCACGCTGAAGTAGATGCTGATGGCCGAGACGTCGACCAGCGTGGCCACGAAAGGCGCCGACGCGCTCGCCGGGTCGAAGCCCACGCGCTTGAGGATGAAGGGCAGCATCGAGCCGGTGAGCGAGCCGATGGTGACGATCGCCACCATCGTCAGCCCCACCGTGAGGGCGAGCAGGAAGTGATGCGGCCCATAGTCGTACAGGCCGAGCATTCCCCACGCCGAGATGCGCACCACGGCGATCGTGCCCAGCAGCACGCCCAGAATGAGACCGGCGGGCAATTCGCGCTGCACCACGCGCCACCAGTCGCTCAGCGACACCTCGCCCAGCGCCATGGCACGAATGATCAGCGACGTGGCCTGCGATCCGGAGTTGCCGCCCGAGCTCATGATGAGCGGAATGAACTGCGCCAGCAGAATCACACGGGCCAGCTCGTCCTCGTAGTGCGCCATCACCGAGGCCGTGAGCATTTCGCTGACGGCGAGCACCGCCAGCCAGCCGCCGCGCTTTCGCACGTTCTGCCAGAGCGAGATCTGCATGTAGGGCTCCTCGAGCGCCTCCATGCCGCCGAACTTCTGCGCGTCCTCGGTCTGCTCCTCCTGGATGACGTCGATGACGTCGTCCACCGTGACCACGCCAAGCAGCCGCCGGTTCGCATCCACCACGGGCAGGGCCACGAGGTCGTAGTTGGACGTCACCTGGGACACCTCCTCCTGCAGCGTGTCCGGCGTCACGCTCACGACTTCGCTCCACGCGTGCTCGCTGATGCGCGAGCCTTCCGGGGCCGCCAGCAACTCGCGCAGTGACAGCACGCCGCGCAGTCGTCCGCTCGCATCCACCGTGTAGATGGTGTACATCGCCTCGCGCCGACCGGCCTTGGCCATGGCCCGCACCGATCGCAGCGATTCCTCCACCGTGAGCGTCTCCTCGACGGCCACGAACTCAGTGGTCATCAGGCCACCGGCGGTGTACGGATCGTACTGGAGCAGCCGCTCGGTCTCGGCCTTCTCAGCCGGCTCGAGCTCCTGCAAAATCTCGTCGGCTGTCTCCTCGTCGAGCTCGTCGAGGGCGTCGGCGCGCTCGTCAGGCGTCATTTCGGCGACGATCTCCGCCGCCTCCTGCGCCGTGAACTCCTCGAGCACCTGCGTCCGCAGCTCCTCGTCGAGGTACTCGAGCACCTCGGCGGCACGCTCGCGCGGGAGGGCGGTGAGGAACGCGCGCACCTGCGCCTCCGGCAGCGCCTCGGCCACGTCGGCGAGGTCGGCCGGATGCATCTCCTCCGTCTGCGGGCCGATGCTCTCCGGGTGCTCCTCGAGCAGCTCGAGCAGATCCGGCACGATCAGCGCCGCGAGCGGCCGGTCTTTGTTCGAACGTGGGGGCATCGGCCAGGGGTTGCGGTCCGTGGGCGCAACTTAGTGCGAGGCCCCACCCTCGCAAAGCGAAGCCGTGGCGCGTCGCGGACCCCGTCAGACGATCGGCAGGGAGCCCTTTTCGGTCCGGATGTCCACCACCTGCACGCCGGCATGCGCCAGCGCCTCGTGCAGCAGCCCGGGCGCGATCGCCTCGTCAGCGTCCAGCACCGCCCCCCGCATCGACACCTCGGCCCCCAGTACGCCCGGCACCCCGGCCAGCGCCGTCCGGACGGCCCGCACGGCGTGAACGGAAAGCAGCCCCTCGATCTGCACGTGGATGCGGTATCGTGGCATCTTTCCAATCTCGACGGCGCACCCCCGCCCTTCAACGGGGGTGGCCCGCTCGACGCCCTCTACCCGTCCCGCATGCCTCGCGTCGCCTTTCTCGGTCTGGGTGCCATCGGTACGCCGATGGCGCGCCATCTCGTGCGCCCGGAGTTCGACCTTGCTGTCTGGAACCGTACGGGCCACAAGGCCGCCGCGTTCGCGGCAGCCACCGGCGCGCGGCACGCCGCCACCCCCGCCGAGGCGGCCCGCGATCGTGACGTGGTCGTGACCTGCCTCCCGGTCTCCCGCGACGTCGAAGCGCTACTCGACGGGCCGGACGGGCTGCTCGCCACGCTCCCCGCCGGTGCCGTGCTCGTTGACTGTACCTCCGGCGACGCCGTGACGTCGCGGCGCATCGCCGCCCGCCTCGCCGAGCGTGGCATCGGCTTTCTCGACGCCCCGGTGTCAGGCGGTGTGGTGGGGGCCGAGCAGGGCGCCCTCACCGTCATGATCGGCGGTGACGCCGACACCCACGACCGGGTGCGCCCAGTGCTGGCGTGTTTCGGTACGCGCCTCGTGCACTGCGGGGCCGTGGGGGCCGGGGACGCGCTCAAGGCCGTGAACAACGCCCTGCTGGCCATGCACATCTGGGGCACCGCCGAAGGGCTCGTGGCCCTCGAGAAGGCCGGCGTGAAGGCCGAGGTGGCCCTCGAGGTCATCAATGCCTCCAGCGGCCGCTCAAACGCCAGCATGAATCTGTTCCCCGACCGCGTGGTCACCCGCGCTTTTCCGCGCACCTTCCGGCTGGCGCTGCTCGACAAGGACGTCGGCATCGCCGCCGACCTCGCCCGCGACCAGCAGACCGTCGCGCCACTGCTGCAACTCACCTCGGAGCTGTTCCGCCTCGCCCACCGCGAACTCGGCGAGGTGGCCGATCATGTCGAGGCGGTGCAGGTCGTGGAACGCATGGGCGGGGCCATCATCGGCGGCACCCCCACCTCGGAGCAGGCATGAGCACCCGACCGGAGCCCGCCGGCGCCGACACGATCGCAAGCGTGTCGGCCATCCGCGCCCAGTTCCCGGCGCTGGGCCGGCGTGAAGGGCTGGCCCCGGTGGCCTACTTCGACGGCCCGGGCGGCACGCAGGTGCCGCGCGCGGTCGCCGAGGCCATGGTGTACTACCTGCTGCATCACAACGCGAACACGCACTGGGCCTACCCCACGAGCGTCGAAACCGACGCGCTGCTGGCCCAGGCCCGCGAGACGCTGGCCGACTTTCTGGGCGCCACCGCCGGCGAGATCGCCTTCGGGGCGAACATGACCACGCTGCTCTTTCACATCGCCCGCGCCATCGGCCGGTCGTTGCAGCCGGGCGACGAAATCATCGTCACCGAACTCGATCACCACGCCAACGTGGCGCCGTGGCAGGCCCTCGCCAAAGAGCGTGGTGCCGTGCTCAAGTGGCTGCCGCTGGATCTCACCACCTTCCGGCACGAGGAGGGCGCGCTCGCCCGTCTGCTCTCGCCGCGCACGAAGGTGGTGGCCGTCGGGGCTGCATCCAACATCCTCGGCACCATTAGCGACGTCGCCGCCATCGTGGCCCAGGCGCGCGCCGTCGGCGCCATCACGGTGGTCGATGCGGTGCACTACGCGCCGCACATGCTGGTCGACGCGCGCGCCGTCGGGGCCGACTTCCTGCTCTGCAGCGCCTACAAGTTCTACGGTCCGCACGTGGGGGTGGTGTACGGCCGGGCCGAGGCGACCGCCGCGCTCGACCTCCCGCGCCTCGAGCCGGCGCCCGACTGGGTCCCCGAATGCCTCGAGACGGGAACGCAGAACCACGAAGGCATCATCGGGGCGGCGGCGGCGGTGGAGTTCCTGGCGTCCATTTCCGGCGATATCACGGTGCCCCGCCGGGAACGGCTCGGCCAGGCGCTGCATGGCCTCCATGCGCGCGGAGAGCAGCTGTTCGCCCAGCTTTGGGAAGGCCTGCGCGGCATCGACGGCGTGACGCTCTACGGGCCGCCACCGGGCACGCCACGCACCCCCACGGTCTCGTTCCGTGTGCCGGGGTATCCGTCGGAGGCGGTGGCGAAGCTTCTCGCACCGCGCGGGGTGTACGTGTCGCACGGCGACTTCTATGCCACCACCGTGGCCCGGCGGCTCGGCGTTGTCGACGAAGGGCTCGTGCGGGCCGGCTGCGCCTGCTACACCGACGCCGACGAAATCGCCCGGCTGGTGGATGGCGTACGCGACCTCGTGCGCGGGTCGGCCTGAGTGCGAAGACGGATGGTCGCACGACTGGCCGGTGCGCTGCTG
Source organism: Gemmatimonas sp. (assembly GCA_040379205.1). GTDB lineage: Bacteria > Gemmatimonadota > Gemmatimonadetes > Gemmatimonadales > Gemmatimonadaceae > Gemmatimonas. The sequence continues at coordinate 7,813 of JBEILM010000137.1, forward strand.
CTGGCGGCCGCGCTGGTGGCCGTCTCCGGGTGCGCCGATCGGCAGGAGGCGACCCAGGCGCTGCCGGCGGCCGAGTTCCTCTTCGCCGCCGGTGATTCCACCTACTGGGTGCGGAGCAGCGGTGACGGTATGCGCGTGCGCAGCGCGCCCATCCTGCTCACGCAGGTCGATGGCGGCCTGGTGGAGATCTTCATCACCGACGACGGCGCGGAGTATCCCGATGCGTCGTTCGCCACGGTGCGCCTCTGGGCCCGGGCGCTGCAGTCGAGCGATTCCACCCTGCTCTTTGCCGACAGCACCGTGCTGCGGGAGCTCGCCGCGTGGCGGCGTGCCCATCCGCGGGAGACGGAGGTCGATCCGCTCGACGAGGAGACGCCCGAGGATCCGCGCACGGTGGTGCAGGACGAGGTCGAGATCCTCGACGTGCACGGGCCCTATCTCACCTTCGAGCACCTGCTGAACGCCGACATCGACGGGGGGCCGCCGCATGTGCACTCCGGTCGCCGGTACGTCATCGATGTGCGCACCGGCCGACGCATGCAGGTGGCCGATCTGCTCGGTGCCACCGAGGCTCGGCGCGTGCTCGCGGCGGCGCGGGCCTCGTTGGCGCAGCTCACCGATTCCATCACTCGGGCTGGCGCCGCCGGCGATGACCGCGCGGCGGCCGCCGTCGAGACGCTGGCGAGCTTCGTCTTCGACTCGGCCAGCTTCGGGCTCACCGATCTGTCTCGCGCCCCGGCCATCGCGTTCATGGTGCCGGGCAACGGGACCGACGGGGAAGCCCTGGCGTTGCACCTGCCGCCGATCGCGGTGGCTGCACCCGCCTGGTGGGCGGCGGTCCAGGCAACGCTGCCCGAGTGGAGCGCCGATTCGTCGCGCGTGCGGTGGGTGCGTGAACGCTACGAGGTGGCCGCGCGTCCCTCCGCCGATGGCAATGCGCTCGCGCTTTCCCTCGCCGGTGCGGCCGGAGCGAAGGACGGTGCGCGCGATGAGTGGCCGGTGGCCACCGTGGCGGCGCCCGCCTATCAGCTGATCTCCCTCGAAACACCACCGCTCGACAGCGCCGCCCGCAGCGCCCTGTCGCGCGCCTTCGACGTGTCCACGGCCCTCGATGGCCTCATGCAGCGGGCCGGCACGCCGCGCTCCTCGCACGCCCTCCCGCACACCGTGCCGATGCACCGCACCGCGTACCGACTCCCCGAATGACCGACCGCACGCCACGCCCCGTGTCCGCCTCGCAGCATGAGACGAGTGAACTCATCATGCCGCACGACGCCAACATCCTCGGGCACGCCTTCGGCGGCGCCATCATGGCCATGGTGGACAAGGCGGCGGCCGTGGCGGCCTTTCGCCATGCCCGCAGCGCCTGCGTCACGGCGTCCATCGACCGCGTCGATTTCCGCGAGCCCATTCATGTCGGCGACCTCGTGACCTGCCGGGCGTCGGTCAACTTCGTCGGCACGACGTCCATGGAAGTCGGGGTGCGGGTGGAGGCCGAAGACCTCATCAACGGCACGCGTCGTCACACCAACACCTGCTACCTCACCTTCGTTGCCATCGATCGCAACGGGCGGCCCGTGCCGATCGCCAAGGTGCAGCCGGAAACCGACGAGCAGCAGCGCCGCTACGAGTCGGCGCAGGCCCGCCGCCGTCGCCGGCTCGAGGAACGCGAAGCGGAAGCACGCACCGACGACCGCTGACTGTCGGACCACCGTCACGCAGCCGGAGGCATGTGGCGTGACAGGTGATGCCGTGGGGGTGACGATCGCTCAAGCAGGAGTGGGAGTCGGTCGAAACCACCTTGACACGCTGTATCGGCCGCAGCAGCTTGCGCAAAGCGTTCGGCAAGTGATCATCACAGGTTTTGCCACACATAACGAGAGTGACGTATGAAGATCATTCGATTTGCACGCTCCCTGATCCTGCTCGCCTCTGCCGCGCTCGCGCCGGCGACGGCGTCAGCTCAGGTCGCATGGACGGACTGGCTGACCCTCAACTACCCTGCCGGCACGGCCTCCGGAACCATGGGAGGCGTTACAGTCAATGCTGGATCCGCCTTCGCCAGCAGCCCGCTGTGTGACGGGCCCTTGACGACGGCGTATACGGACTGCACTACCTGGCCGGCAGCGGACCGCTGGCACATCCGCAATCCGGAC
>JBEILM010000138.1:0-9949 GCA_040379205.1 Gemmatimonas sp.
ACGTCGATGTTCGACGAGCCATCGAGCGGATCGAAGAGCAGCACATACTTGCCGCTGCGGAACCCTTCGGGAATCTGGATGATGTCCGGCTCTTCCTCGGAAGCCATCGCGCACAGACGTCCACCGTGGTCGAACGCCTTGACGACGATCTCGTTGGCAATGACGTCGAGCTTCTGCTGGACCTCGCCCTGAACATTGGTATCGGTCGTCGACCCGAGGATATCCGCCAGCCCGGCGCTGCGCACCTTGTTGGCGATCATCTTGCCGGCCAGCGCCATGTCGTAGAGGATGCCGGACAACTCGCCGGTCGCCTCCGGCCACAAGCGCTCCTGTTCGATGATGAAGCGCTCGATCGTGACGACGGATGTGGCGGTGTGCTTGACCACGGTGGGGCTCCCGGGGATTCCTGCTGGAAGACGGCAGTGCAGACGGCTCGTGGGCACGAGCGCTCACGGAAGCTGTCGACAATGGGCAAGCTCGTGCAAGAGCAGCGCCGCGTGTCCTCGAGAGACGGCGCAATGAAACGCATGTAACAGGAGCCGGAGCGGCGCGAGCCGCCGCGCACTCACTCGGGCACCACCCAGCGCTCAGCGCCGCTCTGCAGCTCCAGGCGCCGCCCATCGGTCCGCACCACCACCGTCCCCTCGAGGTCGGTGCGGAAGAACGGGGTGCCGCGCTCCAGAAAGCTCACGAGCGTCTCCACCGATGGGTGGCCGTAGCGATTACCGGTGGCCAGTGACGCGATCCCCACACGCGGCCGGACCGCGTCCAGAAAGGCGGGCGAGGAACTGGTGCGGCTGCCGTGGTGCCCCACCTTGAGCACGTCGGCCCGCAGCGCCTCCTCGGGATAGTGCGCCAGCAGCCACTGTTCCTCTTCCAGCTCGGCGTCGCCGGTGAGCAGTAACCGGTGTGCGCCATACTGGACGCGCAGCACCACCGACGTCTCGTTGGCGTCGTGCTGCTGCGCGGTCCACGCGGAATCGGGGGCGAGTACGGTGAACGCCACGCCGTCGAGGTCCCACGTGGTACCCGGTCGCACCCGGGCCCATTGTGTTCCGACCTGCCGCACGGCCTCGAGCGCCGCGCGATAGCCCGGACTGGTGGTCACGAAGGCCGACTCCCACCACCGCATGGGGCGGAGGGCCCGCACCGCACTCTCGGCGCCACCGGCATGGTCGTCGTGGGGGTGTGACAGCACGAACAGCGCGACATCACCGCCGAGGCGGCGAACATACGGCACCACCGTGCGCCGCCCCGCGTCGCCGCCCTGCCAGCGGGGCCCGGCATCCACGAGGACCCACCGCCCCCGAGGGGTGCGCAGGGCGATCGCGTCGCCCTGTCCTACGTCGAGCACGTGCATCTCCAACTGGCCCGGTCCCGGGCGAACCAGCGGCGCCCACACCGTGATCACGGCCACCGTGGCCGCGGCCAGCAGCCAGGGCGTCATGCGCCGCGCCGCGCTGGCCCGTACCACGAGCGCGGCCGCCAAGCCGCTCCCCACCGCAGTGGCCAGCGTCGGTGCCACGGGCCACACCACCCACGACGGCGCCGAGGCGATGTCGGCGAGCGCGTCGAACAGACGCATGAGGGGCTGCGTCGCGTCGGGAATCAGGACAGCCAGGGACGGCCAGGGCGCCAGTAGCAGCGCCCACACGAGGCCAAGGAACAGCGCCGGCTGCAGCACGGCAATCAGCGGGGCCGCCACCAGATTGGAGAGCGGGGCTACGAGGCTCACCCGCCCGAACGTCCAGGCGATGATCGGCGCCGTGACGGCCGTCGCCACGATCCCCGTGAGCAGTTCACCCAGCAGCCAGCCGCTGGCGCCACGCTGTGCGCCAAGCGCTACCACGGCGTCGCCAAGCGGCCCGAACCCACGGCGCCCTGGCGTGGCCGGTCGGCGTGGGCGTCGGCCCGCCGAGCGCCAACGACGGCGCAGGGCGCGGGCCGCTACCAGTGCGGCCATGCCGCCGACGCTGAGCTGCCATCCGAGGTCGGTCACCACGAGCGGGTCGGTGGTGGGTACCACGGCGCCGAGGGCGAGGGCGGTCCAGTCGTGCACTGGCCGCTGCCAGCGCATGGACAGCGCCATGACCACCAGCATCACCGCACTGCGTACGGCCGGCGGCGGGCATCCGAGCAGCAGCACGTAGGCCGCAACCAACCCGAGCGACAACGGCTCGAGCAAGCGCCGCGGCAGCCGCAGCAGACTGCCGAGCGTGAGGATGGCCGACGCGATGATGGCCACGTGCATGCCCGACACCGACAGCGCATGCACGAGGCCGGCATCGGCGAAGCGATCGCGGACCTCGGGGTCGATGCCGTGCTGGTCGGCCACGAGCAGCGCCCGCACCAGCGGGGCCCGACTCCGAAAGGTGCGGTCGATGACGGTGCCGAGGTGCGCCCGCCAGCGCCGCCAGGGATCGCGCGGGCCGTCACCACGGGCCACCTGCGCGCCATCCAGACGGAGACCGCGACTGGTGCGGGTGGGGCGCGCCGTGACGGCCACCCACTGGCCGGCTGGCGGCGGCGCTCCGGTCCAGCGAGTGGTGGCCGAGATGGCGCAGCGCCGGTCGCCCGGCGCCATACCGAGCGCCCCGCGCCCGACCGCCGCGCCCCGCCCCTGCGCGGTGGGGTGGTCGTCGGGTACGAGCCACGCCGCGGCGCCCGATGCGAGACGCCGTTCGAGCAGCGTGGTGCACGCGGCCTGCTGCCGCGCCGAGATGCCGGCGAGCGCGGCGGCCGCCACCCCCAGCCACGGCGCTACGATCCAGCGTGGGTCGCGCCGCTCGAGTACCCAGGCCGCGAGCGTCACGAGGAACGTGCCCGCCAGCAGAAGCGCCACCGGCATTGCCAACACGCTGCCGGCCAGCAGCCCGGCCAGCCACCACGCGACGCCATGAACAAGCAACGGCATGGGCCAACCTGCCACCGCGTTCGCGGATCGCCGTCACCGAAACGACGCCGCCATGGCCGAAATGCCAACGGGGGACAGCGCCGCGTGCGGCCGTCCCCCGTTGTCCAGCGCGCGAGGCTGGACGCGCTACCCCACCATCGGCAGCGGCTGGCGCTCCGGCTTGCCCGTGACCGGCGTTCCGGTGAAGGTGGCCCCGGTCGTGCCGGTGAGCTGCACCAAGAGATAGTCGCCGATCTTCGCGGCGTCGGCGGGTACCATGACGGTCTTGAAGTCGCGCGAGCGCGCCTGCAGCAGTTCGCCGTCACGCGCCACCTTCTCCACCAGCACTTCGACCGTATCGCCGAGGCGGGCCAGGTTGTTCTCGCGCGAAATGCCGCGCACCGTGGCCACCAGCCGATCGAAACGCTCGGTCACCACGGCGTCGGGCACGGTCCACTCGGGGGGCATGCGGGTGGCCGGTGTGCCCTCGCGCGGCGAGAACTTGAACATGAACGCATCGTCGAAGCGCACCTCGCGGCACAGCGACAGCGTGTCCTCGAACTCCTCGTCGGTCTCGCCGGGGAAGCCCACGATGATGTCGGTGGTGAGCGCCAGCCCGGGAATGGCCGCCCGCATGCGCGCGACGCACTCGAGATACTCCTCGCGCGTATAGCGGCGCAGCATGCGCTTGAGCATGCTCGTGCTGCCGCTCTGCATGGGCAGGTGGATGTGCTCGCACACCGTCGGCACCTCGGCCATGGCGGCGATCACGCGGTCGCTGAAGTCGTTCGGGTGCGGGCTGGTGTAGCGCACGCGCCGGATGCCGTCCACCGCGCCCACGGCGCGCAACAGGTCGGCAAAGTCGTGGATGCCGTCGGTGTACGAGTTCACGGTCTGCCCCAGCAGCACCACCTCGGTGAGCCCCTGCTCCACCACCTGCTGCACCTCGCGCACCACGTCGGGCAGTTTGCGACTGCGCTCGGGGCCGCGCGTGGTGGGCACAATGCAGTACGTGCAGCGATAGTCGCAGCCGCGCTGCACCGGAATCCAGGCCTTCACGCCTTCGAAGCGGCGGGCCACCACGTCCTCGTAGTGTTCCTCGAGGTCGAAATCGGTGGCGGTGAACTTTTCGCCGCGCCGCGCGCCGTCGAGCAGCGCCGGGAGCGCCCGGTAACCGTCCGGCCCCACCACCAGCGACACATGCCTGGCCTGGTCGAGCACGCGGGGGCCGAGGCGCTGCGCCATGCAGCCGGTCACCCCCACGATCGTGTCGGGCTTCATGAATCGCCGCAGCTCGCCGAGACGGCCAATCACGCGCGTCTCGGCGTTCTCGCGAATGGCGCAGGTGTTCACCAGGATGACGTCGGCGCCGTCGGGCACGTCCACCGGCGCGTAACCGTGCGCCTGCAGCTTGCCGTACATGAGTTCCGAGTCGGCCACGTTCATCTGGCAGCCGTAGGTCTCGATGTAGACGGTGGGCCTGGCGGTCGGCGCCGAGGTCTCGTTGGGCGTCGGGGCGAGCCCGGTGTCGATGGTCGTCATGGTCAGCCCTTACGGTCGGATCTGCAGGCCGACGCCCAGCAGCCACGCCGATTCCCGCGCACTGCCGCCCACCACGGTGCGGTTGGCGCGCTGCAGCGAAAGGTCGAGCGACGCGGCGTCGCGGGCCACGGGAAGGCCAAGGCCGGCCGACAGACGCGACTCACGCACGCGCTCCCCGGCCGGTGTGCCGAACGGCAACTCGTTGCGTGCAATGCCGGCGCGCACGAGCACCGGATAGCCGCGCAGCCGCGGCCCGGCCACTTCGGCGCCGGCGTACAGGTTCTGCGCATCGGCGGCGTTCACCGAGCTGGACCCCATGGACGCCATGCTCGACCACTGCACGCGCTCCATACCCACCGCGAACACCGACCCCGGGATGCCGTCGTAGCGCAGCGCCGCCCCGACGCGATTGGGCACCTCGCCCTGCGCCCGCAGGGTGTCGCGAATGCGGGCGTCGAAGGCATTGCCCGCGCGCAGGGAGGCGTGCGCGGAGATGCCCTTGAACAGGCGCACCTCACCCCCGAGTGAGACAGCGGTGCCGAAGAGTGTCGTCCGCGCCGAATCGAGCACCCCGCCGAAGCGCAGCGTGTCGGCGAACGTGCGTTCGCGCGAGGCCACGTGCTCGCCGGTGAGAATGTGGCCGGCGACGCCGACGCGGAACCGCGGATTGATCTGCCACCCCACCGCCGCCCGCAGGTCGCCGATGGCGCCGCGCATCTCGAAGCGGTCACGCGTGGGGACCGGCGACCCGTCGATGGTGGCCGTCCCCGTGGTGACGGTCGTGTACGACCGATCGAGGAAGCTGCTGGCCGAGAGGGAGGCGGCGAACCCGCGCCGGGCCGGCAGCAGCACGGCGAGCAGCGGAATGCGCTGGGCGGTGGTCTGCTCGCGCACGTTGCCGATGGAGAGGGTGCGGAACTCCGGCTCCGCCTGGGCATTGAGCACCGTGCGGACGACCCCGCCCAGTGCGGCCGGGTTGGTGGTGGTGATGGCGTCGAACTCCTGGAACGCGCCCGCCGTGCCCGCCACGCGCGTACTCAAACCGCCCACGGGATAGCCGAAGCCGAGGCCACTGAGCGTGCCCTGCGCGGAGAGCGTGGTCGCGGTCCCGAGCGTCGCGGCACCGACCAACGCACCGATCAGCACGGCGACCCGACTCGTCGATAGATGGCTCATGGCAGCGCGAACTCCGCACGCGGGAGATAGGTGATGCGAAGCTTCGGACGCACAGCCACCGGGGCTCGGCTGTTGAAGAAGCGCAATTCCGCGGGCTGGCCCCCCTCGAGGCCAATGCGGAAGGCAATGGCCCGCGGCACGTTGCCGGGCAGCGTGCGCCAATTGCGGGCCAGCGCCAGCACGTTGAGCGTCCGGGTGCCACTGTCGCTGGGCACGAGCCGCGCCGTGTCCACGCCGGCGAACACGCCCTCGGCCGCCAGATCGAGCACGCGGCGCAGGTCGCTCACCACATCGGTGGTGGTGGGAACGATGGGCACGATGGTCACCGAGTCGTTGGCGTTGCCGAAGCGGCTGCGCTGCTGTGTGAGCAGCAGATCGGCCCGCACGATGGTGCTGGAGTCGGTGATGCGCGCCGGAATGGCGAAGCGCAGATAGGTGCGAAATGCCGGGAAGCCCCCGACGATGATCGTGCCAGGGGTGAGGCCCGGCGATCCGAGGTCGGTGATGCCGTACACCTGATACGACAGGGCCACATCGGTCGTGGCGTTGGTGAGGACGGTGGCCGTGTTGATGGAGATGGGCGCGTACGTGGTGTCCGTTGCGGGGTCGTACTGCACCGTAGGTGCACCGGCCCCGAGCTGGAACGCCCGCACGCGCAACTGGCCACTGCCATTGGACAGCCGGATGCCCAGCCGCAGCCGTGCCCTGGCGGCGATCTTCTGCTGCAACACCGCCCGGCTCAGCGGCACCCGGAGGGAGTCCCCGGTGCTGCCAGGCGTCACCGTGAGACTGCCGATACGCCGGTCGGGGCGGAACAGCGACCGCACCACGGCCTGCACCGAATCGCTCTGCGCGGTATCGACATCGAACACTTCGAGCGTGACCGGCGCGGTGCCCCGGCGTCCCGTGGAGTCGAGCGGCAGCTTGAGGAAGACGGAATCGACCGTGGTAATGGAATCGAGCGACCCGGTGCGATTGGGCTGGAACGACGTGGCCAGCACGTCGAAGCGCAGCACACCGACCGTGACCAGCGTGTCCGGCCGATTGGCGAGCAGCAGCGTGGGCGATAACCCCAATGTGGGATAGCCCCCCAGTGACGTATCGAGCACCACGGCCTCGAACGTCGTGTCGCGGAACGATTCGGCGCGCGACGGGCAGAGCGCCGGGCAGGCGGCGCCGCCGTCGAGCTGTTCGGTGCAGGCACCGACGGCGCCCGCCCCGAGACTCAGGGCCAGCACCAGCAAGGGGCCGCGCAGACGCGACCAGGACCAACGAACGCGCTCAGACATGCTCGAGCGAAGCAGGCGTGAATGGTACCGGCAGCAGCTCCGCCAGCGACCAGCGCGCCGTCCGCCCATCGGGCGTGACGGCGAAGATTTCCAGCATCGGGGCGAATTCCACCAATGCCTGACGACAGATGCCGCAGGGCGGTGTCGGATCGACCACCGCCGTGGTGATGACGATGCGCGTGAACCGCCGAGCTCCCGCCGCGATGGCGGTGCCCAGCGCCACCCGTTCGGCGCAGGTGCCGGCCGGATACGACGCGTTCTCCACGTTGCAGCCGGCGAAGACCCGGCCGTCGTCCGCCTCGAGGGCGGCCCCCACGGGGAATCGGGAATACGGCGCCCACGCGTTGGCGCGCGCGGCGTCCGCCGCCCGACGCAGCGGCTCGAGTGCCGGAGGCAGTGCCGTCACGACGCGAACAGCTCGGGCAGGAACGATGCCCCGCGCCCCCGCCACGCCAGCCCGAACCAGTCGGCCACTGTGGCCCCCAGATCACAAAACGTCTGGCGGGTGCCCAGAGGGCCGCCATGGACGCGTGGCCCGACCGCCAGCAGCGGGACGCGCTCGCGCGCGTGGTCCGTGGATGGCGTCGTGGGATCGTTGCCGTGGTCGGCCGTGATGAACAGCAGGTCGTCCTCCCGCAGGGCTGCCAACAAGGACGGGAGCGCCCGATCGAACGCCTCGAGCGCTCCCTGAAAACCCGGGACATCGTTGCGATGCCCGAACAGCTGATCGAAATCTACCAGATTGGCGAAGCAGAACCCACGCGGGGCGCTATCCAGCCAGTTCCGGATGGCCTCGATCCCCTCCGCGTTGTCGGTAGTGTGCCGCGACGTGATGGCCCGACCGGCAAAGAGGTCGTCCACTTTGCCCACCCCGTCCCGCGGCACCCCGGCGGCGGCCAGCACGTCCAGCAGCGTGGAGCCGGGCGGCTGAATGGAGTAGTCGCGCCGATTGGCGGTCCGCTGCCAGGCCCCATTCTCCCCCACGAACGGTCGGGCGATCACCCGGGACACATCGTGCGGGGCCACCAGCAGGGTACGGGCGAGCTCGCAGGCCCGGTACAGCTCGTCGAGCGGAATCCACCCCTCGTGGGCCGCCACCTGAAAGACCGAGTCGGCGGACGTGTACACGATCCACGCCCCGGTCCGCTCCTGTTCCTCGGCGTACTCGGCGATCACGGCAGTCCCGCTGGCCACCGTGTTCGCGATCACCGGTCGCCCGGTGGCCTGGGAAAAGGCGGCGATGACCTCGGGCGGGAACCCCTGTGGATACGTCGGGAACGGCCGGTGGAGATGCACCCCGGCGATCTCCCAGTGGCCGGTCGTGGAGTCCTTTCCCGACGACCGGGGGAGCATCACGCCGTAGCCGGCGGTCGGATGGGCCACCGGGGCCACGCCGACGATGTCGGTGGCGTTCCCCAACCCGAGACTGCGCAGGTTGGGCAGATTCAGCCCACCGACCGCCCGCGCCACGTTGCCGATGGTGTCGCTGCCCGTATCGCCATACGCGTCGGTATCGGGTGCCGGCCCGCAGCCCACGCCATCGAGCACCAGAATGAGGGCACGACGGGTCAGCAGATCGGTGCGGGACACGGACGGTTCGGGCGGCTGGCTCATGCCGACAGAGACACGGAAGAAGACATCAGGGGGAAAGACGGAAGACCAGCCTCGTGGTACACGACCGGCACACGCAACGACAGGCCGACCAGCAGTTCGTACGGCGACAGCGAGCCCGACGCCGCCACGTCCTCGACCGTGAGGCAATGGACGCCATCGCGGCCGATGAGGGTGGCCACGTCCCCCAGCGCGCAGGGGACCCCGGTCACGTCCACCATGGTCATGTCCATCGTCACCCGCCCCACCACGGGGCAGCGCACACCCTTGATGAGTACCTCGCCGGTGTTGGAAAGATGCCGCCGGTAGCCATCGGCGTATCCGGCGGCGATGGTGGCGATGCGCCGCCCCCCCACCGCCCGCCAGGTTGCGCCATAGCTCACCGACTCGCCGTCGTCCACGTCACGCAGATCGATGACCCGGGCGCGCAGGTGCACGACCGGGTGGAGCCCCAGGGCGTCGGTGAACATGCCGCCGTACAGCGCGATCCCCGGTCGGGCGAGGTGGCCCGGCGACCCGGCCGTCCGGCTGACGATGCCGGCGCTGTTGTCGGCGTGCACCAGCACGTCTGCCGGGAGCACGTCGGCCAGCGCGGCCCGCGCCTCAGCAAAGCGCGTGTCCTGCTCCACGCGCGACTCCAGCGACTCGTCGGCCGAGTGGAAATGCGTGAACACGCCTTCCGGCGCTGCACCGTGCAGGGCGTCACGCAGGGTGGACACGGCATCCCACCGCACCCCGGCTCGTGCCATACCCGTGTCGATGGACAGGTGATACGGCGCGTCCGTGAGGGCGCGCCAGCGGCCGATGTCGTCGGCCCGGTGCAGCGACGGGGTCACCCCCAGATCGACGGCCCCCGGCAGGTCGGCGGCGAGCAGCGGCTGCAGACAGACCACGCGCCCCAGGCAGCCGGCCGCACGCAGGGCTGCGGCTTCGTCGAGGGTGGCGATACCCACGCCCCAGGGCGCCGCGTGGCCGGCACCCTCGGCACGCTCCGCGAACGGGACACCCAGCGCCCGGCACACCGCCGTGGCTCCCACGCCGTAGGCATTGGCTTTCACCATGACCAACAGCGGCACCCCGGCGCGCGCAGCGAGCGCCGCCGCGTTGTGGCGCACGGCGGCGAGGTCGACCTCGAGCCAGGCGCGGGCCGTGGGTTGAGCGGATGGGAGCATAGCCGCACAAGATAACGAACCCGGGGCCCGCGCATCGCATCAGGGGTCGCCCCAGCCGCTGCGTCCCATCAACTTGCGCGCATCACCCCTCGCACCAGCCCATGAGCCAGAGCCCCGACGCCCCAGCCCCGCGTTCCCTCGACGACGCCCTCGCGCTCATGCGTGACCTGCGGGCCCGCTGCGAGTGGGACCGCGTGCAGACGCACCAGTCGTTGCGCCCCTACCTCATCGAGGAAGCGCACGAGGTGGACGACGCCATCGCCGGC
>JBEILM010000139.1:0-9875 GCA_040379205.1 Gemmatimonas sp.
CCTTGCCGCGCCTGTTGCGGCCCAGTCACCGCAGGAGATTCCCGCCCGGTACCGTGACGTGGCCAACCGCATCATCGCCGCATCGCAGGCCGACTCGATGAGCGCGTGGAACCGCATCGCCGAACTGAGCGACCGCTTCGGCCATCGGCTCTCGGGCTCGGCGGCACTCGAACAGGCGATCGACTGGACCGCTGCCACCATGCGCGCCGATGGCCTGGACAACGTGCGCAAGGACAAAGTCATGGTGCCGCACTGGGTCCGTGGCGCCGAGTCGCTCGAACTGGTGGCCCCGCGGCGACAGCTGTTCCCCATGCTCGGGCTGGGTGGCAGCATCGCCACACCGCCCGACGGCATCACCACCGAGGTCATGGTGGTGGCGAGCTTCGAGGAACTCACGTAGCGCGCGAGTGAAGCGAAGGGCAGGATCGTACTCTACGACGCCGAGTGGCGCGACTACGGCTACAACGGCGCGTTCCGGCGACAGGGGGCGATTGCGGCCGCCAAGGCCGGCGCCGTGGCCTCGCTCGCGCGCAGCGCCGGCCCGTACAGCATGCGCACGCCGCACACCGGCAACATGAGCTACGACCCGGCGGTGCCGAAGATCCCGCACGCGAGCGTGACCGCCGAGGACGCCATGATGATGCGGCGCATGATCGGCCGCGGCGAGACGGTGCGCGTGACGCTCACGATGAACGCGCAGACGCTCGCCGACGCCGAAAGCGCCAACGTGATGGGCGAGCTGCGCGGGCGTGAGAAGCCGAACGAAATCGTGGTGATGGGCGGCCACATCGACTCGTGGGATGTGGGCCAGGGCGCGATGGACGACGCCGGCGGCGTGGTGGTGGCGTGGGAGGCCGTGCGTCTGCTCAAGAAGCTCGGCCTCACGCCACGTCGCACCATTCGCGTGGTGGGGTGGACCAACGAGGAGAACGGCGGGCGGGGCGGCTCGGCGTATCGCGACATGCACCAGCAGGAGCCGCATCAACTGGCGATCGAGTCCGACGGCGGGGTGTTCTCGCCGCTGGGCTTCGGCTTCACCGGATCGCCGGCAGCACGCGCCATCGTCGAGGCCATTGGTTCGCTGCTGGCACCGATCAAGGCCAGCACCATCGGTCCGTCGGGGGGCGGGGCCGACATCGCGGCCATCATGTCCACGGGCGTACCCGGCATGGGGCTCACCGTGGACGGCACGCGGTACTTCTGGTTCCACCACACCGACGCCGACACGCCGGACAAGCTGGACCCCGCCGAAGTGCAGCGGTGCGTGGCCGTGATGGCGGTGATGGCCTTCATTGCCGCAGACATCGAGCAGGCACTGCCGCGCTGACAGGTTTGGCGGGGTGGCTATCTTTCAGCATGGACACCCCGACGCAGCGTTACACCCTCATCGGCCCCGACGGCACACGCTACAGCAGCCTCACCAAGGGCACGCTTGGCGGCTACCGCAAGGAACGGCGCTACGGGCGCCTCGACTGCAAGGCCGCCCGGCGCGCGCTGGCCGCCGGGCGGGGCTACGAACAGCAGCGGGTCTTCTTTGCCGATGAAGCCACGGCGATCGCGGCCGGGTACCGCCCCTGCTCGGTATGCATGCCGGCCGAGTACGCGGCCTGGAAGGCACGGGGCGGGAAGTAGCCCTACTTCACGATCACGGTGATCGTGTCGCGCTTCACCGTCTTCAATGGCACGTGGTCGCCGGTGGCAAAGATCGCGATGATGCGATGCGGGCCCACCGAGAGCGAATCGATCACCCGCTCACTGGCGCCGTTGCCCATGTGAATGACCACGGGCGGGGCCGGCAGCGGCAGGGAATCGGCCGGCGCGTCACCGTCGATCACGAGATGGTGATGCCCCTTGCCCGGCTCGGCGGTGCCGGTGGCGGCGATCACCTCCACGCCGGTGGCCTCGAGTCGCACGGTGAACGGCAGGGTCACGGTATCACCATCGGCCGGCGAGACATGCGCACCGCGGCCTCGGTGGCCGGCGCCGCCTGCGCGGTGGCCGTGGCACTGTCGGCGGCGGGCGCCTTGTCGGAGGCGGTGCAGGCGGTCACGGTCAGGGCGACCGTGGCGGCGGCGACGAACGGGGGCAGACGCACGGGCAGGTTCTCACTGCTGAGGGTGACGCGACCACGAGCCGACCTCACGCAGACGCCGGCGGAGCGAAGGGAAATCTAGAAGCCGGCGCGCCGGCGCGAAGTGTCCTGCTGGCGCATTCGCCCGCCGCACGGGACATTGGGACGACCCTCGTCACCGATCCCATGTCCCTCGCGCTTCCCACTCCCCTCGTCGCCACCGACTGGCTGGCCGCGCACCTCGGCCACCCGCTGCTTCGGCTGATCGACGCCAGTTCGTACCTTGCCACCGCCGGCCGGAACGGACGTGCCGAATACGAAGCGGCGCACATCCCGGGGGCGGTCTTCGCCGATGTCGACAGCCTGAGCGACGAGCAGGCGCCGTTTCCCCACACGCTGCCGACCCCTGCCGAGCTCGCGGCACGCCTGGGGGCACTGGGCGTGGGCAGCGAACAGGCGGTGGTGGTGTACGACGGTTCGGGGCAGAACTTCAGTGCGCCGCGCGTCTGGTGGATGCTGCGCACGCTGGGGCACGCGCGGGTGTCGGTGCTCGACGGCGGCTTCCCGAAGTGGCAGCGCGAAGGGCGGCCGGTGACCACCGAGGTGCCGGTGCCGGTACGGGCCACCTTCACGCCGCAGCTCGATGCGTCACGCTGGCGGGACCTGGCGGCCATGCGGGCCAATCTCGAGGTGCACCGCGAGCAGGTGGTGGATGCACGGTCGCCCGGGCGATTCGCGGCGCAGGAACCCGAGCCGCGGGCGGGCCTGCGCGGCGGGCACATTCCGGGCGCGCGCAACGTGCACTACGCCACGCTGGTGGGTCCGGACGGGACGGTGCTGCCGCTCGATGCCCTGCGCCGGCGCTTCGAGGAGGCCGGCGTGGATCTCGCCGCGCCGCTCGTGGGCAGCTGCGGCAGCGGGCTCACGGCGTGTGCCGTGCTGCTGGCGGCGGAGGTGGCCGGGGCAACGCGGACCGCGCTGTACGATGGGAGCTGGACCGAGTGGGGAAGCCAGCCGGATACGCCGGTGGAGACAGGACCGGCAACGTAACCTGCGTGGCCGGCCATTGGTCGCGTTCGCGTTCGCGTCACGGATGCCGGGGGCGCGGGCCGGACCGCCGCATCGGTCGACGTTGTGCATGACGACATCGCGCATGCCGACGTCGCGCACCTGGGTGCTGCGCCGGTTTGCCGACGTGCCGGCGGCGCTCGCGGTTCCGGAGCTCGTGCCGCCCGGCACGCGCGCGCTGGCCGATCCGGCGCACCGCGACGTACAGCGGGGCGTGGTCGACCTGCTGCCCGTGTCGGTGGTGCGCGCGGCCATGCCGGCATTACGCGAGGAGGCGCAGCGACTGCTCGTGGCCTTGCCGGCGACGTCGGTTCGGGACTTCGTGGGCAACGTAGCCGTGCCGTGGAGCGAGGCCGTCACGTCACGCCTGCTGGGACTCGACCGGGCGACCCTCGCGAGCGCCCTGCCGCTGGCGCAGGGGGTCTTCGATGCCGCGTCGATGTCGGATGACGGCGAGACGACCGAGGACGCCCGCCACGCGGCGGCGATGCTCGCGGCCCTGTTGGGTGGGCGCACATCACCAGCCGTGGTGCAGACGTTCGTGGCGCTGTCGCAGTCGCTGCCGGGCGTAGTGAGCGGCATGACGCTCGCGCTCCTCGAGCATCCGGCGCAGCTGGGGTGGTTGCGGGCGCGTGTCGACGGGACGCCGCCGACGCGCTGACCGCCGACGCGCTGACCGCCGACGCGCACGAGCTGCTTCGCTACGCCACGCCCACCACTGCGGTATATCGGCGAGCGCGGGCGCCGGTGCGCCTCGGCGGCTGCGACATCGCGGCGGGAGACCTCGTGGTGGTGCGCCTCGCCGAGGCCAACCGCGACGGCACCGCGTTTCCGGATCCGGACCGTCTCGACCTGTCGCGCGGCGCACCGGGGCACGTGGCCTTCGGTGCCGGCGTGCACCGGTGCAGCGGCGCGGTGATCGTGCGGCGGCTGGTGGAGTGTATGCTGGAGGCGCTGGCGTCCTGCGACGTGACGCTGGCCCTTCCGCCCGATGTCGGCGCGACGTGGAACGAGGGGCTGTCGCTGCGGACGCCGAAGGCGCTGCCGGTGCGCGCGAGCATCGCGCGCTGAATCACTCGCGCCGTGCTTCGAGGCGCACGACGCGATCGGCCGGTGCCGAGACCTCGGCGGCCAGCGCGGTCAGCGTAGGGGCTTCGCTGGTTGGGACGGCGGGTGCGACGGTGGGCGGTACCGCGCCACCATACGGCGGCGATGCCGGTGGTGCCGCCCGCGTCGGCGGCGTAGGCTCCCTCCGCCGTCTGCTCGCCAGCGAGAGCAACGCCCGCCCCGTGCGCCCCAGCCACACGATGCTGAAGCACTGCTCCACGAACGGCCTGCGGAAGGGACTGCTCACCAGCACCGTGACCGCAAGGGCGACGGCCAGCAGGGCGGCGAAGAAGAGCAGCACCGTCGCGCGGTCTTCGATGTTCGCATCGCCGTCCTTGATGCGCCCTTGCAGCAGTTGCACGATCGTGACAACCTGCCACACCAGCAGGCCACTGGCCAGTGCGACCCGCAGGCGGCGGCGCTTGACGAGCGCCGGATCGAGACGACGCTGGGCGCGCACGGCATCGCGCTCGGCCTGCACCAGCCGCATGAGCCGCTGCAGCTCAGGCACGGTGAACCCGGCGCGACACAGGCGGCGAACCTCCTGCGCCGTGCTCAGGAGTCGCACCCACATCATGGCCAGCGCGATGAGGCCGAAGGAAAAGACGCTGGCGTTGCCGTATCCCACGAGGCGGTAGTTGCCGTAGGCCAGCAAGCCGAGCGCGACCATCGCGCGCGTCAGCACCGCGGTCAGGTCGGGCACGAGCAGTCGCACCGCAACCGGAACCTCGGGGGTCGCGAGTTGCGTGGCGTCGAGGGCCTCGACCAGCGCTTCCGCCGTGCGGAACCGGTCGGTGGGTTCCTTGGCGCAACAGCGGTCGATGACCGCCCCGAGCGCCAGCGGCAGATCGGGACGCACCGACGCCACCGACGGGACCGGCTCAGTGAGCTGCCGTACGAGGATGCGCTGCGTCGAGTCCCCGTCCATCGCGATCCGTCCGGTCAGGGCGAACCACGCGACCAGCCCGAGCGAGTAGAGGTCGGCGCGTCCATCGACCGGTTCGCCCGTGGCCTACTCGGTGCTCATGTACTCGGACGTCCCGACGACTTCCCCCACCCGGGTGAGCCCGCGGGCCTCACTCACCGGCGTGATCGCGCGAGCAATCCCGAAGTCCATCACCAGCGCGCGGCCCGTTGCCCGCTCGATCATGATGTTGTCCGGCTTGATGTCGCGGTGCACCACACCGCGACCGTGCGCATAGGCAAGCGCGTAGGCGACGTCCTGCAGCAGCCGCACCAGCTCCCGCTGCGGCAGCGGCCCTTCGCGCGCCACGCGCGCCGCGAGTGACTCCCCCTCCACGTGGCCCATCGCAAACGCGAGCACGTCCTCACCCTCTTCGATGGCGAACACGGGAACGATGTTCGGGTGAGAGAAGCCGGCGGCGAGGCGGGTCTCGCGCAGGAACCGCTCGCGCAGATCGGGCACCGCCGCGAACTCCGGCGGCAGGACCTTGAGCGCGACCGGGCGGTCCAGCCGCATGTCATGAGCGAGATACACCGTGCCCATGCCCCCACGTCCGAGGACGCGGTCGAGGCGTTAGCGGTGCGCCAACGTTCGGGAGAGGGCGGCGACGTCGCTCAGGGAGGACCGTCCGGGGAGAGGGTGGGGAAGCAAAGGGAACGCGTGGCCCCGCAATCCGCCACCCTCGTGTCATCGGGCGCCGGGGTTTGGTGCAGCGACCGCCTCCCTCATGGTCAGGGCGCTGACGCCGTCGGGGCGCGGGAACATCGCCGTGCAGGACGTCCTCGCGCATCCCCAGCGAGGCGTACAACGCAAGGGCCGGATCGTCTCCGTTATCCGGCTGGACGACGATCACCCAGTCACCACGCGTGGCGGCGATGTGCCGCCACGCGTGGATGAGCGCGGTGGCGATCCCCTGACGTCGGTGCGCGACATCGACCGCGAGGTCGTACATGGCGAACTCGCTGCGCGCCTGTTCGAACGTGCGGGGCTCATGGGCCGCGAGGCCGCCGACCACGGCGCCGTCGATCAGGGCGACCAGCGCGACGAGAGTGCGTGGGGTGGCACGCCGCTCCATTGGGCCGCCTGGAACGGACAGGCTACGCTGGTTCGACAGCTGCTCGACGCCGGCGCCCCCGTCAATCGGCGGGACTCGCGCTATGGCAGCTCCCCGATCGCGTGGGCGGCGCACGGGTCGCGTTTCAGTGTCCGCGAGAAGGGTGCCGAGGCTGACCGGGACTATCGGGCACTCGTGACGCAGCGGCTCGACGCCGGGGCCACACGCGAGGAAGCGATCAACCAGTGGAGAGGGCCGCCGGAGGCGATGGGGAGCGAGGCGGTGGCGGCGGTGCTGCTGGAGCGGGGGTGGGCGGGGTAGCACACGGTGTCGCCAGTCGCGCTTCTGCGATGGGCGCCGCGCGCGGGCGAGTTTGGCGCCTGACTCCCCCGCGCGCCCCCGTGTCGCATGCTATCCTTGGGCGTGTCGATGCCTCGCCGCCTTTGTGCCGCCATGGTCGCGTTGGCGACGCTGCCCGGCACCGCACCGGCACCGCACCGGCACCGCACCGGCACAGGCCACGGTGCGTGGCGTGATCGTGGACGAGCACGGCGCGCCCGTGGCCTGTGCCGAGCTGCGCGATGCTGCCGGCCGGCGCGTCGTGAGTTCGGCGGGTGGAGCGTTTGCGGCGCTCGCGGCCGGGCGGATCGCCGTGCGGCGACTCGGGTTTGCCCCCCTCGACACCGTGCTGGGGGCGGGCACCGGGTATCGGCTCGTGCTCCAGCCGTCGGCGCCGATGCTGGCGCGCCTCGTCATTCATCCGGGATTTGCCGGATCCGGCCCGAGCGTGCAGGCCCCCACGGTCACGCTGAGCCGCCGCGACCTCGAGCGCCTGCCGCAGCCGGGTGAGGATCTGTTCCGCGCGTTTGCTCGTCTGCCCGGTGTGGCCGCCGGTGAGGTAAGCGCCCGACTCCGGGTACGCGGCGGAGCCGCCGATGAGTTGCTGTACCAGTTCGATGGGGCGGAGCTTCCCGATCCGTTTCATCTGCCCGATCTGGACGCCGCGCTCTCGATGATCGACCTGCGCCTGGTGGGCGGCGTGGACCTGCACGCCGGCACCCTGCCGCTGGAGCTGGGCCAGCGCAGTGCCGGCGCCCTGGTGTTTCCACTCCCCGCCTTCGATGGGACACCAAGCACCACCAGCGCGTCGCTTTCCCTGACCGGTGTGCGCGTCGCGCAGCACCTGCGCCTCGGGGCGCGCACCGACGCCGACATGATCGTGCGCCGAGGGTATCTCGACCTCGTGCTCGATGCGCTCGGGGAGTCGGACGGACTCACGCCCCGCTACGGCGATGCGTATGCGCGCGTACGGTGGTACGGCGCGCGCGACCGCATGAGCGCGCACCTGCTGCATGGCGACGACTACCTGCGCTACGCCCAGGACGACGACCTGCAGAGTACCGCCCGCTACCGCACGGCCGTGGGCTGGCTCACCACCGAGCACGAGCGGGGCGCGCTGGGCTCGCAGCACATTCTTCGCATCGGCGGTGAATGGCGACCGGCCGAGAGCCGCTTCGATCTGCTGCGGCTGCGCGACACGCTGACCGTGGTGCAAGGGGCGCTCCAGCGACGCACCGATACGACGCGCCTGCTGGACGCGCTGGAGACGCACCGGTCGGGTGGGTGGGTGGGTGTGCGGAGCGCACTGCCGCACCGCCTCACCCAGGAGGTTGGCGCGCGCTTCGATGCAACGCGCTGGACCGGTGAGGCGCTGCTCGCGCCGCGCGCGGCCTGGCTGCTGCCATTGCGCGGCGCGACCACCCTGCGGGTCGGCGTCGGCGTCACGACGCAGGCAACGCTCCCCGAGGAGCGGCCCCTCGCCGACGGTGACACCACCACGTACCGGGCCACACAGGCGCTGCAGCGCGCCATTGGTGTGGGGGGCACCGGTCCGCAGCTGCGCTGGCGCGCCGATGTGTACTGGCGTAGCATACGGTATGAACGTCCGCAGTGGGTGAACGCGCGCAACGGCGCCATCATTGCGCCCGAGCTGTTCGACGATCGCATCCGGCTCGAGGCGTCGCGTGGTGATGCCAGCGGCGTCGAGCTGTCGCTGCGCGACGACGGCCGCTCGGAGTGGACGTGGTCCACCAGCTGGACCGTCGCCCGTTCGCGCGTGTGGGCCGGCGGCCGCTGGGTAGCGCGCCCCTGGGACCGCCGACAAACGCTGGCGGTCGATGTCGGCCGTGCGGTGGGCGCATGGCGGTTCGCCGGGGGATGGGTGTACCACAGTGGTGATCCGACATCGAGCAGCGTGGTCCTGCGCACCTCCACACCAACGGGCACACTGACGCGCACCGTGTACCCGTACCCATTCGATCTCCGCCTGCCGGCGTACCATCGCCTCGATGTCCGCGTGGAGCGCGGCTGGCAGCGTGGTGGCAGCACGGGCCGGGTGTTCGTGGACGTGCTGAACGCGTACGCGCGTCGCAATGTGCGGCGCATGTCCAGCAGCATTCAACGCAACGCCAATGGCCGGGAAACGCGGGTCGTGCGTCGCGAGACCGGCCTGCCGTTCCTTCCCTCGGTGGGCATCACGCTGGACTGGCGATGAACCTCTCTCCCTGCCGCGTGAAGGCGCGCGATATTCGCTGACGCCATGCACCAGCGCCCCTGCACGACCGTGGCACACGCGGTGGCAATACTCGTGGTGGTGGCATGCGGCGGCGGCGGTGATCCGGTGGCCCCGCCGGCACCGCCGACCGGCGCGCTGCCGACGGGCTACACGGCGTATGTCACGGGGATCCCCAACGCCACCACCACGCCGGCGAGTGGCGTCTATCTGGCGGGGGGCGGCACCGACGATGCCACCGGCATGACCTGGCTCCTGACCCAAGGGGGTATTGCGGGCGGTCGCGCGGGCCAGCCGGTCTACGGCGATGTGGTCGTGTTGCGCACCAGCGGCAGCGACGGCTACAACCGCTTCCTCGCACAGTTGGGAGCCAATTCGGTCGCGACGTTCGTCATCACCTCGATCGACGGCGCCAACAGTGACAGCGTGGCGGCCGCCATCGCCCGTGCCGAGGTGATCTTCGTGGCTGGCGGAGACCAGTCCACCTATGTGAATCTCTGGTCTGGCACCCGCCTGCAGCGCGCGGTCAACACGCGGATTGCCCAGGGGTATCCGATCGGGGGCACCAGCGCCGGGCTGAATGTGCTCGCGCCGTACATCTACTCTGCGCAGCTGACATCCACCACCTCTGCGGTGGCCCTCGCCAACCCGTACGACCCCTCGATCACCTTCGCGACGAACCTGTTCGATGTCCCGCTGCTGCGCGACCTGATGACCGAGCCGCATTTCGTAGCCCGCGATCGCATGGGGCGGTTCTACACCTTTCTCGTTCGACTGCAGGCCGACGATGCCGCCCGGGCACCGCGGGGCCTGGCCGTTGACGAGGGCTCCGGGGTTGGCATCGCCGCAAACCGGCGGGCGACCGTGTTCGGAGTGGGGGCTGGTGCGTACCTGCTGTCGCCGCCGTCGCTGTCGAGGAGCACGCTCCCGGCACCGCTCACCTCCCTCGCCATGACCGTGACGCGGGTGCCGGTGGGCGGCACCTTCGATGCCGCCTCATGGACCGCCCCCGGCCTCGTGTACACCGTCACGGCAACAG
>JBEILM010000140.1:0-9829 GCA_040379205.1 Gemmatimonas sp.
CACCGCAGCGGCCGCCGCCGGCAACGGGTCGGCCGATACGGCCAGCACCTCACCCGCCGTCGCCCTCCCCGTCGCCACCGAAGAGGCCCGCGACGGGGATCTCATTCTGCGCGTCACCACCACGGGGCAGGTGCGCTCCGATGCGCTCGTCCCTCTGCGTGCCGAAGTGCCGGGCACCGTGGCCGAGCTGCGCGTACGGCCGGGGCAACAGGTCGCGGCTGGCGCGGTGCTGGTGACCTTCGATGCCTACCCGTTCGATCTCGCCGTGCGCGAGGCGCAGGCGCGCGCCGATGAGGCCGAACAGCGCTTCCTGGAAAGCTTCGTGCCGGAGTCGCTCGTGACCGGCCGTGGCCCCACCCCCGACCAGCGCCGCGCCCTGATGAACCGGGCCGGCGTGACCGCGGCGCGGCTCCAGCTCGAACGCGCCCGCTACGAACTGGCCCGGGCCACCGTGCGCAGTCCGGTGGCCGGCGTGGTGCAGGCGGTCGAGGTCGCGGTGGGGGAGAAGCTCAGCGCGGGCCAGGCCATTGCGACGGTGGTGGACACGCGCCATCTGCGCGTGGAAGCCCAACTGCTGGAACACGATCTGCCGCTGGTGCGCGTGGGGGGCGAAGCGCTGGTCACCACCGCCGGGGCGCCGGGCCGAGCGGTACGCGGGCGCGTGGACGCGCTGCTGCCGCTGGTGGACAGCGTGGCCCGCGCCGGGCGGGCGGTGGTGCGGCTCACCGGCGATGGCGTGCTGCGCCCCGGCATGTATGCCGATGTGCAGCTCGAGGCCGCGCGGCTCCCCAACCGCCGCCTGGTACCGGCACGCGCCGTGATCGAACGCGATGGGCGCCCGCTGGTGTTCGTGGTGCGCGACGGGCGCGCGCAGTGGACATACATCGTGCCCGGGCGCAGCAACGGCGTGGACACCGAGGTGCTCCCTGACAGCAGCAGCGGCGAGATTCCGGTGAAAGCCGGAGACCCGGTGATCGTCGACGGGCACCTCACGCTCACGCACGACGCGCCGGTGCGGGTGGCGGTGCCGACCGCCCGCTCCCGCGATCGCGACCGCGCGCCGTGAGTCTCGCCGCGTTGGCCGTCCGCCGCCCGGTGGCCACCGTGGCGGCGATTCTCGCGGTGCTGCTGCTGGGGTCGGTGTCGCTCACACGCCTGCCGATCTCGCTGCTCCCCGATGTGTCGCTGCCCGTGCTCACGGTGCGCACGGTGTACCCCGGCGCGGCGGCGCCCGAAGTGTCGCGGTTCGTGGCCGAACCCATTGAGCAGGCCATTGCCGCCACGCCGGGGCTGGTGGAGCTGCGCAGCGTGAGCCGCAACGGGGAGGTCACCACCACGGCCCGCTTCGCGTGGGGCACCGACATGCGCGGCACGGTACTCACCGTGCGTGAGCGACTCGATGCCACGCGCGGCACGTTGCCCGACAAAGCCGAGCGGCCCACGCTGCTCACCAGTGACCCGGGGGAGCGGCCCATTGCCGTGCTGGCAGTGCGCGCAACGCCTGGCCCGGGTGGCGGTGACCTGCGCAGCCTGGCCCGCACCGCGGCCGAGGTGCATGCGCGGCGCCTCGAGCAGATCGAAGGGGTGGCCAGTGTGGCGGTGGTGGGCGCGCCGCAGGATGAAATTCGCGTGGCGCTCGATGCCGACCGCCTGCGCGCGCAGGACCTCACCCCCGAAGACGTCGCTTCGGCCATTCGGGCGCAGAACGTGAGCGGGGCTGGCGGCACCATTCGGCGCGGACAGTTCCGCTTTTCGGTGCGGGCGCTGACCGAGTTTCAATCGCCCGATGAACTGTTGGCCACACCGGTGGGGCCGGTACAGCGCGGTCTCACGCTGCGCGATGTAGGCACGGTGTCGATCGGCCTGGCCGACCCGCAGACGCTCACGCGGCTTGATGGCGCCGAGGCGGTGGGGTTGGTGGTGTACAAGGATGCCGGCGCGAACACGGTGGCCGTGACGCGGCGCATGACCGAGGCGGTGGCGCAGTTGGGCACGGAATTCCCTGCGCTGGCGGTGACGGTGGTGGCGGCGCAGGCGGATTTCGTGGTGGACGCGCTCTCCAATCTCGGGCAGGAGATCGTGGTCGGCGGCCTGCTGTCGCTGCTGGTGATCCTGCTGTTCCTGCGCGACTGGCGCCTGTCGCTGGCCATCGGGCTCACGGTGCCGCTCTCGGTGCTGATGGCGCTGGTGGCACTGCAGGCGCTCGATGTGTCCATCAACGTGCTGTCGCTGGGCGGGCTGGCGCTGGGTACGGGGCTGCTGGTGGATACCGCCATCGTGGTGGCCGAATCGGTGGGGCGACGGCGTGACGAAGGAATGCCGCTGCGCGAAGCGGCGGTGGTGGGCACGAACGAAGTGGCGGGGCCGCTGTTCGCCGGCACGCTCACCACCGTGCTGGTGTTCGGTCCGATCGTGTTCGTGCGCGGGTTGGCGGCGGCGCTGTTTCGGGATCTGTCGTTGAGTGTGGTGATGACCGTCGCGGCGAGTCTGCTGTTGGCGTTGACGCTGATGCCGGTAGTGATGGTGGGGCGGCGGGGACGGGGGAACGGCGGGACTGCGCAAGCGGGAACGACGCGAGCCGAAACGACGCGAGCGAGGACGGCGCGAGCTAGCGGGCGCATTGGACGGTTCTTGGACTCGGTGGGGGAACGGCTGGCCGCTCTCTACGAACGCGGAATGCGCTGGTCGTTGGCGCATCCGCTTGCGGTGTTCGGGATGGCGCTGGCGGCGCTGGCCGTCACCGTGGTGCTCATTACACGACTGCCCAAGGAGATTCTGCCTCGGGTGGACGAGGGCATGCTGGTGGCGCAGCTGGCGCTCCCCGAGGGCACGGCCATCGAGGCCACGGCGCGGCAGGTGGCGCGAGTAGAGCAGGCGGCCACGCAGCTGGGGGCGCGCGAGGTGTATGCGCGCGTGGGCAAGGCCACCAATGAGGAGATCCTCGCCGGGGCCGATCCGGGGTCGAGTGCCACGGCGCAGCTCATCGTGCGTGTGCCCGAGGGGCAGGCGGCGGCCGCCTTCGCACAGCGGTTGCGGGCGCGGGTGCCCGACCTCGCCAACGGCGCGCTGGCCATCGACCTGGCGGGGCAGTCGGAGTTCGGCTCGCTCATTGGCCGCGAGGGGCGGCTGGTGCGCGTCGAGCTGTCGGCGGGCACCCCGGCCGCCTCGCAGCAGTGGGCCGACTCGGCGCGGCGGTTGCTGCGCGGCATTCCCGAGCTGACCGATGTGCGCGAGGCCTTTGCCGGCACGCAGCCGGTGGTGGAGGTGACGCTGGAGCGGCAGCGCCTGGCCGAGCGTGGCATTGCGCCGCAGCTGGTGGCGAGCGCGCTGTCGGGGGCGTTGGGGGGCGTGGCAGCGAGTGAGCTGCGCGAGACCGATCGTCGCACGCCCATCGTGGTGCGCTACGCCGGCGCCACCAACGAAGACCTGGCCACGGCGCTGCGCACCCCCATTCGTGGGGTGCCGCTGGGGCAGTTGGTGCAGGTGCGCGAAACGCGCGCCCCGCTGGAGGTGGTGCGGGTGGGGCAGCGCCCGGTGAGCATCGTGGAAGGGTTGGTGGAGGAAGGCGGCACCGCCAAGGCCACCGACGCCGTGCAGCAGCTCATGACGCAGCAGGCCTGGCCGTCGAGTGTGTCGTGGCAGGTAGGCGGGGCCGACGCCGAGCGCAAACGCACCAGCGATGAACTCACGCTGGTGGCCGTGCTGGCGGCGGCGCTGATGTTTCTGGTGCTGGCCGGCGAGTTCGCGAGCTTCACCATTCCGGTGGTGGTCATGCTCACGGTGCCGCTGGCGGGCGCGGGGGCGATCGTCTTTCTGTGGCTTACCGGGCAGTCCATCAATGCCGTTAGCCTGATCGGCATCGTGGTGATGATCGGCATGGCCGACAACGAGGCGGTGGTGAAGCTCGATGCCATTCGCACGTTCCGCGAACAGGGGATGAGCATTCACGACGCCATCGTGGCCGGCGGGGCGCAGCGGCTTCGGGCCATTGCCATGACCAGCATCACCACGGTGACCGGGGTGTTGCCGCTGGTGTTCGGGTGGGGGAGCGGCGGCGCGCTGTACCAGCCGCTGGCGGCGGGGATCATCGGCGGGAGCATCAGTGCGCTGCTGGTGACGTTCTTCCTGCTGCCCACGGCCTATGCCGCGCTGGAGGGGCGCCGGGAGCGGCAGCAGGTTGCGGCCACGTCGGCGGTGGTGGCGTGAGGGACGTTGTGCGACGCACGCTCTGCGACGCACGCTGCGCGAGGCGATGCGCGTGAGGCCTCGCGCGTGATCCACTTCGCGACCTCGCGCCCGGCGGTGATGTGGGCGTTGAGTGTGGCGCTGCTGTTGGCCGGCGGCATCGCCTTCACGCGCCTGCCGCTGGCCACGCGCACCTCCGTGGAGCTGCCTCGGCTCTCCATCACTGCCTACTGGCCGGGGGCGGCGCCGGAGGTGATCGAGACGTATCTCACCTCACCCATCGAGGCGGCGGCGCAGGCGGTACGTGGCGTGAAGCGCGTGTCCAGCACCAGTGCCGACGATTTCGCCAACCTCACGGTGGAACTCGAGCCGCGCGCCGATGTGCAGATGGCGCGACTGGCCATTCTTGAGCGGCTGGAGCTGCTGCGCGGCGACCTGCCGCCGGGGGCCTCGGCGCCGTCGGTGTCCAACTTCGTGCCCGAAGGGCTCGAGGAGACGCCGCTGCTGTCGCTCACCGTGTCGGGGCCGTACACGGCAGGTACGCTGCAGCAGCTGCTCGATGAACAGGTGCAGCCGCGTCTGGCCAGTGTGCCGGGGGTGGCGGGCGTGGTAGTGCGCGGCGGCATCGATCGCGGGGTGTCGGTGAGCTACGAGGCTACGCGGCTGAGGCAGTTGGGCATTCCGCCGCAGCGGCTCAGCGACGCGATCAACGGCGCACGCGTGGTGCAGGCGCTCGGCGATCTGTCGCGTGGCGCTGGTGACGACCGCACAGTGCGGCCGGTGGTGCTGCGCGATCAACCGGCCAGCCTCGAGGCGTTGCAGGCGTTGCCGATCGTGGGGGCGGGCGGGCGCCTCTTTCGCCTGGGCGAGTTGGCGACCATTCGCGCCGACGAGGATGCGCGTGGGCGTTTCTTTCGTATCAACGGCACACCGGCGGTGTCCATCGAGGTCACGCGTCATCCCGGCGCCGATGCCATCAAGACGGCGGCGCTGCTGCGCGCGAGCGTGGCCGAGCTGACGCCGCAGATGCCGCCGGGGGTGCAGCTGAAGGTGTCGAACGATCAGAGCACGGCGCTGGCCGAAGACCTGGGCGACCTCACGCGGCGGGGGGCGATTGCCTTTGGCAGTGTGCTGCTGGTGCTGGCGCTGCTGATGCGGCGGTGGCGCGCCGTGGCGGTGATCATGGGCAGCACGCTGGTGGCAATCGCCGCCACGGCGCTGACGCTCTATGTGCTGGGCGTCCCGGCCAATCTGCTCACGCTGGCGGGGTTGGGGATGGGCGTGGGCATTCTGGTGCAGAACGCCATCGTGGTGGTGGAGCGGCTGCAGCGCGTGGAGGGCACGGCGGACGCGCGTGCCGAGTGCGCGGGGCGGATGGCGCCGGCGGTGATCGGGAGTACGCTGACGACGGCGGTGGTGCTGGTGCCGTTTCTGTATCTGCAGGGGAATGCGCGGGCGGCGTTCGTACCATTTGCGGCGGCGTTCGTGATTGCGTTGGGGTGGAGTGTGGTGGCGGCGCTCCTGATAGTGCCGGCGGTGGGGGCACGTGTGGGGATTGACGTGAACCACAGGGGAGCAGGAAGGAGGGGGAGTCAGGAAGGAGGGGGCAGGACTGCCGTCGCGCGTTGGTATCGGCGCGTGGTGCTTCGTTCGTTGCGGTGGCGGTGGGTGACGCTCACGGCGGCGGTGGTACTCGTCGCGGGCAGTGGGTACCTGTTCATCGCCAAGGTGCCGCGGTCGAGCTTCGGGAATTGGGGCGACCGGCGCACGACGCTCAGCGTGGGGCTGTCGTTTCCGCGCGGCTCCGACCCGGCCACCCTCGACGCGGCGATGCGGGAGTTCGAGACGCTGGTGGTGGGACGGCCGGAGGTGGAGCAGGTGCGCGCGTCGTCACGCGGGGCGGCGAGTGCGCAGATGAGTGTGCTGTTCACCAGGGCCGGCGGGTTCACGGCCGTACCGCTCGAACTGCAGGAGCTGCTCACGCAGCGCGCGGTGCTGGTGGGCGGGGCGTCGGTCAGCGTGTTCGGCGAGGGGCCGGGCTTCAGCAGCGGCGGCGGGGGCGGCGGTTTTGCGTCGTTCCGCATGCAGGTAAAGGGCTTTTCGTACAGCGGCGTGCAGCGTATCGCCGAGGACATCAAGGCGCGCCTCGAGGGCATCACGCGGGTGCGCGACGTGCGCATCACGAGTGGCGGGTGGTTCGGCAGCGAGAAGGGCTATCAGGTCACGCTCACCCCCGACCGCGCGGCGCTGGCGCGCTACGGGCTCACCGCCGCGCAGTTGACCCAGGCCGTGTCACGCGAAGTGCGCGGGCCGGTGGGGCGGCAGCTGCTGGAGATCGGCGGTGACGAACTGCCGGTGACCGTGAAGGCGGCGGGGGCGCGCGAGCGCAGCCTCGACGAACTTCAGGTGGCCCAGGTGCCCACGGCCACCAATGCGCCGGTGCGACTCGGTGACGTGGCGCTGGTCTCGGAGCGCGAGGCGCTCACCACCGTGGTGCGCGAAGACCAGCAGTACCTGCGCCACGTGAGCTACGACTTCCGCGGCCCGGCTCGCCTCGCGCGCCGCACACACACGGCGTTCGTGAAGGCGCTCTCGGCGCCGGCCGGGTACGCCATCGTGGACCTGAGCGAAGGCACGCCGTTCGAACAGGACCAGAGCGAGCGCGGGCTGTGGTTGGTGTTCGCGATCGGCATTGCCCTCGTGGTGCTGGCGGTGGCGCTGGTGTTCGACAGTGTGTGGGGCGCGGTGGTGGTATTCCTGTCGCTGCCGCTGGCGCTCACCGGCGTGGTGGCGGCGTTCTTGTTTGCCGGCGTACCCTTCACGCGCGAAGCGGCGGTCGGCGTGATTCTGGTGGTGGGGCTGGCGGTGAATCAGGCGATCCTGCTGGTGGACGCTGCGCTCGAGCGGCGGCGCGCCGCGGGCTCGCTGACCGCCTGCGATGTGGTGCACGCCACGCGCGACCGGGCCGGCATGATCGTCGTGGTCACGCTGGCGGCGTTGGCGTCGCTGGTGCCGCTCAGCGTGGGCACCGGCGCCACCACGCTGTTCGGCGCCATTGCGCTGGCCACGGCGGGCGGCACGCTCGCCGGGACCATCGCGGTGCTGGTGTTCGTGCCGGCGATGATGGTGGGGCGGCGGCGCGACCTGCATCGTCGGCGTGTCGGGCCGCCGCGTGGCGTCGTGTTACGGAACCCGTTATAATAGCTGGTGTGATACGCTCCTTTGCCGATCCGGCAACCGAGGATCTGTTCAACGGAACCGACAGCCGCCGCGCGCGGCAGGCGTGTCCCCGCGCGCTCTGGGTCGTCGTCGCGCGGAAACTGACGCAGCTCAATCGGGTTCGCGATCTCCGGGAGTTGGCAGTGCCGCCTGGGAACCGGTTGGAAGCCTTGAAGGGAGCGCGCCGCGGGCAGCACAGCATTCGCATCAACGATCAGCACCGGATCTGCTTCCGGTGGGAGGAAGGCCATGCCGACGACGTCGAAGTCACGGACTACCACTAAGGCGGCCAGCGTGACGCCACTGGTGCAGCGCCGCTTGCCGACGCACCGCCCACCGACCCACCCGGGCGAGATGCTGCTCGAGGAGTTTCTGAAGCCACTCGGAATTTCGCAGTCGGCGTTCGCCATCCAGCTTGGCGTGTCCTTTCCGCGCTTGAACGAAGTGATCAACGCGAAGCGGAGCGTGACCCCCGATACGGCGCTCCGACTCGCGCAGGTGACCGGCATGAGCGCCGACTTCTGGCTCGGCCTGCAGCAGGACTGGGATTTGTGGCACATCCTCCGATCGAAAGAGGCGGCGCGGATCGCTCGGCTGAAACCCCTGTCGGGCGCAGGCTGACGAGACACCTGGGCGCGACAAACGGGTACCCAGCACCCCGAACCCAGCACCGGGTTCGGGGTGCGGCGCGTTGTACTGTCGAACCCACTCTGCCGATCACTGGTGCGACAACGTCCACACGTACGCCGCCACCGCCGTGATCTGTTCGTCGTTCAGATTCATGCGCCCACCACGGGCCCCCATCGCGTTCGGGCGCGTCGTCACCTTGATCTTCTCTTTGGGGACCCCGCTCACGATGAGCGCGCGAATTTCCTCGAAGCTGCCAGTGGTCAGCTGGTCCCACTTGTTGTCGTTGAGCGCCGGGCCATTCTGCGTGCCCACGCCCTTCTGGCCGTGGCAGCGCATGCAGCCGCCATTGTTGAAGAGGGAGTCCCCCAGCGCCACGCGGGCCGGCGTCACCTCGGCCGGGGTGGCGTTCCTGGCGGCGGCGCCACTGCCGGCCCCGCCGGCGCCGCCCTGGGCGGAGCGACAGGCGGTGGCGACCACGAGCACCAGCGAGAGAGCGGCGAGCGTACGCATGAGCGGGTGGGGCTGAGGGGAAGCGCAGGCCAGGAGGCACGGACGCCCGAATGTGCAGCGTCCCGCCGCGCCCCGCTATTTTCCAGCCATGGCACACATCGCATATCTCGGCACGGGGCTGCTCGGCAGCGGCTTCGTGGAGGCCGCGCTGCAGCGCGGCGACTCGGTCACCGTGTGGAACCGCACGCCGGAGAAGGCCGCGGCGCTCATCCCCTTCGGCGCTGTGGCGGCCGACACCCCGGCCGATGCCGTGCGCGGTGTGGAGCGGGTGCACCTGGTGCTCAAGGACGACGCGGTGGTCGAGGAGGTCGTCGCGGCGCTGCGCCCGGGGCTCTCGCCGAACACCATCATCGTCGACCACACCACCACCCAGCCGGCGCTCACGGCCGAACGGGCCACGCGCCTCAATGCCGAGGGCGTGAAGTACCTGCACTGCCCCGTGTTCATCGGGCCGGCGGCGGCGCGGCAGGGGCAGGGCATCATCATGGCGTCGGGGCCGCGGGCGCTCTTCGATGCGGTCAGGCCGGCGCTCGAGTCGCAGGCCCAGCGGGTGGAGTACATGGGCGAACGCGCCGACATGGCAGCCGCCTACAAGCTGATGGGCAATGCCTTCATCATCGGCCTCGGCGCGCTCATTTCGGACGTGTTCACGCTGGCCGCGGGAACCGACATCAGCGCCCCCGACGCGCTCAAGCTGCTCGAGTTCTTCAACCCCGGGACCATCCTGCAGAACCGCGGCCGCAACATGTCCCAGGGGAAGTTCGCTGCCAGCTTCGAGCTGGTCATGGCCCGCAAGGACCTGCGGCTCATGCTGGAGACCGCCGGGGCCCGCCCGCTGGCCGCCCTGCCGGCCATTGCCGCCCGAATGGACGAGGTCATCGCCCAGGGGTTCGGCGACCAGGACTTCGGGGTCATTGCCCGCGACGCCCTGGCCGAGGCCACCGGAACCCGGAGCTGAACCCCGGCCGTTGACGGGGGGTACCCGGGGGCGGCGCTACCGCCGCCTGACGAGCCCTGCTAGTCTTCTGCGCCTGACCCCAAACGAGGCCATTGCATGCCGTTCTTCAGCTATCCCGCGAACGCCGACTTCCTGCTGCCGATCATCAAGATCCCGCTCACGCTCATCTCGGCGATCTTCAGCGGCATTCTGGCGATCGGGCCCATCGGGCAGATCGCGCTTATCGCGATCGTGATCGCGATCTACACGAAGAACATCATGGGGCCGGCGCACCACTGAGCCGGATGGCCTCCACACGAACGACGCCCGGGCGCCCCCGTCGCACCG
>JBEILM010000141.1:0-9719 GCA_040379205.1 Gemmatimonas sp.
CGCATCACCAGATGCATGGCCATCGCGTCGATGATGCGCTCCTCGAACTGCACGCGCCCCTCGTACTCGCGGGCCACCATGCGCCCCACGTCGAGGAACAGGCCCTGCGAGAACTTGAGGATGTTGGCCTTGTGCACCAGCGTGACCTTCTTCCGCCCGTGCGCGAGCGCGTATTCGAACGCGTAGCGCACGATGCGCTCCGAGCCGTGCCGCGTGATGATGGCCACCGACTCGGCCGCCGCCTTGGGATCGTCCCCGATGCGGACGTAGTGCTCGACGCCGATGTACAGCCCTTCGGTGTTCTCGCGCACCAGCACGATGTCGATGTTCTCGAACCGGCCGGGCACGATGGTGTACGCCGGCCGCACGTTGGCGTACAGGTCGAAGGTCTTGCGGAGCGCCACGTTGATCGACCGGAACCCTTCCCCCACCGGGGTCTCCAGGGGGCCCTTGAGCGCCACCCGCGTCCGCTTGATGGAATCGAGCGTGGCATCCGGGATGGGGTCATTCCAGCGGGCAACGCCCGCCATCCCGGCCACCTGCCGGTCCCACTCGATATCGGCGCCGGCGGCGGCCAGGATGCGGACGGTCGCTTCGGCAATGGAGGGGCCGATGCCGTCCCCGGGGATCAACGTGACTGATGTCGACATGCCATAAAGATACGTCACGTCACCGGCGCTGTGGCCCCCACCCAACGGAGCGAGCCCCTCTCCCGTAGCCTCGCATTGACAAGCCCGCGTCCCCCGGCGCATATCGGCTGAGCTTTCCCTCCTTCCTCCCCTCCGCGACTCCCGCGTGCTCAAAGCCCTCCCCTGGATTGGCGTCGCCGCGCTCGGCGCCGGCGCCCTGGCGACCATTGCCCTGAATCAGGGCGAACAGATCAGCGCGGCCTGGCTGCTCACCGCGGCGGTGTGCACCTACCTCATCGGCTATCGGTTCTACAGCCGGATCATTGCGCACGACATCTTCAACCTCGACCCGCAGCGTGCCACGCCGGCCGAGCGGCTCGATGACGGCCGGGACTTCGTCCCGACCAACAAATGGGTCGTCTTCGGCCACCACTTCGCCGCCATCGCCGGCCCGGGGCCGCTCGTGGGCCCCACGCTGGCCGCCCAATTCGGTTTTCTGCCGGGCGCGCTGTGGATCCTCGTGGGGGTGGTGCTCGGCGGCGCGGTTCAGGACTTCGTGATTCTCTGCGCCTCGGTGCGCCGCGACGGCAAGTCGCTGGGACAGATGGCCAAGGAGGAGATCGGCCCGGTGGCCGGCGCCACGGCGCTCATCGCCGTGCTGGGCATCATGATCATCCTGATTTCCGTCCTGGCGCTCATCGTCGTCAATGCGCTCCGCGACAGTGCCTGGGGCACGGTGACCATCGGCCTCACCATCCCCATCGCGATCGCCATGGGGCTCTACATGCGCTACCTGCGACCCGGCGCGGTGCTGGAGACCACGGCCATCGGCCTCGTGCTGCTGGCGCTGTCGCTGTACGCCGGCAAGTGGGTGTCGGAGTCGGCCACCTGGGCCCCAGTGTTCACGCTGAGCGGCACCACGCTTTCGCTGATCATCATGGTGTACGGCTTCGCCGCCTCGGTGCTGCCGGTGTGGCTGCTGCTGGCCCCCCGCGACTACCTCTCGGCGTTCGTGAAGATCGGCGTCGTGATCGCGCTCGGCGTCGGCATCCTGGTGGTGCTCCCGCCCCTCGAAATGCCGCCCGTCACCAAGTTCATCGACGGCACCGGGCCCGTGTTCTCCGGCAAGCTGTTTCCGTTCGTGTTCGTGACCATCGCCTGCGGTGCCATCTCGGGCTTCCATGCGCTCATCTCGTCGGGCACCACGCCCAAGATTCTCAAGCGCGAATCCGACGCCCGCCTGATCGGTTACGGCTCGATGCTCACCGAGTCGCTGGTCGCCATCATGGCGCTGATCGCCGCCTGCGTCCTCACCCCGGGCATCTACTTCGCCATCAACTCGCCGGCGAGTGTCATCGGCACCACGGCAGCCAGCGCTGCCGACGCGATCAATGGCTGGGCGCTCTTCAAGACCATCTCGGCGGCGGATCTCGAAAACCTCGCCCGGCAGGTCGGCGAGTCCTCCCTGCTCTCGCGCACCGGAGGCGCCCCCAGCCTCGCGGTGGGCATGGCGCACCTGTTCTCGCAGGCACTGGGCGGCGAAAGCTCGATGGCGCTGTGGTACCACTTCGCCATCATGTTCGAGGCGCTGTTCATCCTCACCACGCTCGATGCCGGCACCCGCGTGGGCCGCTTCATGCTGCAGGACATGCTCGGCAACGTCTACAAGCCGCTCGGGCGGGTGTCGTGGTATCCGGCGGTGGTGTTCACCAGCGCGCTGTTCGTCTGCATGTGGGGCTACTTCCTGTACCAGGGCGTCACCGACCCCCTCGGCGGCATCAACTCGCTCTGGCCGCTGTTCGGCATCTCCAACCAGCTCCTGGCCACGGTCGCGCTCTGTGTGGGCACCACCGTCATCATCAAGATGGGCAAGGCCAGGTACGCGTTCGTGACGCTGCTGCCCATGGCGTGGCTGGTGATCGTCACCATGACGGCCGGGCTCACCAAGATCTTCTCGGCCGACCCCAAGCTCGGCTTCCTCTCGCACGCCACGCTGATCGAGGGACAGATCGCGGCGGGAACGCTGCCCGCCAACATCAAGTCGGTCGCCGCCGCGCAGCGCATGATCTTCAACGACCGGCTCGATGCGGCGGTCGCGGCGTTCTTCCTCGTATCGGTCGTGGTGATTCTCGCCGCGTCCATCAAGGAGTGGCTGGCCGTCCTCAACGGCCGCAAGGCGACCGCGTCCAGCGAAACGCCGTTCGTACGGACGCAGCTCACGGGCGCCTGAGGCGCGCCGCCGGGTCGTGTGCGCTTACACGACCCGGCGGCACCAGCGTATGCGCGCCGTGATGCCGTCCGGAAGTACCACGTCCAACAGCCGCTCGCCAAGACCACGGTGGCGCGGCGGGCGCGCGAGCGGCGAGTCCCCGTCGGCATAGTCGAACATCCGGACCAACGGCTCGTGCAGCTCCCCGATTCGCGGGATGTCTGCCAATGCCACCAGCAGACGATCCATCGTCGCCCGGCGCTCATCGCTGATGCCGAAGAGCATCTCCCGCGGGTTGAAGCAGGCACCGGCCGGCAGCAGCTCGGTCATGAGCAGACGACGTGCCGGATGTGCCGACCGGTCCGCAGCGAGGCGCACGAGGGAATCGCTCGCGGGATCGGCCGCGGCGCGCATGAGCCAAGCCACGTTCCCCGGTGGGATCGGCTGATGAGCATGGGCGAGCATCTGCAGGCGCTCGGCCGCGCCAGTCAGCCGGGGATCCTGTGTCGACGCGGCCACGCGGGCGAGCAGCCGGGCGGACTCCCGAAGCTGCGCGACCCCGATCATCGCATCGATTGCGAACGGCTGACCAAGGAGATGCCGGGCACCGGCAAGATTCTCCCGGGCCCGCTCGAGGGCGGCGTCGGTGTGGCCATGCGAGAGCGCCGAGTCGGCGTCGGCCGCATTGGCACGCCAGAGCGAGCGGAATACGGCAGCCCGCCGCAGCGGAAGTCCGTAGATAGCCACCGGCTGTCCGAATCCGTGGCGGTAGCCCCAAAAGGCGGGGAGCGGCGCACTGCGCGCCCACGCCCGAAACAGGGTGAGCGATTCGCGCGACACCGTGTGCGGACTGGCCGGCGCCGGCGCCGAGTCAGGTTCGGCGATCCACGACGGTGTGGGCGACGCC
This sequence comes from Gemmatimonas sp., assembly GCA_040379205.1. Lineage (GTDB taxonomy): Bacteria > Gemmatimonadota > Gemmatimonadetes > Gemmatimonadales > Gemmatimonadaceae > Gemmatimonas. The sequence goes on from JBEILM010000141.1 coordinate 3,746, forward strand.
TTGCCGGTGAGGGCGACGAACCGGAACAGCCGGGACGAGTCGAGCGGGACCGATGCACCGAGTGGCGCGATCAGGGAGTCGAGCAGCGACGTCAGCGACGCCGACCGTGACGCGATGCTCGGATCGTGGAGCCACGCGCCTGTCCCACGCTGCGCCGCGCGGCGCTGCGGGTCGGTGGCCACGTAAACACTGGCGGCCGTTGCCGCGCTCACCGCTCCGGCCACCGCGAGCCCGAGCAGCACCAGCAGGCGGGTGGCGGACGTGGTCGAGGGAGAGGGCGTGAAGTCTCGCATTCCGGCGGCAGGAGTACGATCTTACCAGCTGTCCCCACCGCACGACCAAGCCCGACCGGCGTCACCGATTCATTTCGCCCAGGCCTTTCGCCGTCACATCATGTCCACTCCGGGCCCCCAAGTCCTGAACGCGCACGGTGGCGGCACCGCCAGCCTGACCCGGGTGGCGCGCGTCCGTCAGGCGCTGCGCCGCGCCGTGGCCATCGTCCGCCGTGTCATCGGCGTGCCGGATTACGACACGTATCTCGCGCACATGCGGCGCCATTACCCGCAGTGCACGCCGCTCGATCCGGCCACGTTCGAGCGCGAGCGTCTCAACGACCGGTATCGCAGCCTGGGTTCGCGCTGCTGCTGACCGCGGCCACGATCCACCGACCGTCTGCCCCTTCCCGACATGTCCGTTCTTCCTCTCCCGCGATGGGCGTCCACGGCGCTCATCGCCGTCGCTGGCGCCCTCGTGTCCCGCCCCGCGCCACTGCCGGCGCAAACCACCGATGGGTTCGACTTCTCCATCGCGAACATCATGCGCGGGCCCGAGCATTACGGGCGTGAACCGCAGAACGTGGCGTGGACGCACGATGGGCAGTGGCTGTACTTCTCGTGGGCGCCGGCCGGCGCGGCATGGAATGCGCCGATGGGGCCGTATCGGGTGCGCCCCGTGGCCGGTGCGACGCCCGAAGCGGTGAGCGACGCGCACATGGACAGCGTGGCGGTGCGCCTCACTCAGGGCCCGCGCACGCGCGACGGGCGGCTGATGGTGGTGGCCTCGCGCGGCGATCTCCATCTCGTGACGGTGCGCACGGGCGCCCTGCGCCGCCTTACGGAGACCACCGCCAACGAAAGTGATCCGCGCTTCAGCGCCGATGAGCGGCACGTGCTGTTCACGCGCGACAACAACGCCTTTGCCTTCGAGATCGCCACCGGCAGCGTACGCCAGCTCACTGACGTGCGCAGCGGGCCCGCCCCGCGCGATTCGGCGCGGGCCACCGGCATGCGCGGCGCGCTCGAGCGGCAGCAGCGCGAGCTGTTCGCCGTCATTCGCGACGACCAGCGCGCGGACTCGCTCGCCAAGGCCCGACGCGACGCCGCGGCCGCGCGCGGCCTGCCGGCGGTGTACCTGCCGGCCGGCGAGCGCCTCGCCACGCTCAGTGTGTCACCATCGCTGCGTACCGCCGTCGTGCTCACGGCCAGCAACCCGCCCGGCCAGCCGCGGAGTGCGCAGGTGCCCACCTACGTCACGGCCAGTGGCTTCACCGAGGAGATTCCCACCCGCAGCAAGGTCGGCGACGGTACGGTGCGCCTTCGCGCCTATCGGCTGGTGCTGGCCACCGGCACGCTGCAGCCACTCTGGGTGATCAACGGTGACAGCACGCGCGCAGCAAGCCAGGTGCGCTTCATGGGCTGGGCCGACGATGGCAGCGCGGCGCTGCTGGCAGGCTTCACCCCCGACTTCAAGTGGCGCTATGTGGGCACCGCCGGCGACAGCGGCGCGGTGCGGACGGTGGAGGCGCTCAACGACAGCGCCTGGGTGGGCGGCCCCTGCGGCGGCTGCATGGGATGGCTGCCCAACGGGCGCGTGTGGTTCGCCAGCGAGGCCAGCGGCTATGCGCATCTCTACAGCGCCAACGTCGACGGCAGCGACAAGGTCGCGCTCACCAGCGGCACCTGGGAGGTGGAGCGGGCCGAGCTGGCGCCCGACCGCCGCACCTTCCTGCTGCACACCAGTGAGGAGTCGTCGTTCGTGCGCCATGCCTATCGCATGGCCATCACCGGCGGCGTGCGCACCAGGCTCACGCGCGATCACGGTGGGCACGCCGTGACCATGAGCCCCGATGGCACCCGCTTCGCCGACATCTACTCCGCCAGCAACCTGCCGCCGGAGCTGTACGTGGCGCCGGCGTCCAGCGGTGTGCTCACGCGGCTCACCACCAGCACGTCCGAGTCGTTCCGGTCGCGCGCATGGCTCAAGCCGTCGATCGTGAAGATTCCCGCCAGCGACGGCGTGCAGGTGCCGGCACGCATCTACCGTCCGCAGGACATGGGGGCGCAGCCCAACGGGGCGGCGGTGATCTTCGTGCACGGCGCTGGCTACATGCACAACGTGCACGACTACTGGAGCAGCTACGCGCGCGAGTACCTCTTCAACCAGATGCTCGCCAGCAAAGGGTATGTGGTGCTCGATGTGGACTACCGCGCCAGTGCCGGCTACGGGCGTGACTGGCGTACGGCGATCTACCGCTGGATGGGCGGGCGCGACCTGCAGGACCACGTGGACGCCTCGAAGTACCTGAACGCGCAGTTCGGTATCGATCCCGAGCGGGTGGGGATCTACGGCGGCAGCTACGGCGGGTTCATGGCGCTCATGGCGCTCTTCACCGCCCCCAAGTCGTTCGGGGCCGGCGCCGCACTCCGCAGCGTGACCGACTGGTCACATTACAACCACGGCTACACCGGCGGCATCCTCAACCTGCCGCAGAACGACACCCTCGCCTATCGCCGGTCGTCACCGATCTTCTTCGCCGAAGGGCTCGAGGATCCGCTGCTCATGGCGCACGGCATGGTGGACACCAACGTACACTTTCAGGACATCGTGCGGCTCTCCCAGCGGCTCATCGAACTGGGCAAGACGCAGTGGGAACTCGCGGTGTATCCGGTGGAAGATCACAGCTTCGTCCGCCCCGACTCCTGGACCGACGAGTACCGCCGCATCTTCGAGCTCTTCGAGCGCACCATCGGCCCCAACGGGAGCAAGGTCAGGAAGTAGCCACGCGTGGGGCTGGCGGCAGCAGCGCGAGCCACAGGGCCGCGGCCACCGCCAGCCCGGCGCCCATCATGAACGCGGTGGCCGACGACCACGCATCCCACACCGCGCCGAAGACGACGCTGGCCGGTAGCGCCGCCAGCCCCACCAGCCCGTGGTACCACCCGAAGGCGGTCCCACGGTGCTCGGCGGGCACCAGGTCGGCCACGAAGGCCTTTTCGGTGCCTTCGGTGAGGCCGAAGACCACTCCGTAGATCGCGAACAGCGCCCAAGCGTGCCACCCCTGCGTTGCCAGCGCGAAGCCGCCGTAGACGGCCGCGTAGAGCAACCAGCCGGCCACGATCAGCGGCCGTCGCCCGACCCGATCGGACAGCGCGCCGCCCGGTGTACTGGACGCGCTCTTCACCAGGTGCAGCGCCACCCAGAGCAGCGGCACCAGCGCCGTGGGCACCCCCACCTGCGACGCCCGCAACAGCAGGAACGCGTCGGTGGAGTTGCCAAGCGTGAACAGCAGGATCGGCGCCACGGTGTGCCAGAAGCGTCGCGGGAGCGGGGCGGCGGCCACCGGCGCCGTGCCACGCTCGATCGGCGACCGCACCGCTGCGGACACCGCAGCCGGCAACTCGCGCACGAACAGCACCGCGACGACTACCGCCAGCGCCCCGGGCACCGCCGCCACCCAGAAGACGTCGCGCACCGCCATGCCCAGCCCCGACAGGCACGCCAGCGCGATCAGCGGCCCCACCACAGCACCGGCGTGATCGGCCGCGCGGTGGAAGCCGAACACCCGTCCGCGATCGCTCGCGGGCGCCGAGGCCGCCAGCAGCGCATCGCGCGGCGCCCCGCGAATGCCCTTGCCGACCCGGTCGGTGAGCCGGATCAGGAGCACCTGCGTGCCACTCTGCGCCACCGCCACCAGCGGGCGCACGAGGGAGGCCAGCGCATATCCCGCCACGATCAGCGGCTTGCGTCGCGACACCCGGTCCGACCACCATCCACTCAGCAGCTTGAGCAACGACGCCACCGCCTCCGCGCCCCCCTCAATGATGCCCACCATCTTCACCGACGTGCCGAGCGTCCCCACCAGAAACAGGGGGAGCAGCGGCCCGATGATCTCGCTGGAGGCGTCGGTGAGGAACGAAACCGCCGACAGCGCGAGCACATTGCCGCGGGGACGCCAGCCGTGACCGGCGGCGGCGCGGGGCGCTTTCGTTTCCCGTCGGGGCAGCGGATCGGGCGATGACATCGACAGGACGTTCCTCCATGGGGACCTCCGCGCCGCACCACGACGCGTGGCTGACGGAGCTGTGCGCCGCCTGGGGTCGCCGGCAGGCGTGGGTGCTGGAGCGGCAGATCGCCTGCGCCCGCATCGCAGCACCCACGGGGAATGAAGGCACCCGAGCCGCTCACGTGCAACAGGCGCTGGCTGCCCTCCCCTCGCTGGCGGCCACGCGTGATCGCAGCGGCAACGTGTGCGCCGTCATCAGGCCCGACGCGTCGACCCGCGTGTTTGCCGAGGCCGCGCCCATCGTCTGCCTCGCGCACCTGGACACGGTGTATGCCGACGACGTGGACACGTCCGACGTGGTCATCCACGCGACCCGCGACGGCTCGCGGGTGCACTGCCCGGGCATCGGCGACAACGGACGCGGCCTCGCCGCGCTGGAGGTGCTTGCCCACGTCCTGCACACGCCGGAGGCACGGGCGCGGCTGCGGCGGCCCGTGCATCTCGTGGCCACCGTCGGCGAGGAGGGCGAGGGCAATCTGCTCGGATCCCGAACCTGGTTCGACGACGCTACGGCTGGTGGCATCCTTCCGTGCGCGGCCATCGCCATCGACGGTCCGGGCGACGAGTCGATCGTGCACCATGCCATCGGGTCGGTGCGGCTGCGCATCGCCATGCACGGCGCCGGCGGACACCCCTGGGTCCATGCGGGTGCCCCGAATCCCATTCACGCCCTCGGCACCTTCATCGGCCTCGCGCAGCGGTTGGGCGATGGCGCCCACCGCCAGCGGTCGGTGACCGTGACCCGCATGTCCGGTGGTGAATCGCTCACCGGCATTCCGCAGGCCGCGTGGGTCGACCTCGATGTGCGCTCTCCCTCGGCCGTCACGCTGGAGCGCCTGACACAGGAACTCGTGCGCGCCGCGCACGCCGTCGCGCACGATGCCTCGAGCCATGACCTGTCCCGCGCCCTCTCGGTGCAGATCACCCCGTTGGGCGAGCGGCCCGCCGGCAGTCTCGACGCGGCCGCGCCGCTGGTGCAGGCCGCCGTGGCCGCGACCCAGGCTGTAGGCCGGACGCCGCGCTCGGCCAGCGCCTCCACCGATGCCAACATACCGCTCGCCCGCAACATTCCCGCCGTGGCGATCGGTGCCGGCGGGACCGGCGGTGGCGCGCACACGCGCAATGAGTGGTACGACGACGTCCACAGCAGCGCTGGCCTCGAACGGGTGCTGCGCCTCGTGCTTGGCGTGGCCATGGCCGACGCGCCGCCGATCGCTAGCCGATAACCTCGAAGGCCGGCGGCCCGGGGGCGGTGGTGAAGAATTGCGCCCGGTGTGCCGCCGTTCGGTGCGCCCGCAGGTACCGCTCGCGCCAGCGGGCGGCGAACGCCTCGGCTTCCGTCACCGGCACCATCGCCCACACGCTCCCCCCGAACCCGGCACCGAACGCGCTGGCCGCATCGGCGCCAAGCTCGCGCGCGTATCGCTGCAGATGCACCGTCTCCGCGATCTGATTCTCGAGCGCGCGCTCGGCGCCCGCCTGCGACTGATCCACGAGACGGCCGAAACGCGCGAGGTCGAGTGCCTGCAACGCGTCCGCCGCACCGGGCACCAGCACGAAGGTCTCATCGAAGAACTGTCCCAGACGCGCCACGAGGTGATGGGCAGGAAACTCCGCCGTCGCCCGCGCCTC
>JBEILM010000142.1:0-9659 GCA_040379205.1 Gemmatimonas sp.
CGCCACGGACGCCGCCACGGACGCCGCCACGGACGCCGCCACGGTCGCCGCCACGGTCGCCGCCACGGTCGCCGCCACGGACGCCGTCACGAGCGCCGCCACGTACGCCGCCACGTACGCCGCCACGTACGCCGCCACGAGAGCCGCCACGGACGACGCCACGGTCTACGCCACGGACGACGCCACGGTCTACGCCACGGACGCCGCCACGAGCGCCGCCACGTACGCCGCCACGAGCGCCGCCACGGACGACGCCACGGACGACGCCACGGTCTACGCCACGGACGCCGCCACGTACGCCGCCACAGCGTGCCGTAACATTGCTGGCGACTTTGGCGTTGCGTGCGCAAAGAAGTGGAGTTCTGTGTATCAGGGTGGGAATATGTGGGCGGGGTGGGACTGCTATCTGACAGCCGCCCGAGACATATTAGGGCTACGCCTGCCAGAGCATGATAAATACGCCGCCTGGGAGCAGGCCGCGATTCACGGTGGATTCCGCGTCATGCATGAAGAATTTTGCATGGTCAGCGATTTTCCTATCCACATCAAAATGGATGACGAAAACCGCCCCCACTGCGAGAATGGACCGTCGCATTTGTGGCGCGATGGCTGGGCACTGTACCACTGGCACGGGGTCTCTATACCCGCCGAATGGATCGAAGACAGAGCGTCGCTGACCGCCCAGAAGGCTTTAACGTGGCCGAACATCGAACAGCGCCGCGCGGCCTGTGAGATATTGGGATGGGCCAGCGTCCTCAAGGCGCTCGAGGCAAAGACTATCAATAAAGATCCAGACCCCGAGATCGGAGAGCTGGTCGAGGTAACAATTCCAGAGATCGGGCGCGAACGCTTTCTCCGCGTCAGATGTGGGACAGGGCGCGAATTTGCGTTACCCGTTCCACCCAACATGAAAACCGCACTCGAAGCACAGGCGTGGACGTGGGGCCTTGACACTGCGTCGTTCATAAAGCCGGAGATCAGGACATGAAAAAGTTTACGAATATCTGCGCGCAGGGCGACATCTACATCCGCCGCATCGACGCGCTACCCAAGAACGCGGAGCCCGCCGCGCCGGAAGGCGGCAAGATCATCGTCACGCACAGTGAGACGGGGCACCATCATGTGATGGATGCGGACGCTGTCACGATGTATCGTTTGCCAGACAGCATCATGGATTGCCTGCTGGTTGTCGAGCGCCCCACTGCTTTGGAGCATTTGCGCGCGCACGATACGCATGAGCCGATCATGTTTGAGCCGGGCACGTATCACGTGCGCCGCCAGCGCGAGTACACGCTTGAAGGATTCCGGAGGGTGGAAGATTGAAAACAACCATCCTCGCCGCAGCGCTGCTGCTTGCCACGCCAGTTGCTGCTGAAATGTCGGCGGCTGAGTTCTTCCAGCGTGACCGGGCAAACCAATGGACCGGGCCACTGGTCAACGATGTCCACAGCCCTTATGGCACATTACCAAAGACCTACGTTCCAGCTGATCGCCAATACGTCGCGCGGATCGTCGAGCGGCACACGCGCATGCGTCTGGGCGCGCGTTGGGTCAGCACGGCCCTGCGGCTCACCCGGCTCGAGAGCGGCTTTCGCTGCGGCGCGCAGGGGCCGCGCGTACGCTCCCACGGGGGCGACAGGGCGCAGGGCGCTCTTCAGGTCATGCCGCGCACGGCGAGGGCTATGGGGCTGGATCCGCGCAGGCTCACCGAGTGCGAGTACGGCATCGCCGCCGGAATCGCCCACATGGAGCGCTGCATCGCTTCCGGCGTCCGCACGCACGCCCAGATGAGCGCCTGCCACGTCGCGGGCTGGGGCGGCTGGAACAAACGCCTTGCGGCGCGCCCGGAGCAGTACAAGCAAAAGTACATCAGGATGGCGATGAGGTGACGCAATGGGATACCTAATATTTATGGCGGCGGTTTTTGTGACGATCGTCAACCTGGGGCTGGCCGCGTTTGTCGTGTGGTTGATCAGCGACTTGTTGCCCGACATCATCAAGAACTGGCGGCGCCTATGATCACGGTCAGGCGCACAAAAGGCCAGCAGATCTTAATCGACACGGCGCGCAAGCACATGGTAGCCGTGGACGAGATCCGCAGTGCGTGCAAACTTCAGCATGTCGTGAGCGCGCGGTGGGAATGCGCGTATCGCCTGCGGCACGAGCTCCAGCTCCCCTATGCGGCGATCGGTCGATTCCTGAAGAAAGATCACGCGACTATTATTCACGCCTGCCGCGCGTACAAAAACCCCCGCAGGCCATATCAGCGTGCGGGGGCAAGTGGGGCATGGCTTCAAGATCCCGGCTGAACGGGTAGGACAACCGAGAGAGGGTAACATGAGCGCAACAGAATATGATGTCAACGAGCTTGTGCGGCTCTGGAATGAAAATATGTCGGCCAGCGAAATCGGCCGGCAACTAGGTGTCACCAAAGGCGTCGTGATTGGCAAGATTCGGCGCCTGCGTGAGAGCGGCGTTATACTGCGCGCGTTGCCGAGGCCGCCAGCACCAGGCAAGCTGACCTTGTGGGGTCTGCAGCCGCGTTCGTGTCGATACATCGTCGGCGAGGCCGCTGACGGCGCCGCCTTGTACTGCGGCCAGACCCAGCACTATCGGTCATACTGCGAGACGCACGCGCGGCTATGGTACCGACCCGCAATGCGAACGCATTAGGCTCCTTTCGAATTGCAGCCCGTCTCGGCGGCTTACGGTGCGTCTAGTGGACAACTTTCGCCGTGAGCGAGACCGGCGCAGGACGCACGCTGCAAACTCTCCTATTTTCCAGCCTTGCGCCGCCAGCTTTTGAGCTTCGGCGCAAACTTGAAATGATTGCTGATCGTCGTCGAACTGACGCCGCATTGCCGGGCAACTTCCCGTTTGCTGTGTCCAGCATTTTCATGGCTCATTGTCTACTCCGCCGCGCGGTTGATGCGCACCTCGTTCGGCGCCGGCAGTTCCTCGACCATGTCGCGCAGCGCGCTCTTGCTGTAGCGCTCGACCATCTCCGGCGCGGCGAATATGTGCTTCTTAGTCGTGTAGCGCGCGCTACCGATGCGGCCCAGATCCACCCACCGACTTTCCTTCAGCGCGTGCAGCAGGGCCGCCTGGGGCACCTTGACGCCGCCCGGCGCGCTGCCCGCGAGCCGCTCGCAGATGCGGTAGAACGGCGAGCCGACAACGCCAGCTGTAAACTCGCCCTTGCGCGCAACGGCCATGTCGGCGATGAAGCTCTCGGCCACGCTCATGCTGTTCTCGACCAGATTCAGTTTCCAGTCTGTCAATGGCGGCGTCGCCGCCGGCCGGAAGGCGCTGACGTCGCGGTCGTGCAGCCAGCGGGCGATACGACCAAAGCCGCCGGCCTTGTACCAGTCCCATATGACGTCCGATGCTTTCGTCTCCATGCGCGGCGCACGCGACCAGACGCAGAACCAGCGCCGGTCCTGCGAGGGCAGCGAGATCGGCACCGGATCATTCGTGAAAGCCAGCACGAACAGCCGGTTGATCATATTGTAGGGGTGCAGGCCCTTGCGCTCGACAGGAATCGTCTCGGGCGGCGCCGCGATGAGGGGCTTGAGCCGATTCGCCAGCGCCCGCCGCGCGGACGCCTCGGGCTCCTTCAGCTCGTTCAGCAACAGGATCTCGCTCTCAAGCGGGTAGCCCCAGCGAGACGCGAGCCCTTCGTTGTCGATCAGGCCCCGGTTATTCAAGTCAGGCCCGCAGACAGCCCACAAGAACGGCGCCCACATCGTGTCCTTGCCGCAGCCCTCGTCGCCGCCGTGCAGCACGGCGTGGTTGATCTTAACGCGAGGGTTCTGGATTTTGAACGCCATCAGGTCGAAGAGATGCTCGCGCTCGGTCTTGTCGGGTACGAGCAGCGCCACGTGGTCGAGCCACAGCGTGATGTCGCCCGGCTCGATCGCAGACACGTCCGGCCGCGCGTCTCGCCAGCGATTGCCGTAGACCAGCCCGTCTTTGGCGACCAACACGCTGTCGCCAGCGGCGTAGGTGATGCCGTTCAATACCCGCGCGTTCATCGCTTGGCGGTTCTCGTCGTAGCAGACGCTGGCCTCAATGCGTCGATCGTTGTGGATGCTCTTGCAGGGTATGTGGCGAAAGATGGCGTTGAAGCTGCTGCGCGTCATCTCGCAGCGCTCGACAAGGTCGAAGTAGGCGTCGTCCACGGGGACGTAGGCGAACCGTTCGTACCAGCCGGCCTTCTCGACGCGGCCAATCTCGCGGCGCTCCACCTGCGCGATGACTTCGGCCGCCTTATCTGGGAACGCCTCGGTGGGCTGGATCTTCGCCGCTATGCTGCGCATGCGCTCGACCAGCAGATCCTCGCGCAGCCCGTGCGTAGCCTTCGGGCCGCCGTGCTCGGCCACCCACGCCAAGAACGCCGCGCTGTCAAGCCCGTCGCAGTGGCCGTGGTAGCAGCAGAACGCGCGGTTGATCGGCAGGTAGCGCGCTTCGATCTGCCCGTCGGTGTGCTCGGCATGATTCGGGCAGACGATGCCGGTCCAGCCCTCCGCGTTCGGTCGCGACAATACCAGACCTTTTTCGTTCAGCCACTCGAGCACGCTGTCGGTGCCGGTGTCGGCCAGCCGGACGGCGCGGATCGATCCGGTGTCGGCGGGCTCCGGCGTGACGCCCAGCGCTGCGCAGATTTGCGGCAGCGTGAACTCGCGGTCGGGGTGAAACTCAACCAACCGGGACGCGAAACGATCGCGGCCTTCCTTCAGGTTAACGCTGCCGGGTATGCGGAAGTTGCGCACGGCGTTAGTCGCGCCAGGATCGGTGTAGCCAGCCGCAGCGATGGCGGTGATGGCGGCGGCGTATTCTTCCTTGGTCGGCTGCTCGCTGAAGGCGTAGCCCCACTGAAACGAGCCCGGCGACGTTTCCATGATCCAGGTTGGCTCTAGCAGCGGCGTCTTCGACTTTGTGCCAATGTCGTCCAGCATCATCGCCAGCACGAACTGGCAATTAGCGGAGGACGCCGAGACCCCCTTATTCATCCGGTCAAGGATGAAAGACCCCGTATTGGCGTACCACGCCTTGCCTTCGCCGCGCGCGGCGTCAGGCAGCTGCGCTGGCCATGTATACTTTGGAGTGCCGTCGGCATGCAGCAGCTGCACGCCCCGGCGCATGATGGGCACTTGCTGCACGAACAGCGCCGTCTCACCCTCGGGCGCCAAATTGATGATGAAGTCAATGAAGTCCATTCTCCCGCACTCCTTTATCAGCCCTTGCCATACCGACGCATTATGTGCGCCTCGACGCCGAGCGGTAGGCCCCCAGCCCAGTTCGGCGGCGTGCACATGACGCGTTGCATGTTCGCCAGTGTACGCTCAGGATCGTCTGTCTCGCACACAATTTCGTCGTGGACGTGCAGCACCACGTCCTCGCCCAGCGCCTCCAGCTGCCGCAGGGCATGCCGCAGGATGTCGTTGGCGGTGGCCTGCGTGACGTTCTCGCATTGCAGCCCGCGCCAGAGCCGCGCGCGCGGCCATTCTTTAGCGTCTGCGGCTGGCTTCCAGCTGGCCTTGGCGTATGTGATATTGCCTTCGTCGTCGAAGCGCGCGAACGGGTAGCACAGTATGCGCCCGCTCGGCAAAGCGTACCAGAGGTGCGCGCCGTCGAACAGGTACACGATGCGCCCCGCCTTGAACTCGTGCCCGCGATTGCGCATCGCCCGGCGGGCGGCGTCCTCCAGCGACGACCAGAACGGCAACGCCCACGGATTCGCGCGCCGCCAGCCGTCTACCATGCGCCGCGCCTCTGGCTCCGGCAGCTGCAGCCCGTAGATCCGGCCCATCGCGGCGAAGGCGCCGACGCTGCCACCGAAACCACAGTTGTGAACGATCATCGGCCCACGGTCGGTGAGTACGGTAAAACGGCTATTCGGTCCTGCGTTCGCTATGTCGTAAACGAGCCTCCAGCTCGGCAATTCGCTGTTCAAGGTCACGCATCTGTCGTTTGTTGTTGCTGTTCTGCTTGCGTGTGACAAACCGCAAGTTGCCCGGCTCATAGCCCTTGTTAACGTCAATACGGTCCATGTCGAGACGCGGTTGATCCCACCCATCCAACGTAAGAACGTAGCGAAGAAACGCTGCTTTATCCGACAACCAAGGCTCGTAGACGCGGATGCCGCGCCCGCCGTAGTTAGGATACCCGCGATCCTTTGGGTTGTGGCAGCGGTTCTTGCACGCAGATAGCCGGTTGAGCAGCCGGCGTCGGTGCGCGTCGTCTGGACACGCTTCTGCATATCTAAAGTAGTCCTTGCGCCAGTAGCCGGATGCCTTTTTAGCGCACGTGTTGCAGCGCGTAGAAGCGCCTTTAAGAAGATTGTATAGTTGCACAGTGTGTGGAGGCGCACCGCAGGAGCATTGAACGGCCACACACCGTATCTTTGCCGCGCCGTGTTGCGCCACAGTGCAGTTGACCACGGTAAGTTCTCCGAACCTGTCGCCAACGCGCGGGTCTGAAAGGAACTTATCGAACGTACCGTCTTCGCGGCGACCCAATCGTGTTGCGCCAGAAACAGATGGTCCTCCGTGGCGTACATTCCGCACACGTTGATAGTCTGCTTTACACCCCGACGAACCAGACCCGCGTGCGTCACCCATGACTCGCCATCCCATAGCTTGTGCTGCTCAGTAATATCCGTTATAGCCATCCATCCGCTATTCGTCAACACTAACGTGCATCCGGCTACACAAGCCAATTCTTGCACCTTGCCAACCTGCCGCTCTTCGCCGGTGACGGCTTCATAGGCCGTGTGAAACGTGGCGGCGGCGTTCACCTTGTACGGGTCGAGGCCCGACCGGAACACGTCCAGCTTGTCGTCGCCATGCTCGGACGCGGTCAGCCACGGATTGACGCGGCCTTCGATGGCGCTCCAGTCGGCCACCACTAAATGCTTGCCCTCCGCCGCCAGCAGCGACGGGCGCAGCATGCCCTTCAGCACGTCCGTCACCCGCTTGCCGAACTCCGGCACGATCTTGTGCCCACGCACCATCGCCTGCCGCGCGGCGTCAGGGTCTTTGGCAGTCTTGCGCGCGAAGTTGTGGACCTGCGCCCCGTAGGACGATGCACGGCCGGTGGCGCTGCCGCCAGCGAACACGAACGCGCCGCGCACCCGCGCGTCATCATCGTCGGCCAGCGACCGCAGCCGGGCAAATTTGGCAACGCTGGACGCCCACAAGTCGTCAGCGCACTGGATGACCTCGGCGACGTCGGGCGGCACCTGTTCAGGATCTTCGTCGGCGAGACTCAACAGCGACGCGCGGGCGTTCTTGTCGATTGAGTATTTCTTCTCGCCGTCCTTGTAGGTTGCCATCAATTCGCGCGCCTGATCGCCAACGCGGTCGAACACCCACTGGCGCATCTTCGGGCTGCGCACGCTGGTGATCTCGCCCGCCGTAACCTCGCGCACGATCGCCTGGATATCCTCAACCTCGGCGGACGCATAGTTGATAGCTGCGACACACAGGTCGGTGTCCACGCGGACGCCCCGGTCGTTGATTCGCTCGTTGGTGTGATATTCTGCCAGTTCGTCGTCCGATAGCTCGCGCATGCCCTTGCTGACGGCGCGCATGGCGCGCACGTCCTGCTCGCAGTATTCGATCAGCTCGGCGAACAGCTGCTTGTCTTCGCGAAACGTGCCGTCCACACGCGGCATGCACAGCGCGCGGACCAGCTGCGCGCCGCGATGGTCCTTGCGCATGCTGGCCCCGGAGAAACGCCCGACGTCTTCCAGCGAACCCGGCGCGCAATTGGCGCGCGCCTGCGCCGCCGTGCAGTAGAACTGCTCAAGCGCAGGCTCAGGGATGTCGTAGTCGGGGCACAAGATGTACCAGAAGAGCAGGCGTTCGAACGCTGCGTTATGTGCGCGGATCTGCCCGCGAAAAGTCTTGACTTCAGCAGGAAAAGGCGCACCCGGCACCCACGTCTGCACTTCGTTGTCGTTGACCGCCCACGACATGCACAGCACCTGCGTGCTGGGGTCGCGCATGTAATTGTAAACGCCGCGACCGCCAAGGTCGCACTTGCTCAGGCTCTCAAAATCAATCCAGAGTATGTCTTGCATGTCGATGACGTCGGCAGCCGGGCGTGGGGAGAGCACGCCCGGCTGCCTCACGCTCCCTTACGCGCGCCGACGACGGCGGGTTTCGGGGGCGTCTTCCGCTGCCGCAGAGGGCTGGGAGGCAGCAGCGGGTTCGGCGTCCTTCGGGTCTTTGTAGCTGACCCAGCGGACAATATCGAATACGGGCGTGTAGACTTTCCCGTACTTCTTGTGCGCGTAGTGCTCGGACTTCAGCGTAACGACAGGCACGCACTTCTCCGTACCTGTGGCCACCTGCTCGGCGATGGCGTTGGCCAGATCCGAAAACGCGCGCTTACCGCCGGTGGCGGTTGTCGCGAAACGCGCATCCAGCCCTGCGTCCTCGCCAGACAGGCACTTGACGTGCATGCCGAACTGGAGCTCCCACCCGCGCGTTGCGTTCGCCGGGGCCGGGTCCGTCTCGGGCAGCGGCTCAGTGATGGGCACGGTCTTCTCACCCAGCACTTCCCCGGACCCCCACGCAATCCAACCGTGCGTAAACGAGAACGGATTGACCGCCCACTCGCTGTCCGGCTCGATGTCGGTCTGGTCGGCGCCATACACCCAGTGGCCCGTCTTGTCCATCTTCAAGAGAACGTCACCCGTGCTGACGCCAGGGTCGATGCGCTTGAGAGCGGCGGCAAGCGACGCCGGCGCGGGGAGATTGGATTTTCCGAACACTGTCATGTCAGTCATTTTACATTACCTTTTCCGTTAGAGTTTACCAAAGACGGCGCGCAGTCGCTCGCCAATCTGTAACGCCGCTGGCCGAGGATCGCTTTCCGGGGCTATCGTGTTACCACTTGAGATGGACGTCACAACGCCGTCCGGCAGTGCGAGCTTGTGCCTCTTCAGCACCTTCTCGGCTTTGGCCGGCGACAGTATTGACGTCTCCATCAATTCCTCCTTGGCTACGCCCAGGGCCGACATGGCGGCCAGCGCGCGGTCCTGATCGACCCACTGACGGGTTGACCGTTTCGGCACCAGCTTCCAGCCCGGCACCAGCATATTGTTTTCCAGCATCGTGAAAGCGGTCGCTCGCAGATCGGCGATCCACTGCTCCAGCAACTCAGCCTGAGTAAGGAACACCCCAATCTGGTCGGCGTCAAGCGCCTTCAGCGACGTCCGCAGCGCGCGCTCGACCGCACCCGTCATCAGGGGGCAGACCGGCTTGGCGGCGCACCACCGGCAGTGCTCGCCGGTCTGCAGCCGCGCGTCCGGACGCTGCGCCTCCTTGACGGCGGCCAGCAGCTCGCGTTCAAACAGCTGCACACGCGCGGGCGTTGTCACCCACCGCTTGACCTGCGGCGGCTGAACAATGATGCATTCGATTTCCGTCACGCCCTCAAACGCCCACGCCGCTTCAGGCGTGCGCATGGCCGCCGCAGCGTAAAACAGCAGCTGCGGATTTTCCTCGACCTCGACGGCAACGCCATCGCCGAACTTCCAGTCCAGCATGATGGCGCGGTCGCCCTGCCGCCCGATAAAGTCGGCGCTGCCGAACACGCCGGGCAGCAGGTCGCCAAAACTGACGATGGTCTCGACAACGTACTCGATC
>JBEILM010000143.1:0-9438 GCA_040379205.1 Gemmatimonas sp.
AAAGCAGGAGACGTGCCACGTGCCGATTGCTACAACATCGAGGTGGAGTCGCGGCTCGCCAAGGTGGCGAGTGTCATGTTGTCCAATAGCCGCGAGGTGGACTCGCGCACTTGCAGCATGGCCCACCGTACACGACAGCCGGCCTCGTCCTGACAGTCTGCACACGGCACGTACGCGGTCTGGCTCGCACAGGGGATCAGCGCCAGGGGGCCGTCGAACAGGCGAATCACTTGACCGATGGTCACGGTCTCGGCTGGGCGGGCCAGGCAGTAGCCACCACCAGGCCCCTTCACGCTCCGGACGATCCCCGCATTCCGCAGCTGGTGGAGGATCGCCTCCAGAAACTTGCGGGGCATGGTCTCTGTCTCCGCGATGTCCTGGCTGCGCATGGGATCGGGCCCCGGGTGACGGGCTAGGGCGACCAGCGCCTTGAGGGCGTACTTCGTGCGCCGAGAAAGCATGCGGGGTCAGCGATCGCGATCGTACACGAGACGGCCGCCGACCCATGTCGAGAGGACATGGGTCCTGAGCACGATCTCCGCGGGAACCCGCATGATGTCCTGGTCCAGCACCACGAAGTCCGCGTACTTGCCCGGCGTGATGCTGCCCATCTCCTTCTCCTGGAAGGCGGCATAAGCAGGCCACAGCGCCATGCTGCGCAGCGCGTCCTCGCGCGACATGCGCTGCTCGGCAAACCAGCCGCCCTCCGGCCAGTCGCGGGCGTCCTGGCGGGCGATGCTGGCGTGGAAGGAGACAAGCGGGTTCACCTCTTCCACCGGGAAGTCGGAGCCGTTCGGAATCACCACGCCCGTCTTGAGCAGCGACTGCCACGCGTACGCGCCGTAGAGGCGCGTGGGGCCGAGGCGCTTGCCGATCCAGTACATGTCACTCGTCTGGTGGCTGGCCTGCATGCTGGGAATCACCCCCAGCTGGGCAAAGCGCGGGATGTCGTCCTGGTGCAGGATCTGGGCGTGCTCCACGCGGAAGCGGTGGTCCACGGTGGGCACGGTGGCCAGCGCCTTCTCGTAGGCGTCGAGCACCACGCGGTTGCCGCGATCGCCGATGGCGTGGGTGTTGATCTGGAACCCCGCCTTGAGCCCCGCCTCGGCCACTTCGCGAATGTGCGCGGGGGCACTGAGCAGCAGCCCGGAGTTGTTGGGGTCGTCGCTGTAGGGCTCCAGCAGCGCCGCGCCGCGCGAGCCCATGGCCCCGTCGGCGTAGAGCTTCACCGCGCGCACCCACAGCTGCCCGTCGTACAGTCCGGAGCGGGGGCCCATGGCGAAGTAGTGTCTCAAGGCGTCGGCGTTGTCGCCGATCATCACGTACAGACGGAGGTTGAGCTCCCCCTTCTGTGCCATCTCCTCGAACAGGTCGATGTGCTCGCGCGAGGCGCCGGCGTCGTGCATGCCCACCAGCCCCAGCGAGTGCATGCGCGCCACCGCGTCCTTGAGCGCGGCACGCGTGTCCTCGCGCGTGGGCGCGGGCACCTTGCTCTCCACCAGCCCGCTCGCGCGGTCGATCAGCACGCCGGTAGGGGCGCCCTTGGCATCGCGCAGGATCTTGCCGCCGCTCGGGTCCTTGCTTGCCGACGTGAGGGAGGCGAGACGCATGGCCGCCGCATTCGCGAGGGCCGCGTGCCCGTCCACCCGCTCCAGCAGGACCGGGTGATCGGGCGTGGCCGCGCTCAGCTGCTCGTGGGTAGGGAATTCGGTGTTGCCCCAGGCGTTCTGGTCCCAGCCGCGGCCGATGATCCACGCGCCCTTGGGGGTGCGCTGCGCCCGCTCCACGACCCGCGCGATCACCTCGGCGTAGCTCTTCGTGCCCACCAGGTCCACGCTGCGCAGCTTCTGCGCCAGCCCGGCGAAGTGGGCATGCCCGTCGACCATGCCCGGAATGACCGTACGCCCGCCGGCGTCGAGTACGCGGGTGGCGGCGCCCTTGAGCACCGCCGCTTCACGCTGCGAGCCCGTGAACACGATGCGCCCGCCGCGGACGGCGAACGCCTCCACGAGAGGGCGCGTATCGTCGGCCGTATAGACGCGGGCGTTGGTGACGATGAGGTCGGCGGGGGGCGTCGCGGGCTGGGCCGCAAGCAGCGCCGGGGCAAGCGCCGCGAGGGCGCACGAGAGATGGCGAGTCACGTGGTCGGGGCAGGAGGGCGGGGGAGCTCTCCCAAGCTACTCGCTGCGTTGCGCTCTTGCCGCGCGGTCGTGCGAAGTGCGCGTCCGGTGCGCTCACCGGTCGCGCACTTCGGTCATCCTGATCCCACACAGACAAAGCGCCGCCCCCTCGACCAGAGGGAGCGGCGCTTCATCGTGCAGCGCTGGCGCTTACTTGGCCGGCGGCAGGATCACCGCGTCGATCACGTGGATGATGCCGTTCGAGGCCATGATGTCCGTCTTCACGATGTGGGCCTGGTTGATCATCGCCTGGCCGCCCATCACGGAGATCTTGGCTTCCGAGCCTTCCACCGTCTTGGCGCTCTTGCCGGCGAGCTTGAGGGCCTCGGCGGCCGGGACCTTGCCGGCGACCACATGGTACAGCAGCACGGCCTTCAGCTTGGCCTTGTCGGCGGCGAGCGCCTGCAGCGTGGCGGCCGGGACCTTGGCGAACGCCTCGTCGGTCGGAGCGAACACGGTGAACGGGCCGGGGCCCTGGAGCGTCTCGACCAGGCCGGCGTCGCCGAGGAGCTTGGCGAGGGTCTTGAACGAGCCCGCCTCGACGGCGACCTGCACGATGTTCTTGTCCTGCGCCTGGGCGGCGGTCGGGGCGGCGAACGCGAGGACCGCGGCGGTAGCGAGCAGGGAAAGCTTGCGCATCTGTAGAAAGCTCCGAAAAGTCGGGTTGGATACTATAGGACCACCAGGTCCTAACGAGAGCTAGAACCCCCTCCTCGGCCCATCGGTTCCACGGACTTGGTTTCGTGACAGTCCAAGACTACCGGTCCGAATCGGAAGACCCCGTGTCCGCGCCGATTCAGGCGGTCTCTGCCATTGAGCCGGACGGGCCGCCGGCGGAGGGCGTTGTGCTCTCACCGCGGCGGAACGCCCGCCGAATCGCCCGTATGGTCGTACGCGCGAGGGGGGACCGTCGCAGGACGTCCGCCGCTACGGCCGGCAGATAGCCGAACAGCCACGGCACGACGCGGCGCGGATACAGGGTGACGGTGACGTAGTCCCGGCTCGCCATCCGCCAGTTCCGATGCCACGCCATGTCGGTGAGACAATCCACCTCCCGACTCAGTCCCGCGGTTGCCTCACGGCGCAGCATCTCGAGGAAGAGCATGTTCCCCGGCCCGCAGTGCGCATGGGCCTCGTCGTACGCAATCTTGAGCAGGCTCAGCACGTTGCCCATACGCACGCCAAGATGGGCGCCGATCAGGCGTCCCTCGGCCAAGAGGAACTGCCACTCGAGTTGGCCGGCGCCGCGCCAGCCATGCACGAGGGCGCGATAGTACGCCAGCAGCTGCGGGTTGCAGCCGATCGCGGTGCCGTTCTTTCCCTTCCAGCCGGACATCTCGAGCGCGACGAAGTCGGCGAAATGCGATGCCTGCGCCTCGCCGCCTCCGATGAAGCGCACCTCCACCCCGGACAGGGCGCGAAGGCGTGCCTCCTGCTTGCGCAGGTTCTTGCGGAAGTTCGAGGAGAGGGCGGTGACGAGCTCGTCACCAGTGGCCGGCACCTCGACGAAAGAGGCCCGACGGCGCAGGTCGATGTGGGCGGACAGCCCCGCGAGTGGCAGAAACGCTCCCGTTCCTTCCTTGGCGCGCACATCCTCGAGGCGGATGCGGAAAACGCGCCGCTGCCCCTTCAGCAGATACGTCAACATGTCCCCGCGCAGCGAAGACGGCGCCGAGGGGTCGATGAGGAAATCGACGCCGTAGCTTTCGTGGTCGCTGAGGGTCGACAGCACGGTGGACCCGAAGCGGTGGTGGCTCACGAGCGGCAAGGCACCGACGAGTTCCGCCCCGGACTCCGCCAGTACCACCACCGCCTGTTCGCCAGGACCAAGGCGGTGCGCCAGAAAGGCATGCACCGCCGTACTGGTGAGCGACGCCGTGGTGCACGCTGCGCGGGCGAACAGGGCATCCCACGCGGCGGCCACGGCAACAAACGCGTCGGCGTTGTGCACCAGCCGAAGCGCCACGGCGCCCGATGGCGCGGACCGGGGACTCACTCGCGACTCAGGCGAGTGACGACGAAGCGCGGGACACTGCGCAGCACGCAGTAGTCACCTACCGCAGCAACGCCCCGACCACCACGCTCTCCAGAATCCCCAACCCGAAATACGCCACCAGCACCGTGATGTCGATCATGCCGATGGTGGGAATGACGTTGCGCAGCGGGGCCAGGAACCATTCGGTAAGCACGTACGACCAGCGCCACCACTTGGAGTACGGGCCGCCGCCCACCCAACTCGCAATCACCCGCGCAAACAGCGCGATGCGCAGCACGCTGAACGTCCATTTCACCATCACCGCCAGCAGCCCCGCCCCCGACTGCGACGCGTAGGCCAGCATCACGATCTGGTCGCGCAGGAACTGCACCGCCGAAATGAGCAGCAGCCCCCCCAGCACCACTGCGGCCAACGTCCACCAGGGAGCCGATGCCGGAGTGCCGCCGGCGCGCAGCAGGCGGCGTTCCATGGGGGCAATCAGCCACGGGTCCACTTTTTCGCGCGTCAGGCGGGCGAGCGGCGAAAAGGGCGACAGCCGGCGCGTGCGCGCCGCCCACGAGGTACCCGCCGCCACGGCGGCCACCACACCGGCCACGAACACCGCCGGACGGATCAGCATCAGGAGCGCATCGAGGGCGCCGACAACCGTTTCGATCATGACGGCAATCTACCCCGGAACAGCAGCCGGGAGCCCACGACGCCCGTCACCAGCAGGGCACCGAGCGTCAGCCACTGGGGCGCGGACACCGGCGCCACCCCGGTGAGCCGCGGCAGCAGCTGCAACGTGGCCGCCACGGCCGCTCCGCCGGCCAGCGGCAGCCACCACGACGCGCCGCCGCTGCGCGCGCCCCACCACCCGATCGGCAGCACCAGCCCGGCCAGCCAGCACGCCAGAAACAGCGGCGCCAGCCTCGACGACGGGTCCACCACCGTCTGGATCATCGCCCACCCCAACGTGGGAGTAAGCGCCAGCGCCGCGCGGCCGGTGAACCCGGGGCCGGTGGCCGACAGTCGCAGCGAGTCGCGCCCCACCTGCGCCACGAGATGCAGCGGCCGCGGGTCGCGGGCGGTGCGTCCGGCAAACACCTGCTCCAGCCGCACCGCCGGCAGCGCCAGCCCCCACGTCCACGCCCGCCGCGTCACGCTCAGCTCGGCTTGGTCGCCGTTGCTGGACAGCTGCAGCAGCGGCGACGAGTCGGCGGGCAGGTGCACGTACACGATGGGTACCCGGAACGGCTCGATGTCGCGGCCGCGCACGAACACCTCGGCGTCGAGGGTGGCCGTTTCGCGCGAACGCTGCACGATGACCGGCCCCGGCCAGCCGCGGCGCACGCGGTAGCGGCCCTCCACCACCGCCGAGTCGAGGATGCCGCCGAACCACGGCTGCCCGGGCACATGCGGGTAGGCGCTCCGCGTGAGCGCGGCGCCGGTGGCTGTGTCGCGGGCCTCCAACGGCCGACGCGGGCCCAGGGCCGCCGCGGTGAGCCAGAACACGGCGCTTGCCCCGGCGGCCCACGCCACCGTGAGCCGCTGCGCCACGCGTGCACTCGGCGCCACCGCCCATCCCCAGAGCGTGGCCAGCGCGGCGCCGGTCAGCCCGCCGACGGTATTGGTGATGACGTCGGCGAGCGCCGCCGAGCGCGCCGGGGGCAGGCCAAGCGCCTGCGACGTTTCCACGCCCACCGAGAAGAGCAGGGCAGCGAGCCCCGCCGCCCACCAGCGCCATCCGCGCCACGCCAGCGCGAAGCCGAGCGGCGCGAACAGCACCACGTTGCTGATGGCGTCGGTCATCCACAGGCCGCCGCAGCGCAGGCACCAGCGAGGCGGAATCAGCGGCGCGGCAATCTCGTTGCCCGGCAGCAGCGTGGCCCACACGATGAGCGCAACGCTCGCCGCGACCAGCAGGAAACGCATCACGAATGGGCCGCAAGCGATCGGAGCAGGCCGTGGAGACGCGCTGGAAAGGTGATGGACATGAGACCGATGCCACCAAGAATCGGTACACGACGTCTATGCTGTGCGGCGCGGGCTACGACGAACAACGCTGGCATCGCAAGCCAGCCGAGCAGGATGACCAGCCAACCCAACGGTTGCCCAAAAGCGATGAGCGCAGCGCCGGCCGCAGTCGAACTCAACACGACAAGTCCATGCAACAGGGTTGCTATGGTCGTGACCGACCACTGTATGCCTTTGCCTCGCTCCCACACACCCTCGCCATGCCACCGAATCCGCCGGTACAAACCGCCAATTGACTGCGGATTCCCGAGGTGAACGATGGCAAGTCGCTCCGACTGCCACATGCTTCCACCGGCAGCTGCCAAACGTCGACAGATGTCGACGTCTTCGCTGCTCACTTTCGTGTCGTCAAACCCGTTGATTCTCCAGAACCACTCGGTCTGGATGCAGAAGCATGCTGAATTGATATAGTGGCGTGGCCCATCACCGCCTGGACGATGAAGACCGTCCCACGCCCGTTCCGTCCAATGGCCATCACTCGGCGAGACGACTTCGCAGCCGACGGCAGAGGCCCCGCTCGACGAGAAAGTGTCGGCCACGGCATGGAAGAAATCTGTTGGCACGATGCAGTCGCAGTCGACAAACGCATAGGCATGGGTGTCGCGATCAAGGGATGCGCCCGCGTTGCGGACACCTCCTACCCGGGATGCGTGCGATTCCACCAATCGGACCATCGGCGCAAACTCCGTTGCCACCTCGCGCGACTTGTCGATCGACCCGTTGTCGACCACCACGATACGGGCGTCTGAATACTGGGCCGCTGACGCCGCCAGCGCCGTCAGGCACTGGCGGAGCAATTGCTCTCGGTCCTTGACCGGGATGACTGCGGTGATGCGCAACGCGCGAGGCCGCTACTTCAGGACCGCTTTCGCGATCGTCTGCAGCTGCATGTTGCTGGTGCCTTCGTAGATCGTGCCGATCTTCGCGTCGCGGTAGAACTTCTCCACCGGATACTCGCGCGTGTAGCCGTAGCCGCCGAACAGCTCCACGCACAGGCTGGTCACGCGCTCGCACATCTGCGACGCATACAGCTTGGCCATCGCGCCCTCGCGGGCGATGTCGCGCCCCGCGTCCTTCAGGCGCGCGGCGTTGTACACCATCAGGCGCGCGGCCTCGAGTTCGGTGGCCGCCTGCGCCACCTGAAACTGGATGCCCTGGAAATCCGCCAGCGTCTTGCCGAACTGCCGCCGCTCCTTGAGATACCCGGTGGCCGCCCGCAGCGCCCCTTCGGCGATGCCCAGCATCTGCGCGCCAATACCGATGCGCCCTTCGTTGAGCGTTTCGATGGCGATCTTGTACCCCTGGCCCACCACGCCGAGCACGTTGGCGTCGCTCACGAACACGTTCTCGAAGTGCAGCGCCGTGGTGCTGGAGGCGCGAATACCCAGCTTGTCCTCCTTGCGCCCCACCGTGAAGCCGGCCATGCCACGCTCGACGATGAAGGCGGTGATGCCCTTGTAGCCGGACTCCGGCGCGGTGTTGGCGAACACCACGAACACGTTCGCTTCGCCGCCGTTGGTGATCCACGCCTTGGCGCCGTTCAGGAGCCAGCCGCCCTCGGCCCGGTCGGCGCGCGTGGCCAGCCCGAAGGCATCGCTCCCCGAGCCGGGCTCCGACAACGCGTAGGCGCCGATGGTGTCCGCCGTCATGCGCGGCAGGATGCGCGCGCGCTGCTCGTCGGTGCCGTAGCGGTGCAGCGGGTAGTTCACCAGCGTGTTCTGTACGTCCACCTGGATGGCGGCGCTGGCGTCCACCTTGCTCAGCTCCTCCACGGCCAGCGTGACCATCATCAGCGACCCGCCTGCCCCGCCATATTGCTCCGGCAGTTCGATGCCCATCAGCCCGAGCTCGAAGAACCTGGCGGTCAGCGCGGGGTCTACCTTGCCAGCGTCTTCCATCTCGCGCACGCGAGGGCGGACCTCGGCTTCGGCCAGGTCGGCCACGGCGGCGCGGAACAGCTCCTCCTCTTCCGAGAGGATCGTGAGCGGTGGACGGGCGATATGGGCAAGCGGTGTGGTCATGGCAACGCCATCGGGGTTGGGGAGTCCGTTGGGATTTAAGGAGCGGAGCGGGGATTGCAAAGCGTCGTGACGGTGCTGGTGGTGGGCTATACGCTGGTGATGCTGGCGGTGGCGGCGGCGATCATGGCCATCGGTGACGCCAACGCGCCCGGCATGCTGTTGCTCTTCGGGCCGCGCTGGCTGTTGCCGTGGCCCTGGCTGCTGCTGTTGCCGCTGGTGTGGCGTGCCCGCTGGTGGGTGCGAGGCGTGGCCGTGACGGGGGCACTCGTGACGCTGCTGGGGGTGGCGCTGTGGAACGTGCCCAGGTCGGCGCTCCGCCTCGGCACCCCCGATCCGGTGGAGCCGTCGCTGCGCGTGGCGACCTGGAACACCGATGGGCGCGACCTCGGGCCCGACCAGCTGGCCAGCTACCTGGCCCGCTGGGATGCCCACGTGGTGCTGCTGCAGGACTGCCGCGGCGATGCCCTGGCGGCGCTGGCCCGCGGGCGCCGCGACCTGGCGGCCTATCGCGACGGGGAGTTCTGCGTGATCTCGCGATTGCCGGCCCGCCGCCTCGCCATCGCTCCGTCGCAGAGCCGCCGTGACGGGCGAGCGATCGGCTTCGATGTGGCGTGGGGGGGACGCACGGTGCGGGTGGTCACCGTGCATCTGCCCAGCCCGCGCGACGAACTCGGAGCGGCCCGCAACGGCGACCCGAGCAAGCTGGCCTTTTCCGTGGCCCAGCGGTCGGCGGCCTCGCTGCGGCTGTCGGAGTGGGCGCTGGCCGGCGCCCGTCAGGCCGACGCCCTCATCGTGGCCGGCGACTTCAACCTGCCCTACGGCAGCCATGCCCTGCGGCGCGACTGGGGCACGCTACGCAACGCCTTCGTCGAGGCCGGCTGGGGGCTGGGGCACACCATGTTCGCCGGCCGCCACCGGGTGCGCATCGACCATGTGCTGGCCTCCGACGCGCTGGTGCCGCGGTCGGCGCAAGTACTGGGCGGCTACCCGGCCGAACACCAGCCGGTGATGGTGGAGTATGGCTGGCAGTGACCGGCGAGATGCGTTGATGGTCTCCTGACATCCCGTTATCGGTACGAGGTGTCCGCGCAACAGGTGGTGCCTTTCTTGCGCGGTTCGTCACACTTCGGCGCGAGCATTGCCAGCAGCGGCGGGCATGCGTCCCCGCTCATCCGTCCGTCGTCGCCGCCGCGCCGCGCCCTGCGCGCCAAGTCATTTCCCCGCA
>JBEILM010000144.1:0-9362 GCA_040379205.1 Gemmatimonas sp.
CCTCGCCGAACGCCTTGACCCGCACGTGATCGTGATGGACCTCTCCATGCCGGACATGGACGGGCTCACTGCCACGCGCGAGTTACAGAAGGCCAATGCCGCGCGGGTGCCGAATCCTGATGAACCGGCCACCCGCCGCGTGCTGGTGCTGACCATGCACACCGAGGACGAGCACCTCGTGTCGCTGCTGGAAGCAGGGGCCGGCGGGTACCTGCTCAAGTCGGTGGCCGACCGCGAGCTCGTCGACGCGGTGCGCACCGTGGCCGCAGGCGACGTGTACGTGCAGCCCACGGCGGCCCGGGCGCTCGCCCGCGGTCTCGCCAAGCGCGACGGCAACGCCGAGGAGCGCGCGCGCTTCGAGAAGCTCACCGATCGTGAGCAGGTGGTGCTCAAGATGGTGGCTGAGGGGCACACGGCCCCGGAGATCGGCGAGCATCTCACGATCTCCCCGAAGACCGTCGATACGTACAAGCAGCGCATCGGCGAGAAGCTCGGGCTCACGCATCGCACGGATTACGTGAAGTTCGCGCTCAAGCTGGGGCTGCTGAAGAACGAGATGTGACGCTTCCGGGGCGGTGACGCCAGCTCTACTGCTCCCTCCTTCCTGATGCCCTCCTCCTGCGCCCAAGCGGCTGGCCGTCGCGCCTCGCTGTTGCCCATGGCACAGGACGACGAACCACAGGGAAGCAGGGAGAACGGGGTCAGGGAGGAGGAACGACGCCGTCCCTCAGCCCCGCTCCGTCGCGCGCTGTTGGTCATCTCGCATCAGCCCCCACGCCGGCAGCGGCGGCACGGCCGCATCGAGCAGGGCGTCACTCGAGCGGTACCCGCCCTCTTCGCGCACACGGGCCGCGATCTGCCGCCGCAGCGAGTCGATCGTCTCGCCGCCCTTGCTGTCCAAGGCGTCGCGTGACGCCCGGAAGCGCTGGCCACTCTGCAGGCAGAACAGGTCCGTGAGCGCGATCTCGCGGGCGCACGCCTCGGCACCGCGTTCCTCGATCAGGCGCTGGGTGCGCGAAATTGTCACAGCACGCGCGTACAGCTCGATGGCCATGTCGGCGAGCCGCTCCACCACCAGCTGACGCTGGAGAATCTCCTTGCGGTGCGTGGTGATGGCCTGCTGCGTGGCCTTGGCCAATTCGGCCACGTGCTTCTCCACGTAGTCCGCATGCGGGCGCAGCGACGCGTGCAGCGTGGTGGCGAAGCGGTCCCGCTTGCCCAGCACGCTCGCCACGCGCCCCGCCGCGTAGCCGGACACGAGCACCCAGTTCTGAATGGGGTTCTTGAGGGCGCCGGCGATCTCCTTGAGCTCCTCGGCGGGCCCCTGCACCCCGTTGAGCCCCACGAAGAGCCGCAGGATCTCGTTGGCGCCTTCGAAGATGCGGTTGATGCGTGCGTCACGCAGCCAGCGCTCGTAGGGCCAGGGCTTCACGAAGCCGCGGCCGCCCGCCAGTTGCACCAGCTCGTCGGACACGCGCCACACCAGCTCGCTGGCGAACACCTTCGCACACGCGGCCTCCAGTGAGGCGTCCACACCGTCGGCGTCGAGTGCGGCGGCCAGGGCGCCCACCATTGCATCGGTGGCGTACGTCTCCGAGGCGATCGTGGCCATCTTGCGCTGCGTGATTTCGAAGCTGGCCAGCGGACCACCGAACTGCGTACGCGTCTCCGCATAGCGTGTGAACTCGTCGAGCAGGCGCTTGCACCCCTGGGCACACCCCGAGGCCAGCGAGAGGCGGCCAGCGTTGAGCGCATTCACGGCAACGCGGAATCCCTTGCCCACCTCGCCGAGCACGTGGTCATCGGGCACGAAGAGATGCTCGAACACCAGTTCGGCCTGCGTCGATCCGCGAATGCCGAGCTTGCGAATGGTGCCGTCTACGCGGAACCCCGGCATGTTGGGGCGGATGATGAACGCCGTCGGCCGCATCACGGTCTGCCCGTCGCGCACGATGGGCGTCTGCGCGAACGTCGCGATCACGCCGGCGCCCTGCCCGTTGCCGATCCAGTGTTTGCGGCCGTTCAGCACCCACCCCGTATCGTCGGCGCTGCGCGTGGCGCGGGTCACGATGTTCTGGGCGTCCGACCCCGTCTCCGGCTCGGTGAGTGCATACGCCGCGAGCGTCTCGCCGCGCGCCAGCATGGGCAGATAGCGCGCCTTCTGTGTCTCGTTGCCGGCGAGCACGATCGCCTTGCTTCCGAGTCCGCAGTGCACCCCGATCAGCACCCCGAGGGAGGCGTCGATGCTGGCCACGGTGCCGAACACGCGCGCGTAGGCACTCGCCGAGAGCCCGAGGCCGCCGTAGGCCTTGGGGATGGTGAGCGCCAGCAGCCCCGCCTTGGCAAACGCCGCGATCACCGCCGCGTCGATGCCTTCCTGCTCGTCGAACTTGCGCGAGTCGATGAGTCCCGAGGCCAGCATGTCGTTCACGGCGCCCACGAGGCGCTGCACGGTACGTGCTTCCTCCGGGTTGCGCACGTCGAGCGTGGCGGGGTACGGGAAGAGCAGGGCTTCGTTGATGTCGCCGGCGAAGAGGTTGCGCAGGAACGACGGCGTGGCCGTGGGGGGGGCATGCATGGGACGCGGTGCTGAGGGAAACACGACAGGGCGCCCCGTGTGCGGAACGCCCCGTCGAAAGCTACTGCGTGATCGCGTCAGCCGAAGCGGCCCGGCGTCAGGGTGACGGGGGGACGCTGCTGGCGCGCACGGCGCTCGTGGGCGGGTTCTGGACCGTGATCTGGATGCTGCTGGCCTTGCCCTGGCTGCGGCCGTTGGCGTCCACCGCCTGCAACGTGAGCCGAGCCGAGCCGAGCGCGATACCGCTCACCGTCACCAGCGTCGACTGGGCATTCGGCTGGCCGATGGCGATGTTCGGGAAATCGCTGGTCACGACGATGTTGCGCCCGAGCAGCCGGTTTCCGGCGGCGTCACGCACCACGATCTCGAAAGCGCTGTTGGCGAGGCGGTTCACCGTGAAGCTCGTCGGCACGAGGATGGTGTCGACCGGAATCTGCTGGATGACAATGGAACTCTGCGCCGACCGGCCTTCGCTGGTGGCGATGATGTTCACGTTGCCTGCGGAAATGGCGGTCACCCGTCCGGTGTTGCTGACCGTCGCCCGGGTCGGGTCGCTGTTCAGCCATTCCAGGGGGCGATCGGTGATTTCCGTCCCCGCCGAATCGCGCACGGTGGCCGTGAGCTGGACCGACTGTCCCTCGATGAGGGTGGCCTGCAGCGGCGTGAGCGTGACCGAGCCCACCGGGATCTGCGTGACCTGCAGCGTGACCGTGTCGGCCACCTCTTCCGCCGAGGCGATGATGCGCGCCGTGCCGAGCGAGATGCCGGTGACGATGCCGGCCTGCGTCACCTGCACCACGGTGGGCGTGTTCGTGCTCCACGTGGTGATGCGACCGGCCGGTACGAGGTTACTCGTGGAATCGAGGAGCGCGGCGCCAAACCCGCGCGGAATGCCCAGGCGCAGCGAGCCGGTGCGCGGCGTGATCACGACCTGTGTGATACGCGGGTCGACCGCTTCGACGCTCGTGCTGCAGGTGACCTGCGGATTCTCGGCCGGCGAGGCGGTGATGGTGGCGGTGCCCGCGCGGCGGGTGGTCGCCAGCCCCGACTGGGTCACGGTGGCCACCACTTCGTTGCTGCTCGACCACACGATCGCCCGGCCCAGCGACGGAATCACGTTGTTGGCGGTGTCCCGCAGCGTGAGCGTGGGCTGCACGCTCTGCGTCACCGTGACCTTGCGCGAGGTCGGCGCCAGCGAGCAACTGCCGATGGGAATCTCGGTCACGATGATCGTGGCGTTGCCGACGGCCTGATCGGCCTCGGCGATCACCGTCACCTGCCCCGGGGCCAGCGCGGTCACCTGACCGGTCTGGTCCACCGAGACGATGGCCGAGTTGCTGGAGCTCCAGCGGAAGGTGCGCCCGGCGATGACCAGGTTCTGGTTGGTGCGGGCCACCGCCGTGAGCTGCCGCGTGTTGGTCTTGCGCAGTGTCAGCGCGCCCGGGTTCACGGTGACCGATGCCGCCGCTTCGGGCGTCACCGTGACCTGCACCGAGGCGGTCTTGCCGTCGGCGACTGCCGACACGGAGGTCGTGCCCACACCCACTGCGATCACCGTCCCTTCGATGGTGACGGTGGCCACCGTGGTGTTGTTCGACGAGTACGAGATCCGCTTGTTGCGAATGGAGTTTCCGTTGCAGTCGAAGGCCGTGCCCACGATGGGTGCCGAGCCGTTCACCGGCAGCGACAGCGTGGGGGGCGCGACGGTGACGGTGCACGCGTCGGGGGTGGCCCTGAGGTCGAGACAGCCCGTGGTGAACACCAGAGCGGCCAGCAGGAAGGTCGCGCCGGCCCGGCGCGGTGACAACGACACAATTCGGTCTGCGACCCGCATGCAGGTCCGTCCTGTTGAACAAGAGTGAAGGCGGACCACCACAGTAGCGAGGAGGCCCGGAGGCGATACCCCATAAGGACGCCCGGTTGCCACACGCCGTCACCGGACCGAGCCGTCACAGCGTGGGCACGCGCCCCGTCCGGTGAAGCTGACGGACCGTCCCTGTCACGGCAAGCCGCGCGTCGTACCGGTGGCGTCGCCCTTCGCCCCGCGTGCAACTTACGGCATCGCAATGCCGACCCCGACCGCTGCCCCCGCTGCCACCGCCTCCCCGGTGCGCTCCTCCGCTCAGGAATGGCGCTCGGCGCTGGTGTGGATTCTCGGGGCCCTGCTGCTGCGCACCGGGCTGGCCGCGCTCGTGCCGCTGCTCCCCGACGAGACGTACTACTGGGAGTGGTCGCGCCGCCTCGAGGCAGGGTACTTCGATCACCCGCCCGGCATCGCCCTTCTCATCGCCTTCGGGACCGCGCTTTTCGGCGATACGCACGCCGGGGTGCGCGCCGGCCCGGCCATGGCGGCGCTGCTCACACATCTGGCGGCAGTGGCGTGCGCCTGGCAGTTGGCCGGCAAGGGCGCGCCGGGAGCGACCGCGGCTCGCCGCGCCGCCCAACTGCTGACGCTGCTTCCCATCGCCACCCTGGGGCTCGTCATCGCCACCCCCGACGCCGCGCTCTTCGCAACCGCCATGGTTGCCCTGCTCGCCGTCGAGCGCGCCCTCGCCACGCCCGTCCGCTCCCTCAACAGCCTCGGCTGGTGGACGCTGGCCGGCCTCGCCCTCGGCGGGGCGTTCGTGTCCAAGTACACGGCGGTGTTGCTGCCCATGGGGCTGGTCATCGCCTGCCTCGTGCATCCGGCGCTGCGGCGACGCTTCCTCGACGCCGGCCCGTGGGTGGCCAGTGCGCTGGCGTTGGCGCTGTTTGCGCCCGTGGTGCTCTGGAACGCCCTCAACGACTGGATCTCGTTCCGCTTCCAGCTCGGGCACGGCTTCAACCCCAGCGCGCGCGGCAATCCGCTCTCGCGCGAACTCGAAATGCTCGGTGGGCAGGCCGGACTCGCCTCACCCATCCTGTTCGGGCTCCTCGCCATCGTGGTGTGGTTCGCACTGCGCGATGGCTGGCGCACGCGGCACACCGCCGCGCCCACCGACCTCGCCACGCGCCGCTTTGCCCTCGCCATGATCGCCGTCGTGCCGCTGGGGTTCTTCGCCATCAGCGCCTGGCGTCGCGCCGTGGAGGCCAACTGGCCGGCCATGATCTACCCCGGCGCGATGATGCTGCTCGCCACCAGCGAGTGGCCGGCGGCGCGCGGGGTGTGGTGGCGCCGCGGCCTGTGGCTGGCGGCCGGGCTGCTGGCCATCGTCACCGTGCAGGCGTGGCGCCCCATCCTGCCGCTGGCGCCGCGGCGTGATCCCATCGCCCGTGCCCACGGCTGGACAACCCTCGCCGCCGCCGTCGACCGCGCGCGGCGCGACCCGTTCCTCGACGGCACCGTCGACCGGTGGATCGCCGCCGACCGCTACCAGGATGCGTCGGAGCTGGCGTTTCATCTTCCCGATCAGCCCACCGTCTTCGCCCTCAACCTTGGCGGGCGCACCAATCAGTACGACGTGTGGCCGAACGCCTTCGGCAAGGTGCGGCCGGGTGACGGCCTCGTCGTGGCCTTCGACGCCGATGCCAAGGGCGATTCGCTGGCGGCGGTGGTCGGTGGCTGGTTCGATCGCACGCAGCCAGGCGAGCTGGTGTCGCTGCAGCGGAACGGCGGGGAGATCACGACCCGCCGCATCTGGCTCTATCGCATCGCGCGCGACTTCCCGCGTCAGCGTCCCGGAGCGACCCGATGAACAGCCCCTTCGGCCCGGCGACCCTGATGGCCGTCGCCGCCGGCGGTGCCACCGGCTCGGTGCTGCGCTACGCCGTGAGCCTGTGGCTGCTGCGCGCCGGCAACGGATTCCCGCTCGGCACACTCGCCGTGAACGTGATCGGGTCGTTTCTCATCGGGGTGCTGGCACGGGTGTTTCTGTCGGTCGACCAGGACTACGTGCCGCGTCTGGCCCTCACCACCGGCTTCTGCGGTGGCTTCACCACCTTCTCCACCTTCAGCGCCGAAACGCTCACGCTGCTGCAGGAAGGCCGCGCCGGCCGCGCCGCCGCGTACGTCATGATCACGCTGGTGCTCGGCCTCGCTGCCACGTGGCTCGGCCTGCTGGTGGCCAAGCCGCGCGGGTAACCGCATGGCTGCAGTCGCTGCTTCCTCCTTCCTCACACCCTTCTCCCTGCTTCCCAGGGTCTCGCATGCCTACGCCGCCACCTACGATCCCCGCCGACCTCGCCGCGTGGTGCGCCGCCAACGATCAGCGCGCCCTCGATGAGCTCTTTGCCTTCCTGCGCATTCCCAGCGTCTCCGCGCGCACCGAGCACGCGGCCGATTGTGTGGCCGCGGCGCAGTTCGTCGCCGACGCACTCACCCGCATCGGCTTCACCGCCACCGTCGAGCCGACGCCGGGGCATCCCATCGTGGTGGGGGAGTGGCGGGCGGCCGGGCCGCAGGCGCCCACGCTGCTCATCTACGGCCACTACGACGTGCAGCCCGCCGAGCCGCTCGAACTGTGGACGTCGCCGGCATTCGAGCCGACCATCCGTGACGGCAAGCTGTTCGCGCGCGGCTCCGTGGACGACAAGGGACAATTGTACCTGCACCTCAAGGCACTCGAAGCACACCTCGCCACCCGCGGCGCGTTGCCGGTGAACGTCATCGTGCTCGCCGAAGGCGAAGAGGAGGTGGGCAGCGAACATCTCGAGGCGTTCCTCGAGCGTGAGAAGGCGCGCCTCGCCTGCGACGCGGTGGTCATCAGCGACAGCACCATGTTTGCGCCCGGTATCCCGAGCATCCTGTCGAGTCTGCGCGGGATGGCGTATCTGGAGATCACCGTGCGCGGCGCCAACGGCGACCTGCACAGCGGCATGTACGGCGGGGCCGTCGTGAATCCGGCCATGGCCCTCGCGCGCATCCTCGCCACCATGCACGACGCCGAGGGACGCATTGCCATTCCGGGATTCTACGACGACGTGCGTCCGTTCCCCGACCAGGTGCGGGTGCAGATGCGTGCGTTGCCGTTCAGCGACGACACGCTCATGCACGAAGTCGGCGTGAGCGCATTGGGCGGCGAGCCCGGCTTCACCACGCTCGAACGGCTCTGGACGCGCCCCACCTGCGAAGTGAATGGCTTGCTCAGCGGCTACACCGGCGAAGGGGCAAAGACGGTGCTGCCGGCCGTAAGCATGGCCAAGGTGAGCTTCCGCCTGGTGCCGGATCAGGAGCCGCAGGTCATCGCCCGGCTGGTGCAGGCGCACGTCGAGCGCGTGGCGCCAGCCGGTGTCACGGTCACCGTGCAGCACCTGCACGGCGGCAAGCCGTGGCGCGCCGACCTGCAGGGTCCCATCATCGACGCCGGCAAGATCGCGCTGGAGGCCGCGTTCGGGCGCGAGCCGGTGATCACAGGCGAAGGGGGCAGCATCCCCGTGGTCGGCGACTTCGAGCGCATCCTGGGCGCGCCCGTGCTGCTCATGGGCTTCGGGCTGCCCGGCGAAAATGCCCACGCGCCCGACGAGTGGATCAGCGTGGAGAACTACACGCTGGGCATTCGTGCGGCGGCGGTGTTGTACGAGGAGTATGGCCGCTGCGCGCTACTCCCTCCTTCCTGACCCCCCTTCATCCTGCCGCCTGAACAAATACGAACGGCGAGCTCCCTGGAGGATGCTCGCCGTTTGCACATCGGAGCACCGCCGTCTACTTGACGTCGACGACCTTCACGCCTGCCGTGGACGCACCAGCGCTCACATAGCCGATGGCACCGGGGGTGGCCTTCACGAAGGACACCACTTCGTCATCGCTACCCTTGGCGGCCGGCGGCACGTCCTTGCCAGAAAAGATCTGCTGCTGCCAGTAGCTCTCCACCGCCGATACCGGGCGGCCGAGCACCGCCTTGCTGAAGGCAGCGCGCACGCCGGTGGCTTTTCCCTGATCCACCGGCTGCGCCGGCGTGCCGTTCGGGAACTTGAGGGCCTGCTTGAGGAACAGCTTGGCGGCCTGGTCGGCAGTGAGCTCCGTCGTGGCGTTCGCGCTGTTCACGATCACCTTGAAGTCCTGCGCCATCGCCGGTGACGCACTGGCCACGACGGCCAGCACTGCCACGGTGAACGTCTTGAGGAGGGTATTCATTGTCCGCGCCTCAGAAGGTGAAGGCCACGGAGGCCAGCATGTAGTACGTCTTTTGGGCCGGGGCGAGCGTGGCCACCAGCGGCGGACGCGTGGGCGGAATCACCGACGGTACGGGCGTGTCGAACGAGTACCCTTCCGCCCGGTGCCCTTCGAGCTTGAAGGCCACCTGCGCCGACGGGCGGTAGGTCACACCCACCGTGAAGTCGTCGTTGAGGGGCAGTGACAGGTCGGGGATTGGCGTGCCGGAAAAGCGCACGATGTTGCGACCGCTGTTGTATTCGGTCACGAACGTGAGCTTCTCCGTGGGGGTGATGCCGGCCTGCACGTAGTATGATCTGAAGTCCACGAAGTCCGGGTTCCGGAACGTCGTCAGTTCGCTGCGGGCGAACACCTTGCTGAATACCGCTTCGGCGGAGTACAGGAACGTGGTGGTGCGGTGCCGCTGCGTCGCCCGTGGGGTGCCCTGGTAGTTGTTCGCAAAGGCGCCGACGCGCACCCCCTCGATGGGCGTGTTCAGCCACACCTGCGCGCCCACGCTGTTTTCGTTGCGGAAGTTGAGCGTGGTGACGCCTGTGTCGGTGGGAATCTGCACCTTGAGGTCGTACCCGCCGCCGAAGGCGGTCACGTCGAGCTTCCAGTCACCGCCCAGCTCGAACGGTTTGCGGAGCACGACGCCGTCCACGAACTCGAGTGTCTCGCCATACACGGCGTTGCCCACGCGATAGAGCGGCA